>NZ_CP029552.1:2252500-2575000 GCF_003173775.1 Methylobacterium sp. 17Sr1-1 | reverse complement strand
GGCGGAGATCGCCCGGCCGGCCTACGCGCGGGCGCTCGCCGCGAAAGGCCAGCGGCTGCTCTACGTCACGCCCTGGGCGCCGTCGGGGATCTGGTCGCGCCGCGCCCTCGCCGGCGCCGACGACCTGAAGGGGCTCAAGATCCGCACCTACGACGCCACCTCGACGGCGGTGCTCGCGGCGGCCGGCGCACAGGCCGTCAACCTGTCCCAGGCAGACGCGATCCCGCAGGTGAAGGCCGGCGCCGTCGACGCGATGCTCTCCTCCGGCGATGGCGGGGTCGGGCGCCGCCTGTGGGAGCAGCTGCCGCACTTCACGGCGGTGCAGTACGCGATGCCGGTCTCGATCGCCGTGGTCTCCGCCTCCGCCTACGACGCCCTGCCGGAGGCCGTGCGCCGGGCCGTCGACGCGGCCGCCGCCGAGACCGAGGCGCGCCAATGGGCGGCGATCCGCACCCGCCTCGACGAGAACTTTTCGCGCATGCGCCAGAACGGCGTCGTCATCGCCGATCCGCCCGCGCCCTCGATCACGGAGGCCCTCGCCAAGGCCGGCGCGGCGGCCGTGGCGGCCTGGGAGAGGGAGACCGGGCCGGAGGGGGCGCGGATCCTGGCGGCGTATCGCGGGCGCTGACGCGCCCTCATCCCGCGGCGTGAGCCCGCTCGCGCCGCGCCGCCTTCGCGGCCTCCAGGCGCATCCCCGCCTCCGCGATGCCGAGCGGCGGCGCCTGTCGGCCGATGCTCAGGGCTCCGTCGAGGATCTCCACCGCCTCGGCCCAGGCCCCTGGCCAGAACAGGGCGGCGGCCTCGACCGCGTCGGCGGCGGTGCGGGGATCGATCTCGGCGGCGAAGAGGGCCGCGCGCGCCGCCGCCGCCGCCCGGGCGCCGCGCACCCAGGTGCCCTGGCGGCCGGCCGCCTCGGCGAGCGAGCCGGCCGACCAGGCGGCGTGGCGGGCGACCGTCACCGCGATCCCCAGATCCGGGGCCGCCCGGCAGGCGGCGGCGTGCTGCACCAGCCCGGCCCGTTCCAGGACCGGCGGCAGCAGGCGGCGCACACCCTCGCCCACGAGGTGGGCGGTGCGCTCCGCCTCCACGGCGTCCGAGTCGGCGGAGCCGGCGAGGCGCAGCACGAAGGCCATCAGGCGCGGGCGCTCGGCATCCGGCATCGCGTCGTTGAGGCCCAGCGCATAGGTGGCGAGCGGGCCCGAGAAGCAGGGCGGGCAATCCGCCGAGGAGCGGATCGCCCGGTAGGGCAGGCCCGCCGCCACCAGAGCCGCCTCGTTGATGCAGGTGCCGCCATCCGGGCCCGGGAAGGTGTGCGAGCCCGGCAGCAATCGCCAGTTCAGGATGGGATCGAAGAGGCCGGACATGGAGTCTCCCGCCGGGGTTTCGCGCGCCGTCACCCTTGAGACTGGCAGGGTTTCGGGCCGACGGCGAGCCTTCTCTTCAGCCGGGCCCGGAGGTCGGGGCGGGACCCGAAGGGCGGGTGAACGGGATGCGGCATCGCGCCCCTACCCTTGGTCGGATTGCGGATTTAGAACATATAGTGAACATTAACCGCTGTCGGGCATCGCCGCCGCGCCGGGCGGGGATGGGGACAGAGGATGGGCGAGAGGGGACCGGCATGACGCACTACCGCTTCCACTGCACCAACGGGTCCGAGTGCATCCTCGATGCCGAGGGCGCGCCGGTCCGCGGCCCGGCCGCCCTCGCCCGCCGCGCCCGCGCGGTCGCCGAGGCGGCGATGCAGAGCCTCGGCGCCGGCGACTGGACCGAGTGGCGGGTGAGCGTGCACGACCTGACGGGACGGCGGGTCTGGGTCGAGCCGTTCGTCACGCAGGAACGCTCGACCGAGAATCGTTCGGGCAAGGATCGCTCGACCGGGAACCGCCCGACGCGAGAGGCGGCGCTGGCGGCGTGAGCCGCGCTCAGTCGCTCGCCAGGAAGTCGTCGTAGACGGCGCGGATCCGCGGCAGGTCCTCCGGCGCCGTCCAGGCCTCGACGATGCCGCGATAGGCCGGGCCGGGCCGCTCCTCCGCCAGCACCGCGTCGATGCGCGCCACCACCTCGCGCCCCCAGGGCGTACCGGCGCACATCACCCGGGCGAAGACCGGCTCCGGCCCCTCCGCGAAGGGCAGGCCCAGGAAGGCGTCCGGCCGGCCGAGCTGGCGGGCGTTGTAGGCCGCGATGCTGGAGAACTCGACGAGGTAGTCGAGCCGGTCGTTCAGCAGCATCCGGAACGCCTCGCCGAACTCCGAATGGGTCTGGCCCGGCGGGTATTGCCGCAGCAGCGCGTCGACGGCGGGGGCCATGGCGCGGTTGCGCAGCATGCTGGTGCGCAGGTCGCGGTGCTCGCTCAGCAGGCCGCGCAGGGACAGGGGCTCCAGGCCTGCGAAGCGGGCGCGCTGGGGGACGTGGATCACGACGCGCAGCGGGTAGAACATCGCCACCGGCCGCGAGAACACCGCGAAGGCCTCGCGCTCGGGTGTCCTCACGCCGCCGACGAAGCACCATTCCTCGCCGTTCTTGAGCGAGGTGACGATGCGCGGAAATGGAACCGTCAGCGTGGAATGGATGTAGCCGGTCAGCCGGGCGCTCAGCAGGCCGCGGATCCGGTCGAAGATGCCGGCGTCGCGGTCCGGACCCTCGGTCATCATGAACGGCGCGGCGTCATAGACAGACCAGGTGATCTGATTCGTGATCGGTGCGGCGGCCTGCGCGTCCCCGGCCCGTGCCGGACCGAAGGATGCCAGGGCGAGCACGACGGCCAAGCCTGTCCGACCGAGTCCCTTGATCATGACCGTGTCCGCAATGTCCTTCGGCGAGCCCGTCGGAGATGCCCGATGCTCGTTCAAGATCAGGTTAATCGCCGCGCGGGTCGTCGCCGAGGGAGTATCTTCGGGAAGTCCTCGTGTTAGGCCGGAGGCGCCGGCGGCACGATCCACGGCACCCGGCGCCAGCGCGTCTCGCGCAAGGTGCGGTCGGCGTAGGTGCCGGCCACCGCCGCCCGGCCGCCCTGGGCCGCGAGGTCGAGGACGAGGGCGCTGTGGATGAAGGCGAGGTGGCTGAAGGCCTGCGGGAAGTTGCCGAGGAAGGTGCGGTCCTCCGCCACCTCCTCGGCGTAGAGGCCGAGGTCGTTCTGCAGCGCGCGCAAGGCGTCGAAGCGGGTCTGCGCCTCCTCGGTCCGGCCGAGCCAGACGAGGGCGTCGACGAGCCAGAAGGCGCAGATCAGGAAGGTGCCCTCGTGGCCCGGCAAACCGTCGTCGTTGCGGTAGCGGTAGACGAGCGGACCGTGGCCGAGGCGCGCGATCACCACCTCGACCGTGCGGGACAACACCGCCTCGTCGACCGGGAAGCCGACCATCGGGGCGATCAGGAGAGCGGCGTCGGGATCGTCGCCGCCGATATATTGCGGGTAGTAGCCGTCCCGTTCGTGCACCCCCTCGCCGTTGACCCGGGCGACGATGGCGTCCCGCGCCGCGCACCAGTGCGGCCGCTCGCCGAACAGCCGGATCGCGCGGTCGACCGCGACCCAGTTCATGATCGCGGCGTGCAGGTAGTGCTCCTCGGGTTTGCGCGGCTCCCACAGGCCGGCATCCGTCTCGTGCCAGTGGGCCGCGGCGAAATCGGCGAGGCGCACCGCCTGGCGCGCCATCGCCTCGGGGATCGTGCCGCCGAGGCTCCGGTACAGGTGCAGCAGGTCGAGCACCTGCCCGTAGGCGTCGCTCTGGTGCTGCTCGGCCGCCTCGTTGCCGTAGCGGACCGGGGCGCTGCCGCGCCAGCCCTCGAAATGGGCGGCCTCGTGCTCGGTCAGGTCGGTCTCGCCGGCGATGGCGTAGAGGGGGCGCAGGCCCCCCTCGTCGCGCTCGGCGAGGCTGCCGACGAAGCGGAAGAACGCCTCCGCCTCCGCCACCATGCCGAACTTCTTCAGCACGTAGAAGGACAGGCAGGCGTCGCGGATCCAGCAGAACCGGTAATCCCAGTTGCGGATGCCGCCGATCTCCTCCGGCAGCGAGGTGGTGGCCGCCGCCACGATGGCGCCCGAGGGCGCGTAGGTCAGGGCCTTGAGAGTCAGCGCGCTGCGCAGGAGCTGGTCGCTGAGCGGCCCGTCATAGGCCGCCCCTGCCGACCAGCCGGTCCAGGCCCTCCGTGCGGTCTCCATCAGCGCACGGGGGTGGAGGGAATCGCGCTCCGTCGCCCCGCCCGGATAGAGCGCGAAGGCCTGCTCGCCTCCATGCGCGACGGTGAACCGTGCCACCGCATCGGATCCCTCGATCGCGACCGGCAGATCGGCGATCAGGTCGGGCAGCCCCGCGGCGCCGACGCCGCCCGGGACCGCCTCGAGCGCGGAAAAGGTCTTCGAGAAGCCCGCCAGGGGCCGGTAGACCGCCCGCATCGGAACCTCGCCCGATACGCCCGAGACCAGGCGCACCAGGCAGGGCAGCACCCGGCCCGGTTCGGGCGCGAGCATGAAGTCGTGCACCGTCGCCGCTCCGGCGGCGCAGGTGAAGGTGGTCTCGAGGATGTTGGTGCCCGGCAGGTAGAGCCGGGCGCTCTCGAACGGTCCCTCGGGCGCCAGCGCGAAGAAGCCGCCGCGCCGGCGGTCGAGCAGGCGGGAGAAGACCGGGGGCGCATCGAACCGGTCGAGGCAGGCCCAGTCGATCGAGCCGTCGCGGGCGACGAGGGCGCAGCCGTGGCAGTTGCTGATGAGGCCGTAGGCTTCGATGGGCTGGTAGGGACGCGCGTCCGGATCGTGCATCGGGGAAGAGGCTCGGGCGAGAGGGGGTGGGCCCGACGGCCGGGGAACGGCGAGCGCCCTCCCCTCGTGCCGCGTGACCCAGAGGCACCGGGGCGAATGGCCGGGACCCGCCCGTGTTCCCGCTGGAACGTGGAAATTTTTTCGCGGATGAAAGGGTGGAGGAAAACGTCGTTTCACTGTCGTTGCGGCCGTTTGCCCCGGGACGACGATAATCCTCTTCGTCGTCCCGGGGCTCGACGCAGTCGAGAACCCGGGATGACCGCGGAGGTTGTGAACACCACTCGCTCGACGCGAGGCACGCTCCCGCGTCACGCGATCCTCAGCCTCCCATCACGAACCGCCCCAGCTCCTCCCGCGCCAGCACCCGTGCCAGGGAATCCTCCGCCGGGCCGTCGACCGCCATCAGGAGGCCGCCGCAGACGGTGCCGCGGCCCGAGACCGCGTAGCGCAGGGTGCAGGCGGGTTCGAGGCTGCCGGGACGGCCGGCGACGAACCCCTGCAGCGTGCCGGGCCGGTCGCCGTGGCCGATCACCGCCTCCAGGCCGGCCGCCCGGCCGGCGATCGCGAAGGGAACCAGGCCGAGGCGCCGGCCGCCCTGGCGGGCCTGCACCCGGCGCGGCCCCTCGACGGCGACCAGGGTCTCGGGCGCCAGATGGGCGAGGCCGCGGAAGGTCAGGAGCCCGCCCTCGTCCTGGGTGAAGCGGTCGATCACCGCGAGGCCCGACAGGTCGTGCGGCAGCACGAAGACCCGCAGGTGGCGGCAGCCCGGCCCGTGAACGGTGGTCTCGATCGCGTGGGCGGTGGCGCCGGGCAGCGCCAGGCTGCCGCGGTGGACGCCCCCCCCGGCCACCGGCTCGCGCCCCTCGATCGCCGCGACGTTGTGGGCGCGGGAAGAGAGCAGGTAGTGGCGCGCGCCCCCGGTCTCGACCTGCTCCGAACCGCCGGCCTCGACGATCCAGCGCGTCGCCCCCGCCGCGTAGACGTAGGAGGTGCAGTCGGCGTGGCCCTGGGGCGAGGTCTCGGCGAAGGTGCAGGCGAAATGGGCCCAGCCGCGCCCGGCCTCGTGGCGGGCCGACAGGCCGTCGGGGCGCAGGGTCGAAGAGGCGGTCGCGCCGGGCTGGGCGGCCGGGCGCTGCGCCACGAGCCCGCCGCCGCGCAGCCGCGCGATCCAGCCCGCATCGTCGGTGCCGGCAAAGACCTCGCCGAAGGGCGGCAGCCGCCCGCCGGGATCGAGGAGGCCGGCGAGGTCCGACAGGACCGCGTCCGTCCGGGCGGCGACGAGGGGGCCGGGCGCGGCCTCGCCGAGGGTGTCCCGCAGCGCCCGCCCAAGGGTGACGAGGTCGAGGCGGCGGTGGAGCGAGGAATCCGGGAAGCGCCCGTCCTCGGGCAGGAGCGCCGGCACGCCCGCGCGCAGGCTCTCGCGGGCAAGGCCGTCCCAGTGGCCCGAGAACGGCAGGCGCGGCAGGGCGCGGGCGAGCGCCAGGAGCGCCGCGGCGGCCTGGAGCTGGTGCAGGCTCTGCCCGAAGGTGTTCTGCCCGACGATCTCCGCCAGGGCGAAGCCGTGCCGCACCGCCTCCCCGGTCAGGAGCGGCGCCGCCGCCCCGGCCCCCGGCAGGGCGAGGAGGCCGATCCAGACCTCGGCCCGGGCCGGCAAAGCCGCCGGATGCAGGCTCAGGGGGTCGGCCGGCTGGCCCCAGGGGTTGGCCCGCGACCAGGCCTGCGCCAGGGCCAGCGCGCGCGCCGGCGCCGCCTCGGCCAGCGCCAGGAGCCAGGCGAGGGAGTGGTAGGCGAGGCGCCACGGGATGGCGCGGGCGGGTGCCGCCCGGAACGGGTCCTCGTCGAAGGCCGGATTCTCCGGCAGGGGCCAGTCCGGGCAGCCGGCGAGGCGCAAGGTGAGGCCGCCGTCGGGCCTCACGCCGACGAGGCGCTCGGCCTCGCCCCGCAGGGAGCGGGCGCGGGCGAGCGGCAGCGCGGCGCTGCCGGCCTCCCCGGGGCCGGGGATCCAGGCGGCCTCGGCCCCGGGATCGCGCCCGAGCCGGGCCGAGAGACGGGCGAGGAAGCCCGGGGCGTCGAGGAGGTCGTCGCCGCACAGGCTCTCGAGCCGGAAGCGGTCCTCCAGCGCCACCTCCGGGGGGCCGACGACCTCCACGGCGGGCAGTCGCTCGCCCTCCTCCTCCCAGGTGCAGAAGCCGAGATCGAGGGAGACCGCGCCCGGCGGCGGCTCCAGGTCGAGGGTGAAGCGGCGCGCCTGCGGCTGGGCCGGGAGGTTGATCGCCGCGCCGAGCCCCGGCTGCTCCTCGCTGCCCGGCCTCGCGCCGAGGCCCGGCACCGCGACGGTGCCCGGATAGGGCGGCGGGATCTCCGCCCCGTCGCGGTCGCGGTAGACGAGGCTCACCCGCGCGGCGTGCTCGTCGGGCCGCGCGGCGTGGATCTGCCCGCGCACCACGAGGCCGAGGCCGGGAACGAGGCCGTGGCGCTGGGGCTCCGGCTGCGGCCCGAGGCGGCGGCGGCGAAAGGCGCCCTCGCGTAAGGGCGCGCCGGGGCGCAGGCGCGGCTCGGCGATCGTGAAACCCTCGGTGTTGCGCCAGGAGCGCAGGGTGAGCGCGAGGCCGCGCGCCTGTGGCGGCACCCCGAAGGCCAGCCGCACCGGGGCCATCCGGACGAGCTCGGTCCCGGCGGGCTGGCAGGCCGGCCCGGCGATCCAGGCGCTGTGCGGATCGAGCAGGGTGCGGGCGAGGCCCGGCACGGCGTCGAGATCGAGGCTCGACCCGTCGGCGGCCAGGAAGTCGAAGCCCGCGAGGGCGAAGTCGAGGGCCTGGCCCCCCTCCTCCTCGGCCGCCCAGGCGAGGCGGGCCTCCAGGCAGCACCAGGCCCCCGCCGGCAGGTGGCGGAAGGTCAGCTGCACCCGGGACCAGCGGTTGTTGGCGGTGATCGCGTGCTCGCCCTCGCGCGCGCCCGGCCCCGCCCCGCCCGCGTAGCGGGCCTGGACCGGGAGGAAGACCGGCGCGGAGGGCAGCAGGGCCGGGAGCATGGCCGGAAACATCGCGTGGAGATGGGAGGCGGACGGGTACCCAGCGCCAGTGCCGGTGAGTGGCCGCTCCTGTCAAGGCGCGGGTGCGACGGTGCTGCTTGCATCCTCGTCGGGTGCAGAACGACCCGTGGAAACCTCTCGAACGAGAAGGCCCGCGCTCTCCTTTCCCCTGACAGCCCCGATCGGACAGGCGCCCGGCGAGCCCCGCAAGCTCCGCCAGCCTCGGGCAAGGTAGCGCTTCTAAATCCTCGGTTACGCGGCAGGGCCCGGGCGTCGGGTCGTTTCGGCACAGGACTCAAGGAGTGGCAGGCATGGGGGGAATCGCGTGACGGGGCTCTACCTGTTCGATCTCGCCTCGATGCATACCGGCTACCTGTCGGTGCGCCAGTCGACGATCGCCGGCAACGTGGCCAACGCCAACACCCAGGGCTACCAGGCCCGGGACGTCGTGCCCTTCGCCCAGGTGCTGGCCCGCGCCGGCGGCACTGACATGGCGCAGACCGCGCAGGCCCATCTCAACGCCCCGGGCCTCGGGGTGTCGGTCCGCCCCGACAAGTCCGGCTGGGACGTGCTCGAGACCTCCAGCAGCGTCAGCCTGGAGCAGGAGATGCTGAAGGCGAGCGAGGTGTCGCGCCAGCACAACCTCGATGTCGGGGTGGTGCGCAGCTTCCACCGCATGCTGATGTCGGCCGTGAGGAGCGGATCGTGATCGACCCCCTGCTCGCCGCCTCCCGCCTCGCGAGTGCGGGCCTCGAGGCCCAGTCCCTGCGCATGCGGGTGGTGTCGGAGAACCTCGCCAACGCCCAGTCGACCGGGGCCGAGCCGGGCGCCGACCCGTATGCGCGCAAGACCGTCACCTTCAAGGCCGAGCTCGACCGGGCGGTCGGCGCCGCCTCGGTCAAGGTGCGCGACATCGACACCGACAGGACCCCGTTCCGGGTCGAGCACGACCCGAGCAACCCGGCGGCGGACCAGAACGGCAACGTCAAGCTGCCGAACGTGAATGCCCTGATCGAGATGGCCGACATGCGCGAGGCCAACCGCTCCTACGAAGCCAATCTGCAGGTGATCAAGCAGGCCCGCGCGATGGTGGCCAGCGTGATCGACCTCCTGAGGACATGAGCATCCGATGATCGAGGCCCTCACCCTCTCGGCCTTCGACCGGGCCGCCGCATCCGCCCGTCCCGAGGCCGCCGCCTCCGTCCAGCGGGCGGTGCTCCCTTCCGTGACCGGCGCCGGCTTCCCGGGCGTCGAGGCTGCCGCGCCCACCGATTTCGGGCAGATCATGGCGAGCTTCGCGAGCGGCGTGCGCAACGACCTGCGCGCCGGCGAGGCCGCCTCGATCGCCGGCATCCAGGGCAAGGCCTCGACGCAGCAGGTGGTCGAGGCGGTGATGTCCGCCGAGCAGAGCCTGCAGACCGCGGTCGCCATCCGCGACAAGGTCGTGGCCGCCTATCTCGAACTGAGCCGCATGGCGATCTGAGGACTTGTTAAGATGAGAGCGCTCGCCGTCGCCGCCACGGGCATGTCCGCCCAGCAGCTCAACCTCGAAGTCATCGCCAACAACATCGCCAACCTGAACACCACCGGGTTCAAGGGGGCGCGGGCCGAGTTCACCGACCTGCTCTACCAGGCCGAGCGGCAGCAGGGCGTGCCGAACCAGTCCGGCCAGGAGGCGGTCCCCGAGGGCGCGATGCTCGGCCTCGGCGTGCGCGCCGCGGCGATCCGCAACCTGCACCGCCAGGGCCAGCTCACCAACACGGCGAACCAGCTCGATCTCGCCATCAACGGCCGCGGCTACTTCCAGATCACGAGCCCGAGCGGCGAGATCAACTACACCCGCGCCGGCGCCTTCAACAAGAACGCCACCGGCCAGCTCGTCACGCTGGAGGGCTACACGGTCGATCCGGCGATCCTGATTCCGAACAACGCCACCGAGATCACCATCAACCAGTCGGGCCAAGTCTACGCCAAGATCGACGGCCAGGTGGCGCAGCAGAATATCGGCCAGATCACCATCGCCAACTTCGCCAACGAGTCGGGGCTGGAGCCCCTCGGCAACGGCCTCTACCGCGAGACCCCGGCCTCGGGCGCGGCGGTGATCGGCAACCCGGGCGATGCGAGCTACGGCAAGCTCCAGCAGGGCTACCTCGAAGGGTCGAACGTCGATCCGGTCAAGGAGATCACCAGCCTGATCACCGCCCAGCGCTCGTTCGAGATGAACTCCAAGGTGATCCAGGCCGTCGACGAGATGGCGAGCACGATCTCCAAGGGAATCCGCTAAGCAGACTTGCGTTGGCAGGCCAACGCTTCGTCCGCTCAGCTTCTTGTTTTGTCGCAGGTTTTTATCGCAAAACCGGTGGCCACTTTTTGCGAAATCTGCTTAGAGCATTTTCCGACGAAGTGGATACCGGTTCGTCGCAGAAAATGCGGCAAAATCAAAGACCTAGAGAAGCTTCGCGATTGCAGCGTAATCGTGAAGCGCTCTAGAGCCGGGGTCGTCCCGACCCCGGCCTCGGTGAGACTGCCACGCCGCCGGACCCGGCGGCGCCCCTCCTCCCGGCGCGACACATCCATGCGTTCCCTCCTCCGGCACTCCCGTCTTCGGCTCTCCCGCCTTCTCCTGGCGCTGGTCGGCCTGTGCGTCCCGGCCGTTCTCGGCGTGGCCGCGCCGGCCCCGTCGCCCGCCGACTCGCCCGCCGCCCTCGCGGGAACCGAGATGATGCTGCCGGTGCCGACCGTGACGATCTATCCGGGCGACACGATCAAGGAGTCGATGCTGCGGCTCCAGGCCTATCCGACGACCTATCGGGCGCGCGCGGCGGTGATCGACGCGCCGCTCGCCGTCGTCGGGCGCACCGCCCGCCGGATGCTGCTGCCGGGCGAGCCGGTGCCGGTCAACGCCGTCGACGATCCGCGCCTCGTCAGCCGCGGCGCGCCGACCCAGATGATCTTCGAGGAGAACGGCCTCGTCATCACGGCGGTCGGCTCGCCGCTGCAGAATGGCGGCCTCGGCGAGACCATCCGGGTGCGCAACACCGACACCAACCGCATCGTGCTCGGCACCGTGACGGCGGACGGCCGCATCAAGATCGGCGGGTTCTGATGCGGGCCGCCCTCCGCACCGTCCGGGCCGGCCTCGTCCTGGCGCTGGTCCTCGTGATGGGGCTCGACGTCGCGCCGGTCTTACCCGCGCGCGCCGCGGCCCCCGTGATCGCCAGCGGCGGCTTCGCCCGGATCAAGGACGTCGCGACCCTCAAGGGCGTGCGCGACAACCAGATCGTCGGCTACGGCCTCGTCACCGGCCTGCAGGGCACCGGCGACACCCTGCGCAACGCCCAGTTCACCGAGCAGTCGCTGCAATCGATGCTCGACCGGATGGGCATCAACGTGCGCGACGCGCGCCTGCGCACCCGCAACGTCGCCGCCGTGATGGTGACGGCGGACCTGCCGCCTTACGTCGGTGCCGGCTCGCGCATCGACGTGACGGTGACCTCGCTGGGCGATGCGACCTCGCTGCGCGGCGGCACCCTGCTGATGACGCCCCTCTCCGGCGGCGACGGCAACGTCTACGCCGCCGCGCAGGGGCCGCTCGCGGTCTCCGGCTTCTCGGCTCAGGGCCAGGCCGAGCAGCTGACGCAGGGCGTGCCGACCGCCGGCCGCATCCCGAACGGTGCGCTGATCGAGCGCGAGGTGCCGGGCGCGTTCCGCGACCTGCCGGAGCTGATCTTCGAGCTGAAGAACCCCGACTTCAAGACCGCCACGATGGTGGCCGACGCGATCAACACCTACGCGGTCGGCCGCTTCCGCCGCCGCATCGCGAGCCCCCGCGACCAGCGCTCGGTGGTGCTCCAGCGCCCGCGCGACATGATCCTGCCGCGCCTCGTCGCCGAGATCGGCGACCTGACGATCCAGCCCGACGTGCCGGCCCGGGTCGTGGTCGACCAGCGCACCGGCACGGTGGTGATCGGCCGCAACGTGCAGATCTCCACGGTGGCGGTCACCCACGGCAACCTCACGGTGCGGGTCACCGAGACGCCGGAGGTGTCGCAGCCCGCGCCCTTCTCCAACGGCCAGACCACGGTGGTGCCGCGCACGGAAGTCGCGGCCCGCGAGGAACAGGGCAAGCTCGCGGTGCTCGGCGGCTCCGACCTGCAGACCCTGGTGCGCGGGCTCAACCAGGTGGGGCTCAAGCCCACCGACATCATCGCGATCCTCCAGGCGGTGAAGACCGCCGGTGCCCTCCAGGCGGAGCTCGTCGTCCAATGACCCGGTTCGTCGTGACAGCCCTCCTCCTGGCGCTGGCCGGCCCGGCCTTCGCCGCCGGCGACGGCCATGGCGGGGCGGCGAGCGACCCGGCGAAGGACGCGGCGATGCGCGCCATCGCCGCCCGGGACGCCCCGAAGGAGCCGACCGCGCAGGATTTCCGCGAGTCGGGCAAGGAGCCAGGCAAGACCGGCTACTGCGCCACCATCGCGGACGCGGCGTCGGACGCCCGCTTCGCGTGGCAGAAGGAGCAGCTCGCCGCGCTCGAGAAGCAGGTCGAGGAGCGCATCCGCCGCCTCGAGGAGAAGCGCGCCGAGTACGAGGCGGTGGTCCAGCGCCGCAAGGAGTTTTTGGCCAAGGCCGACGAGAGCGTGGTCGCGGTCTACGCCAAGATGAAGGCCGACGCGGCGGCGCTCCAGCTCTCCAACATGCCCGAGGACAACGCGGCGGCGATCCTGGTGAAGCTCAACGCCCGCGCGGCGAGCGCCGTGCTCGCCGAGATGGAGGCCTCCCGCGCCGCCGCCCTCGCCCGCCGGATGGCCGAGGCCGGCCGCCGCAAGGACAACGAGAGATCGTGATGACCCGTAGAGCCCCGGCCGCCCGCCTCCTGACCCTCACCGCAGCCGGCCTCGCGCTCGCCGGCTGCCAGAGCAAGCTCGACGAGCTCGGCCGACAGCCGGTGCTGACGCCGATCGGCACCGGGCTCGCCGCCCCGCGCGAGGCCCTGCCCTCGACCTTCGGCTCGCTGCAGAGCCGGCACGGCTACCACTCGACCTGGTCGCCGGGGAGCGCCGACCTCTTTCAGGATCCCCGCGCCCGCAACATCGGCGACGTGCTGACGGTCAGCATCGTCATCAACGACAAGGCGCAGTTCGACAATGCCAGCGACCGCTCGCGCAGCCAGAAGTCCAGCCTCGGCTTCGATTTCGGCTACGGCGTCTCGGGGCTGAAGGATTCGGCCACCGCCGATACCGGCATCCGCTCGGGCACCGAGACCAAGGGCCAGGGCACGATCGACCGCAAGGAATCGTTGAGCCTGTCGGTGGCCGCCGTGGTCACCGAGGCCCTGCCGAACGGCAACCTCCTGATCAGCGGGTCGCAGGAGATCCGGGTCAACAACGAGGTGCGGGTGCTCAACGTCGCCGGCATCGTCCGGCCGCGGGACATCTCGCGCAAGAATACCATCGACTACGACAAGATCGCCGAGGCCCGGGTCTCCTATGGCGGCCGCGGCCGCCTGACCGACGTGCAGGCGCCGACCCTCGGCCAGCAGATCTTCGAGACCGTCGCGCCGTTCTGACGGCGGAATCCAGGAGCGCGCGATGGCGGACAAGACGGACGACAAGAAGAAGGGCGGCGGCAAGGCCTGGATCGGGGCGCTCGCCCTCTGCACCCTGGTGGCGGTCGGCACCGGCGCCGGCCTCGGCATGTACCTGATGACGAGCGTCGAGAAGGCGGTCGACCAGAAGACCCGCGAGGCGCAGGAGCACGAGAAGGCCGCCAAGGTGCTGAACTACAGCGGCGAGCTGTCCCTGCGCAGCGTCGGCTCGGTGGTGACGAACCTCGCCGAGCCGGCCGATTCGTGGATCCGGCTCGAATCCTCGGTGGTGTTCAAGACCGGCAGCCTGCCGACCCCGGACATCACCGTGGCGGAGATCAAGGCCGACATCATCGCCTACCTGCGCACGCTCTCGACGGCGCAGATCGAGGGCGCGAGCGGCCTCCAGCACCTGCGCGAGGACCTCAACGAGCGCGTGTCCCTGCGCACCAAGGGGGCGATCCGCGAGCTGATCGTCGAGGCCCTGGTGGTGCAATGACGCGTGTTTCAGTGAAGCGGTGCACGGCCCTCGTCCTCGGGACGCTCGCGCTCCTGCTCCTGCCCGCCGGCGCCGCCCTGGCGCAGGGGGCGGCGGGGAGCGTCACCGGCATCCCGGGCCTCGACGCGCTGCTGCCCCCCGGCAACGGCGCGGCGAGCGGGCGCATCCTCCAGCTCGTCGCCCTGCTCACGGTGCTGTCGCTGGCGCCGGGACTGCTCGTGATGGTGACGAGCTTCACGCGCTTCGCCGTCGCCTTCTCGTTCCTGCGATCCGGGCTCGGCCTCCAGAGCACGCCGGCGAACCTCTTCCTCGTCAGCCTGTCGCTGTTCATGACCTTCTACGTCATGGCGCCGACCTTCGACCGGGCCTGGAGCGAGGGCGTGCGGCCGCTGCAGGAGAACCGGATCAGCGAGGAGGAGGCGTTCACCCGCATCACCGATCCGTTCCGCGAGTTCATGTCGGCCCAGGTGCGGCCGAAGGACCTCCAGACCTTCCAGGACCTCGCCAGCCGCAGCTTCCCGAAGCCTCAGGAGGGCGAGAAGATCGACCTGCGCATCCTGATCCCGGCCTTCATGATCTCGGAACTGCGCCGCGGCTTCGAGATCGGCTTCCTCATCGCCCTGCCCTTCCTCGTCATCGACATGATCGTCTCGACGATCGTGATGTCGATGGGCATGATGATGCTGCCGCCGACGGTGATCTCGCTGCCGTTCAAGGTGCTGTTCTTCATCCTGATCGACGGATGGAACCTGCTGGTGAGCGGATTGGTAAGATCGTTCTTTTAGAGATGATCGCACACGGTCCTCGGAGAGGGCCGGTCGTGCGGGCTGGGCAAACGCTGACGCCTTACCCCGTCTATCCGCTCCCTTTCCCGGACGACTGAAGCGACAGCGGAAGGAGATCCGGGAAAGGGGCCGGAGGGTCACGAACTGGCGTCAGCCCGTGATCTCCACGACAGGCATCCGCCTCACGCCGCCCGCGCCTCGAAATCGATCCTGGGGTCGATCCAGCTATAGGTCAGGTCGGAGATCAGGTTCACCACCAGCCCGAGCAGCGAGAAGATGTACAGGTTGGCGAACACCACCGGGTAGTCGCGGTTCACGATCGATTCGAACGAGAGCAGGCCCAGCCCGTCGAGGCTGAAGATGGTCTCGATCAGCAGCGAGCCGGCGAAGAACGCCGAGATGAACGCGCCCGGGAAGCCCGCCACGACGATCAGCATCGCGTTGCGGAAGACGTGGCCGTACAGCACCTGGCGCTCGGACAGGCCCTTCATCCGCGCGGTCAGCACGTATTGCTTGCGGATCTCGTCGAGGAACGAGTTCTTGGTGAGCAGGGTCGAGGTGGCGAAGGCCCCGATCGCCATGGCGATGATCGGCAGCGTGATGTGCCAGAGGTAGTCGGTCACCTTCTGCCACAGCGGGAAGGTCGACCAGCCCTCGCTGGTGAGCCCGCGGAGCGGGAAGACCTGCAGGAACGAGCCGCCGGCGAACAGCACGATCAAGAGGATCGCGAACAGGAAGCCGGGAATCGCGTAGCCGACGATGACGACGCCCGAGGTCCAGACGTCGAAGGGCGAGCCGTCGCGGACCGCCTTGCGGATGCCGAGCGGAATCGAGATCGCGTAGGAGATCAGCGTCATCCACAGGCCGAGGCTGATCGAGACCGGCAGCTTCTCGCGGATCAGCTGAAGCACCGAGACATCGCGAAAGTAGCTCTTGCCGAAATCGAAGCGGGCATAGTCCCACAGCATCTTCAGGAAGCGCTCGGGGGCGGGCTTGTCGAAGCCGAATTGCTGCTCCAGGCGCTTGATGAAGGCCGGATCGAGGCCTTGCGCGCCGCGATAGCGGGAATTCGATTCCCCTCCCCCGCCGGTCGATGTGCCGCCGCGCCCGGCGAGGTCGCCGCCGCCGCCGGTGACCCGGGACATGGCGGTGTTCTGGCCCTGGAGCTGGGCCAGCACCCGCTCGACCGGCCCGCCAGGAGCGAATTGCACGATCACGAAGGAGATCAGCATGATCCCGAGGATCGTCGGGATCATCAGGAGCAGGCGGCGCAGGATGTAAGCGGCCATTGTGTCAGGTCCGTCCGATCTTCCGGGCCTTGTCGGCGTCGTGCCACCACAGGGCGGGCACGCCGAGGCCGTATTTCGGCAGCTCGCGCGGCCGGCCGTACATGTCCCAGAGCGCGAGGCGGTGGGTGGCGCCGTACCACATCGGCACCCAGTAGCGCCCGGCGCGCAGCACCCGGTCGAGCGCCCGGCAGGCGGTGGTGAGCGCCGGCCGCGAGGCGGCGTCGGCGATGCGGTCGAGCATCGCGTCGGCGGCCGGGTTCTCGATGCCGGCGAGGTTCTGCGAGCCCGGCACCTTGGCAGCGCGGCTGCCGTAGACCTCGCGCAAGGCCGCCCCCGGGGTGACCGAGCCGCTGAACCGGGCCGAGACCACGTCGAAGTCGAAATCCTTCAGCCGCGCCTGGTACTGCGCCGCGTCGACGAGGCGCGAGCTGGCCCGGATGCCGAGCAGGCTCAGGTTCTTGATGTAGGATTGCAGCAGCGGCTGGAAGACCGGCGAGGAATCCAGGAACTCGAAGGCGAGCGGCTGGCCGTCGGGCAGCTTCATCACTCCGCCGTCGCGGGTGCAGCCGGCCTGGCGCAACAGCGTGTCGGCCCGGCGCAGGAGCGCCCGGTCCTGGCCCGACCCGTCCGAGCGCGGCGGCGACCACGGCTCGGAGAAGACCTCGTCGGGCACCCGTCCCCGGAACGGTTCGAGAAGCGCCAGTTCCTCAGGCGACGGCATGCCCTCCGCCTTCAGGTCGGAATTCTCGAAGAACGAGGCGGTGCGCTTGTAGGCGCCGTACATCAGGTTCTGGTTCGACCACTCGAAGTCGAAGGCGAGCCCGATCGCCTCGCGGATGCGCGGATCGCCGAAGACCGGCCGGCGGGTGTTGAGGAACCAGCCCTGCGTGCCCGAGGGCGTGGCATCCGGCACCGTCTCGCGCCTGACCCGGCCCTCCTGCGCGGCCGGGAAGTCGTAGCCCGTGGCCCAGACCCGGGAGGTGAATTCCTCACGCCAGGTGAAGGTGCCGGCCTTGAACGCCTCGAACGCCACGTCGCGGTCGCGAAAATACTCGTAGCGGATCTCGGAAAAGTTGTTGTGGCCGATGGTGACCGGCAGGTCGGCGCCCCAGTAATCGGCCACGCGCTCGAAGGCGATGAAGCGGCCGACCTCGAACCGCGCCACCCGGTAGGGTCCGGAGCCGAGCGGTGGCTCCAGGGTCGAGGCCTCGAAGTCGCGGGTGCGGTAATAGGCTTCGGAGAAGATCGGCAGGTCGGCGACGATCAATGGCAGGTCTCGGCTGCGGCCGGGGGCGAAGCGCACCAGAACCGCATCGTCGCCCTCCGCGCTCGCGCTCGCGACGTCGCGCAGCACGGCAGCGATGCGCGGATGGCCCTTCTCCTTCAGCGTCGTGATCGAGAAGGCGACGTCGCGGGCGGTGAGCCGCGAGCCGTCGTGGAAGCGGGCCTGGGGCCGCAGGGCGAAGCGGTAGGTCAGCCCGTCGTCGCTCACCGTCACGCTGCGGGCGACGAGGCCGTAGACCGCGTCCGGCTCGTCGAGGGCCCGGACCATCAGGCTGTCGAAGGTCAGGTCCATGCCGGCGGCGCCGTCGCCCTTCAGCACGTAGATGTTGAGGGTGTTGAAGGTCTCGAAGGCCTGGTTGCCGCTGGTGGCGGAGAGCTGCGCCGAGAAGGTGCCGCCCTTCGGCGCGAGCGGATCGACGTAGTCGAAGCGCGGGAAGCCCGCGGGGTATTTCAGGTCGCCGAAGCTCGACAGGCCGTGGCGCTCAGGCCCCTGCTGCGCGAGAGCCGGGACGCGGGCGGCGAGGAGCGCCGCCCCGCTCCCGGCGAGGAAGCTGCGCCGGCGCATCACCGCGCCGCCCCGGTCTTGGCGGCCAGGGTGGAATCGTACCACCAGGTCGTCGGGAAGCCGGAGGCGCCGTATTTCGGCAGGGTCGCCGGATGGCCGAAGCGGTTCCAGCGCAGGGTCCGCGACACGTTCGAGGACCATTGCGGCACGACGTAGTCGTGGGCGAGGAGCACCCGGTCCAGCGCCCGCGTCGCCGCCACCAGCTCCTCGCGGTCGGCGGCGTAGATCACCTTGTCGATGAGCGCGTCGATGCCGGCATCCTTGATGCCCGCGAGGTTGCGCGAGCCCGGCCGGTCGGCGGCGGCCGAGCCCCAGCAATCGCGCTGCTCGTTGCCCGGCGAGAGCGATTGCGCCCAGTTGCTGAGCGCCAGCGCATCGAAGTCGAAGCTGCGCGAGAGGTTCTGGTACTGGGCCGGATCGACCACCCGCAGCGACACCTTGAGGCCGATGCGCTCGAGCGCCGCGCGGTAGGGCAGCACGACCCGCTCGGCCGAGTTGTCGTAGCCTAAAAACTCGACCGTGAAGGGCTGGCCGGTCGCCTTCTCGACCATCTGGTTGCCGCGGATCTCGTAGCCCGCCTCCTGGAACAGGCGCACCGCCTCCCGGAGGTTGGCGCGCACCGCCTCGGGCGAGCCGTTGACCGGGTTCTTGTAGGGCGTGGTGAAGACCGATGCCGGCACCTTGTCCTTGAGGCTCTCCAGGATCGCCCGCTCGCGCCCCTCCGGCAGACCCGACGAGGCGAGCTCGGTGCCGAAGAAGTACGAATCGACCCGCTTGTAGAGCCCGTAGAACAGGGTGCGGTTCATCTCCTCGAAGTCGAAGGCGAGGTTGAAGGCCCGGCGCACTCGCGCGTCGGCGAATTTCTTCCGCCGCAGGTTGAGGGTGAAGGCCTGCATGATGCCCATGCCGGCCTGCGGGAACTCCTCCTTGACGATCCGGCCCTCGCGCACGGCCGGGAAGCCGTCATAGGCGGTGGCCCAGTTGCGGGCGATGTTCTCGGTGCGCCAGTCGAACTGGTCGGCCTTGAACGCCTCGATCATCACCGTCGCATCGCGAAAATACTCGGCGCGCTGGGTGTCGAAATTGTTGGCGCCGCGGTTCACGGCGAGATCGCGGCCCCAGTAATCCGGCACCCGCTCGTAGGTCGCGGTACGGCCGGCCTCGAACCGGGCGAGGCGATAGGGCCCGGAGCCGAGCGGGATCTCGAGCGTCGTCTCGGTCGGGTTGCGGGTCTTGCCTGACGCGTCCTTGCCCTCCCACCAGTGCTTCGGCAGCACCGGCAGCTGGCCGACGATCTGGGGCAACTCGCGGTTGCCCTTCTCCGAGAAGGTGAAGCGCACCTCGCGCGGGCCGGTCACCTCGGCCTTCGTCACGTTGTGGTAGTAGGCGGCGTATTGCGGGCTGTTCTCCTTCAGCACCTGGAAGGAGAACACCACGTCGTCCGGCGTCACCGGCTTCCCGTCGTGCCAGCGCGCTTCCAGCCGCAGGCGGTAGACCACGCTGCCGAGGTCGTCGTCCGGTCGCACCCCGTCGGCGAGCAGGCCGTAATAGGTCGAGGCCTCGTCCTGCGCCTGGGCCAGCAGGGTGTCGTAGATCAGCGGGATCTGGCTCTCGAGGTCGCCCTTCACCCCGGCGACGATCATGTTGAAATTGTCGAACGAGCCCTGCGAGCCGAACCGCACCAGGCCGCCCTTCGGGGCGTTCGGGTCGGCATAGTCGAAATGCGTGAAGCCCGCCGGGTATTTCGGCTCGCCGAGGAGCGACAGGCCGTGGCGCCAACCCCCGTCGGGGGACGCCGCATTGCTGCCGGCTGAGGGAGCGCCCTGCGCGCGGGCCCCGGCCGGGACGGCGGCGAGACTCAGGACGGCGAGGGCGGCGCGGCGAGTGAGGGGGCGTGCGATCACGCGGGGCGATCCTCCGGCTGGGACAGGTCTCCCCCCGTTCTAGGTCGCGGGGGGCGGCTCCGCCAACCCGGGCGCGTCGGCGCAGGGCCATTGACGCAAAAAGGCCGGGCTCTCGCCCGGCCTGGTCGTCACGCCGTCCTTGCAAAGCCCCTCAGGGCTTCGGGAAGTCGACCGGCTTGTCGGAGAGGGTCTTGAGGTAGGCCAGGATGTCGGCCCGCTCGGCGCCCGAGGGCACGCCCGCGAAGGCCATGATGGTGCCCTGGACGAACTGCTTCGGGCCGTGGAGGAAGTGGTCGAGGTCCTCGTAGGTCCAGTTGCCACCCTTGGCCTTCATGGCCGCGGAGTAGTTGAAGCCCTCGTGGCTGCCCTTCGGGCGCTCGACGACGCCGTAGAGGTCGGGGCCGACCTTGTTCGGGCCGCCCTTCTCGAAGCTGTGGCAGGCCATGCACTTCTTGGCAGCGGCCTGGCCCTTGGCGGCGTCGGCGCTGGCGAGGCGCACGGGCAGCGGCTCCTCCTTGGCGGCGGCGGGCGCCGCGGCGCCGGCATTCTCCTCGGCGGCCGGCAGCGCGTAGCCGCGATCACCCGCCGGCTTCGGCTTGTAGATCAGCTCGGCCAGGAACCCCGTCCCCATCGCGAGGAGCAGGGCGCCGAGCACTGCGCCGGCGATCTTGTTAAGCTCGAAGGAATCCATGTCTCGGCAGCTCCGATGCTCCGGTGAGCAGGGGCGATGCGAGGCGCGGCCCGGCGCCACGCCGCAGTGAAGGTCCGCCGGTGCTTAGCCGTTCTGCGGCGCGGTTGACAATGGCTCTAAACCTCGTCGGTTCGTCGCAGAGCGCGGGCGTGTGGACGGCGCCACGGTCGCGGGCGGGTCTCCCGCCATGAGTGGCCCGCCATGACAAGCCGGGCCGGCGCTGCTAAGAGCCGCGGCTTGCCGGGCCTCCCGTCATCCACAGGCTTCGAGCCCCGCACAGGCTTCAAGTCCCGCACAGACCCGAATCGCCGCATGTCCGACCCCCTCGTCCTGATCCCCGCCCGCCTCGCCGCCACCCGCCTGCCCGAGAAGCCGCTGGCCGACATCGCCGGCGCGCCGATGATCGTGCATGTCTGGCGTCGCGCCGTGGAGGCCGGCATCGGCCCGGTGGTGGTCTGCACCGACACGGACGCGATCGTGCAGGCGGTCGAGGCGGCGGGGGGCCTCGCGGTGATGACCCGGCCCGACCACCCGTCCGGCTCCGACCGCCTGGCCGAGGCGCTGGAGGTGATCGACCCGGAGGGGCGCCACGACGTGGTGGTGAACGTGCAGGGCGACCTGCCGACGATCGATCCCGCCGCCATCGCCGCCTCGGTCGCGCCGCTCGCCGACCGGGCGGTCGACATCGCGACGCTCTGCGCCGTCATCACCCGGCCCGAGGAGCGGACCGAGCCCAGCGTCGTCAAGCTGGTCGGCTCCGAGATCGCGCCGCGTCGCCTGAGGGCGCTCTACTTCACCCGCGCCACCGCGCCGTACGGCGATGGCCCGCTCCTCCACCATATCGGTCTCTACGCCTATCGCCGCCGGGCGCTCGCCCGCTTCGTCTCCCTGCCGCCGAGCCCGCTGGAGCAGCGCGAGAAGCTGGAGCAGTTGCGCGCACTCGAGGCCGGGATGCGGATCGACGCGGTGGTGGTCGACGACGTGCCGCTCGGCGTCGACACGCCGCACGACCTCGAGCGCGCCCGCGCCATCCTGGCCGCCCGGCGCCTGAACTGACGATTTCCGAAAGCCGCGACGATGAACCGACAGATCTCCTACCAGGGCGAGCCCGGTGCCAACTCGCACATCATCATCCAGGAGGCCTATCCGGACTGGACGCCGCTCCCCTGCGCCACCTTCGAGGACGCGCTGACGGCGGTGCAGGACGGCTCGGCGGCTTTGGGCATGATCCCGATCGAGAACTCGATCGCCGGCCGCGTCGCCGACATCCACCACATGCTGCCGGCGTCGGGCCTGCACATCGTCGGCGAGCAGTTCCTGCCGATCCACTTCCAGCTCATGGCCCTGCCGGGCGTGCGGCTCGACGAGATCCGCACCGTGCACAGCCACGTCCACGCGCTCGGGCAGTGCCGCAAGATCATCCGGCGCCTCGGCATCAAGGCGGTGGTCGCCCCCGACACCGCCGGCGCCGCCCGCCAGGTCGCCGAATCCGGCGACCGCACCCGCGCCTCGCTCTCGCCGCGGCTCGCCGGCGAGATCTACGGCCTCTCGATCCTGGAGGAGGACGTCGAGGACGAGGCGCACAACACGACCCGCTTCGTGGTGCTCTCCCGCGAGCCGGTCCTGCCGCCGGTGGGTGACGGCCCGACGGTGACGAGCTTCATCTTCCGGGTCCGCAACATCCCGGCCGCGCTCTACAAGGCGCTCGGGGGCTTCGCGACGAACGGCGTCAACATGACCAAGCTCGAGAGCTACATGGTCGAGGGGCAGTTCACCGCGACCCAGTTCTACGCCGAGGTCGACGGCCATCCGGAGGAGCCCGCCTTGCGCCGGGCGCTCGACGAGCTGGCGTATTTCTCGAGCGCGTTCCGGATCATCGGGACGTATCCGGCGCATCCGTTCCGGGAGAGCGCCCGGCCGCCGGCGGAATAAGACCGGTTTCTCTTCAATTAACACAATACAAGGTGATCGCTGGATGCCCTCTCCAGGCGATGCCGGGCTTGCCAGAGATCCTTGCCCGGTATCGCTGCACGGTGTGGGAGAGGGGTGGGGGCGATCGAAGATCGCGCGAGGGTGGAGACGGTGCCGCAGGAGAACTGAACTGTTCCGCTGCCAGCACGACGGCTCGCGCTTTACTGCGGAAGCGCGCCACCCTCACCCCTAACCCCTCTCCCACACGGGAGAGGGGACGCGCTCTACTTTCGATGGTCGGTGCAATTTTCGACCGAGTCATCGATCAAAACAACGACCTCTGCGCCTCCGTCCTCCGCTCCGGCGGTGGCGGCGCCGGCGCGTCCTCGTCCGGCCGCAGCAGCCCGGCCTCGTCGTTCCGCACGTCGTTCACCCGCCGGCTCGCCGGCCCCAACTCCAGCCACTCCTCCGGCGCCGGCCGGCACAGGCCGCTCGCCCGCCCGGCATCGACGTCCCGCAGGTCGAGCCATTGGTCGACCGCCTCCGGCGACAGGATCGCCGGCATGCGTTCGTGGATGCCGGCGAGCAGCCCGTTGGCGCCGCAGGTGACGATCGCCGCGGTGTCGATCTCCGAGCCGTCGCGGCTGCTCCAGGTCTCCCACAGGCCGGCGAGCGCCATCGGCCGGCCGTCGGCGCGGCGGATCGCGTAGGGCGCCTGGCCGCGGGGACCGCCGCGGCGCCACTCGTAGAAGCCGTCGGCGAGAAAGATACAGCGCCGGTAGCGCAGGGCATTGCGAAAGCTCGGCTTCTCGATCGCGGTCTCGATCCGGGCGTTGATCACGAGGGGAAACTCGTCCGGGTCCTTGACCCAGGCCGGCAGGAAGCCCCAGCGCATCAGCACGAAGCGCCGCCGCCCGTGCTCGGAGGTCACCACCGCCACCGGCTGGGTTGGCGCCACGTTGTGGCGGGCCGGGAAGTTCGGCTGCTCGGCGTACCCGTAGAACTCCCGGAAGCTCTCGGGCGACGAGGTGACGAAGAAGCGGCCGCACATGCCCCGAAAACCCCCTACAGCCAGCGCTTCCAGCGGAAGAAGGCATAGGGCAGGATCGCCGCCACCACCATCATCACCACCGCCATCGGGTAGCCAAAGCCCCAGTCGAGCTCCGGCATCACCTTGAAGTTCATGCCGTACATCGAGGCGATCAGGGTCGGCGGCATGAACACCACCGCCATGACCGAGAACAGCTTGATGATGTTGTTCTGCTCGAGGTTGACGAGGCCGAGGGTGGCGTCGAGCAGGAACTGGATCTTGCCCGAGAGGAAGCTCGCATGCTCCTCCAGCGACTGGAGGTCGCGCAGGGTCGAGCGGACCTCCTCGCGGATCTCGCGCGGCGCCTTGCTGGCGCGGTAGCTCGCCGAGAGCGAGAGCAGGATGCGCTCGACCGAGACCAGGCTCTCGCGCTGCTGCGACAGGAGCTCGTTGTGGCGCCCGAGCGCCCGCAGGGTGTCCTGCAATTCGGCGTTGCGGGCGCTCGGGTCGGAATGCTCGGCGAAGATCAAGCGCGAGAGCCTGTCGATCCGCTCGCCCTGGAGCTGGAGCACGTCGGCGGCGCGGTCGATCACGGTCTCGATCAGGCCGGCGAGGATCGCCTCGCCGGTCAGCATCACCCCGGCCGGGCGCGCTGCCCGGTGCACGAACATCCGGAACGCCTGCGGATCGTCGTAGCGCACCGTGGCGAGCTTGTTGTCGCGCAGGATGAAGGTGACACCGGTGAGCCGGGCGTCGTCGGTGTCGACCTTGCACAGGAGCCGCCCGGTCATGTAGCGGGCGCCGTTCTCGACGTAGAGCAGCTCCGAGGGTTCGATGTCCTGCATCTCCTCCCGGGTCGGGATCGAGATGCCGAGGAAAGCCTCGACCTTGTGGTCTTCCTGGCGGGTCGGATCGATCAGGTCGATCCAGAGCGCGTCCGGCGGGATCGGCTCCGACATCTCGAGCAGGCGCCGCTCCAGGAGCGGCTGACCGGTGCTGGCGCAGGCGTTCGGCTGATGGACGAAGATCAAGGGCGGTCTCGGACGACGGTGACGCGACGGAGGGGCCTTGTGGCCCGGCCGCTTGAAGGCTCCGTGACAGCTAGGTCGCGGGAGCCCCGAATGTCGATGACGCCGGATCCACAGCCGCCAGTGTTTTCGCCTGAATGGATTCCCGCTCACGCCTCGGGCGGCTGGCAGACGTCGATCCACTCGGCCCCCGTCAGCGCGGCCATGCGCTCGGGCGTGATGCGCACGGCGCTGTTGGGGGAGCCCGCCGCCGGCACGACCTCGTCGAAGGCCTTGAGGCTGACGTCGCAATAGACCGGAAGCGGCGTGGCGAGGCCGAACGGGCAGACCCCGCCGACCGGATGGCCGGTGATCGCTTCGACCTCCTCCGCCCCGAGCATCCGGGGCTTGGCCCCGAAGGCAGCCTTGGCCTTGCGGTTGTCGAGGCGGGCGTCCCCGCGCGCCACCAGCAGCACCACGCGCTCGCCGAGGCGCAGGGACAGGGTCTTGGCGATGCGGGCGGGCTCGACGCCGTGGGCGGCCGCGGCGAGCGCCACGGTGGCGGAACTCGCCTCGGTCTCGAGCACGGTAAGATCGGGGGCGCGCGCGGCGAGGTCGGCCTTGACGGAAGCGAGGCTCATCGGCGGGCGGGCCCGCGCGGGAAGGAAGCGGTCACGGGTGGGCTCTCAAACGATCGAGGGAAGCCTGTCCGGCTCCCCTCGCCCAGCGCGGTGTCGCGCGCAAGTCCCGTCTTGCAAGTCCCGTCTTGCAAGTCCCCGGTCGCATCCCGATGGCGACAACGCCGTTACGGGCGCGCGGCGTCGCGCGCCCGCCATGCCGCTCAGTAACGCGGGCCGCCCGTGGTGTTGCCGAGCTGCTGCTGGAAGCCCGGGCGCGACGGGTTGCGGGCGTTCGGGTCGCCGGCGCGCATGTTGTTGCGGCGCATATGGCGGCGCATGTGGCGGTCGTGGCGCTTCATGCGGTGATAATGGTGGTGGCGGCGCATGGCGACGTGCTCGACCGTCGACTCCGCGCCGGCGACGGCCGGGGCCGGGCCGGTCACGGCGGCCGAGGCCGGGGTCATGGCGAGACCGCCCAGTAGAACGCTCGCCGCCAGCGCCAGGGTCAGGGACTTCATCGCGATATTCTCCAGCCGGTGGCCCCCTCGGCCAACCCAACCGTCAATCTCCCGCCCCCCGCGCGGTTCCGCTGCGACACCGGAAATCATCGGGAAAAATTCCGCAGAGGCTGCGTAGGGCCTGCCGGCCTCCGGTCCGGGCTTGCGCCCTCGGCACGCCTCCGCCATCCCGGCGCCCATGCGCGCCGTTCCCTCCCTGCCGATCGAAGCCGTCCTCGGCGACCTCGCCACCGCCCTGGCGGAGCCCGCCGGCCGGCCCAACGCGGTGCTGGTGGCCCCGCCTGGCGCCGGCAAGACCACCCGGGTGCCGCTCGCCCTCTTGGAGGCGCCCTGGCGCGGCGACCGCCGGATCATCCTCCTGGAGCCGCGCCGCCTCGCCGCCCGGGCGGCGGCCGAGCGCATGGCCGCGACCTTGGGGCAAGCGGTCGGCGAGACGGTGGGCCTCCGGGTGCGCCTCGGCTCCAAGGTCTCGGCCCGCACCCGGATCGAGGTCGTCACCGAGGGCGTGTTCGCCCGCATGATCCTCGACGATCCCGAGCTCGACGGCGTCGCCGCGGTTCTGTTCGACGAGTTCCACGAGCGCTCCCTCGACGCCGATCTCGGTCTCGCGTTGGCGCTCGACGCGCAAGGGGCCCTGCGCGAGGACCTGCGCCTCCTGGCGATGTCGGCGACGATCGACGGCGCCCGAGTCGCCGCGCTGATGGGCGACGCGCCGGTGATCGTCTCGGAGGGCCGGGCCTTCCCGGTCGAGACCCGCCATCTCGACCGCGACCCGCGCGAGCGCATCGAGGACGCGGTGACCGACGCGGTGATGCGGGCGCTCCGGGCGGAGCCCGGCTCGGTCCTCGCGTTCCTGCCGGGCCAGGCCGAGATCCGCCGCACCGAGGAGCGCCTGCGCGAGCGCCTCGCCGACGTCGCGGATGTCGACCTCGCCCCGCTCTACGGCGCCCTCGACCGGGCCGAGCAGGACCGGGCGGTGCGGCCGAGCCCGGCGGGACGGCGCAAGGTCGTGCTCGCCACCTCCATCGCCGAGACCTCGCTCACCATCGAAGGCGTGCGGGTGGTGGTCGATTCGGGCCTCGCCCGGGTGCCGGTCTACGAGCCGGATCTGGGCTTGACCCGCCTCGTTACCCAGCGCGCCTCCCGCGCCTCCGTCGACCAGCGCCGGGGCCGCGCCGGCCGCACGCAACCCGGTGTCTGCTACCGGCTGTGGGCCGAGGCGGCGACGGGCGCGCTGGAGCCCTTCACCCGGCCCGAGATCCTGGCCGCCGACCTCGCCGGGCTGGTGCTCGACTGCGCCGCCTGGGGTGTGGCCGACCCGACGACCCTGCCCTTCCTCGACCCGCCCCCGGCTCCGGCGCTGGCGGAAGCCCGCGCGCTGCTCGCCGGCCTCGACGCTCTCGACGGCGACGGCCGCCTGACCGCGGCCGGCCGGGCTCTCCGGGCCCTCCCCCTGCCGCCGCGCCTCGCCCGCATGGTGGTGAGCGCCGCCGAGCGCAGCCGCGCGGCGGCGCGGGACGCGGCCGACCTCGCCGCCGTGCTGGTGGAGCGCGGCCTCGGCGGTGACGCCGTGGACCTGACCGAGCGGGTCGAGCGCTGGCGCCGCGACCGTTCAGGGAGGGCCGAGGACATGCGCCGCCTCGCCGCCGGCTGGGCGAAACTGGCGACGGGCATGGTCGCGCCGGCGGGCGGCGAGGCGCCCGAGACCGGCACGCTGCTCGCGCTCGCCTACCCGGACCGGATCGCCCGGGCCCGCGGCCGGCCCGGCGAGTACGTCCTCGCCAACGGCCGCGGCGCCGCCCTCGACCCCGCCGCGGGCCTCGCCCGCGAGCCGTTCCTGGCGGTGGCCGAGATCGTCGGCAAGGCCTCGGCCGCGCGCATCCTGGCGGCGGCGCCGATCGCGCTCCCGGCCATCGAGGCGCTGTTTCCCGACCGGATCGAGGCCCGCACCCGGATCGAGTTCGATCCCGAGGCGCGCGCCCTGCGCGCCCGTGCGCAACGCCGCCTCGGCGCGGTCGCGCTGGCCGAGCGGATCCTGCCGGTCCCGCCCGACGAGGGCAGCGCCGCGATCCTGGCCCGCGGCCTCGCCGCGCTCGGAATCGGCGCCCTGCCCTGGTCGAAGGCGGCGCAGCAATGGCGCGAGCGGGTGATGTTCCTCCGCTCCGCCGAGGGGGAGCCATGGCCCGACCTGTCGGATGCCCACCTCGCCGAGACCCTGCCCGACTGGCTCGGCCCCCATCTCTCGGGCCTCACCCGCCTCGACGAGATCGGCGCCGACCGGCTCTCGGACGCCCTGCACGATCTCGTGCCGTGGTCCTTGCGCGCCCGGCTCGACGCCGAGGCGCCCACCCATCTCGAGGTGCCGACGGGCTCGCGCATCCCGGTCGACTACGCCGCCGAGGGCGGGCCGGCTTTGGCGGTCCGGGTGCAGGAGCTGTTCGGGCTTACCCGCCACCCGACCATCGGCGGCGGCCGCGTGCCCCTGGTGCTGCACCTGCTCTCGCCGGCCCAGCGCCCGATCCAGATCACCCGCGACCTGCCGGGCTTCTGGCGCGGCTCCTGGGCGGCGGTGCGCGCCGACATGCGCGGCCAGTATCCCCGCCATCCCTGGCCCGAGGACCCGACCACCGCCCCGCCGACCCGGCGGGCGAAGCCGCGGGGGACGTGAGGCGGCGGATCTGGTTCGCCAAGCGCGACTGGTTCCAGGTGCCATTCGGACCGGGAGACGCTTCGCACCGTGTCGAGGGCCGCCGGTCCCCGACCCACAGGTAGCAGGAACCCGCGGATACAATCCGAGAAAGGAAATCGCAGCGATTTTGTGAGACCCAAGGGGACGCCCGTAGAAGACCGCGTGATGCTGCCCGACGATCTCGATCTCGACATCCTCGCCGCCGACTGGGTCTGGGAGACCGACGCGGGCTTGCGGCTGACGAGGGTGCGCGGGCGCTACGCGGCGCTGACCGGCGCGGCCGAGCCGCTCGGGCGCCCCTGGCCGGGGCTCGACGGCGACCCGGACGACGACGCGCCGCTCCGGAGCCCGATCCCGTTCCGGGACGTGATCCGGCCGCACCGGCACCGGGACGGCCGGACCCGCTGGTTCCGGTTCGGCGGGGCGCCGCTGCTCGCCGCGGACGGGACCGTCACCGGGTGGCGCGGGCTCGGGGCCGAGCTGTCCGGGCCGGCCGTGGCGGAGCGCGAACAGGCGCAACGCTGCGAGGAGCAGTCGCGACGGTTCGATGAGCAGTCGCGACGCTTCGAGGCGGTGGTGGAGAACCTGCCCCTCGGCGTCAGCCTGTTCGATGCCGACCTGCGGCTGACCGCCCATAACGCGCGGCTCCGCGACATCTTCGGGCTGCCGCAGGAGCTGCTGCGCCCCGGTACGCCGCTGGAGCGCATGATCCGCACCAGCGCCGGCGCGGGCAACTACCCGCATCTGAATCCCGACGAGGCCTGGGACTACGCGTCCGCGCGCATCGCGCAGCGGGTCCGGCTCCAGCGCGAGCGGCACCTGCCGAACGGCGTCCTGCTCAAGACCACGATCGCGCCGCTGCCGGACGGCGGCACCCTGGTGGTGCACGAGGACGCGACCGACCGGGCGCGGGCCGATGCGCGCCTGGCCGAGCAGAACCGCTGGCTCGACCATGCCCTCGCCCACATGTCGCACGGCCTCGTCCTGTTCGACGCCGAACACCGGGTCACGGTGGTCAACCGGCAGTTCCTCGACCTTTACGGCCTGTCGCCCGAGACGGTGCATCCGGGCATCACCGCCGAAGAGCTGATCCACCGCCGCACCGAGGCCGGCAACTTCCCGGGCCTGCGGCCCGAGGAGGCCTGGCTCCAGGTCAGCGAGCGGCTGGCCACCCGCGCCCGCTACCGGCTCGACCAGACGCTGAGCGACGGACGGGTCATCGCCGTCACCTACGCGCCGACCCCGGAGGGCGGCTTCGTCACGGTGCACGAGGACGTCACCGCCGCCAAGCGCGCCGAGGCGCAGATCGTCCACATGGCGCGCCACGACGCGCTGACCGGCCTGCCCAACCGGGCCCTGCTGCACGAGGGCCTGGCCGAGGCTCTGGCGCAGGCGCCGGCCTCGGGCGGCGCCACGGCGGTCCTGTGCCTCGACCTCGACCGGTTCAAGACCGTCAACGACACCCTCGGCCACGCGGTCGGCGACAAGCTGCTGCGCGAGGTGACCGCCCGGCTCGCCGCGGCGATCCGCAACGAGGCCGGCCTCGCGACCCTGGCCCGCCTCGGCGGCGACGAGTTCGCGCTGGTCCTGCGGCCGACCTCGCGCTTCCGCGCCGGACGCCTCGCCGGCCGGCTGATCGAGGCGGTCGGGCGCGACTACGAGATCGACGGCCAGCGCGTCGCGGTCGGCCTCAGCATCGGGATCGCGCTCACCCCGACCGACGGGCAGGATCCCGAGGGCCTGCTGCGGGCCGCCGACATGGCGCTCTACCGCGCGAAGGCCGAAGGGAGAGGCGTCCACCGCTTCTTCGAGCCCGCGATGGACGTGGCGATCCAGACCCGGCGCAGCGTCGAGCTCGACCTGCGGGCGGCGCTCGCCGAGCAGCAATTCGCCCTGGCGTTCCAGCCGTTCCTCGACCTCGCGACCAACCGGATCGCCGGATTCGAGGCGCTGGTGCGCTGGCACCACCCGGTCCGCGGCGTGGTCAGCCCCGCCGCCTTCGTGCCGATCGCCGAGGAGACCGGCATGATCGTGCCGCTCGGCGAGTGGGTCCTGCGCCAGGCCTGCCGCGAGGCGGCGCGCTGGCCGCAAGCCCTCCGGGTCTCGGTCAACCTCTCGCCGGTGCAGTTCCGCACCGGTGACATCGACGCCACCGTGATCGCGGCCCTGCGCGACGCGGGGCTCGATCCCCATCGGCTCGAACTCGAGATCACCGAGGGGGTGCTGCTGCAGGACAACGCCTCGACGCTCGCCATCCTGCACCGCCTGAAACGGCTCGGCGTGCGGATCGCCATGGACGATTTCGGCACCGGCTACTCGTCGCTCGGCTACCTGCGGGCCTTCCCGTTCGACAAGATCAAGATCGACCGCGCCTTCGTGGCCGACCTCGCGGTGCGGCCCGACGCGCTGGCCATCGTGCGGGCGGTGACGACGCTGGCCGACAGCCTCGACATGACCACGACCGCCGAGGGCGTCGAGACCGAGGAGCAGCTGGCGCATCTGCGGGATGCCGGCTGCACCGAGGTGCAGGGCTACCTCATCAGCCGGCCGGTCCCGGCGGAGGCGGTGGCGGCGATGCTGGTGGATCGGTGCTCGGGCGGATCGACTCTCTCGACGGCTTGACCATCCACAGGGTCATCCCGGGCTCCGCTTCGCGGCCCCGGGATGACCCTGTGGCTTTCAGGGCTGTCCCTGAAGGCGGAACCGGCTCCACCCCCTCAATGCCGCAGGCCCGGCGCCTCCCGCCCGGTCTTCTCGACGTATTCCGAATACCCGCCGCCATACTGATGGATGCCGTCCGGCGTCAGCTCCAGCACCCGGTTCGACAGGGCGGCGAGGAAGTGCCGGTCGTGCGAGACGAACAGCATCGTGCCCTCGTACTGGGCGAGCGCGGCGATCAGCATGTCCTTGGTGCCGACGTCGAGGTGGTTGGTCGGCTCGTCGAGGACGAGGAAGTTCGGCGGGTCGTAGAGCATGCGGGCCATGGCGAGCCGCGCCTTCTCGCCGCCCGAGAGCACCCGGCAGCGCTTCTCGACGTCGTCGCCCGAGAAGCCGAAGCAGCCGGCGAGGGTCCGCAGCGAGCCCTGGCCGGCCTGCGGGAAAGAATCCTCCAGGAACTCGAACACCGTGCGCTCGCCGTCGAGGATGTCCATCGCGTGCTGGGCGAAGTAGCCGAGCTTGACGCTGGCTCCGATCGTGACGGAGCCGGCATCCGGCGCGGTGGTGCCGGTGGCGAGCTTGAGCAGGGTCGACTTGCCGGCGCCGTTGACGCCCATCACGCACCAGCGCTCCTTGCGGCGGATGCCGAAATCGAGCCCGTCATAGATCGTGCGGCTGCCGTAGCTCTTGCGCACCGATTTCAGGCTGATCACGTCGTCGCCCGAGCGGGGTGCTGCGGGGAAGTCGAAGGCGACGCTCTGGCGGCGGCGCGGCGGCTCGACGCGCTCGATCTTGTCGAGCTTCTTCACCCGGCTCTGCACCTGGGCGGCGTGCGAGGCGCGCGCCTTGAAGCGCTCGATGAACTTGATCTCCTTCGCCAGCATCGCCTGCTGGCGCTCGAACTGCGCCTGCTGCTGCGCCTCGTTCTGCGCCCGCTGCTGCTCGTAGAAGGCGTAGTCGCCCGAATAGGTCGTGAGCGAGCCGGCGTCGATCTCGATGATCTTGCCGACGATCCGGTTCATGAACGCCCGGTCGTGCGAGGTCATCAGCAGCGCGCCGTCGAAGCCCCGGAGGAAGTCCTCGAGCCAGATCAGGCTCTCGATGTCGAGGTGGTTGCTCGGCTCGTCGAGCAGCATCACGTCGGGGTTCATGAGCAGGATGCGGGCGAGCGCGACGCGCATCTTCCAGCCGCCCGACAGGGCGCCGACATCGCCCTCGATCATCTCGGGCGAAAAGCTGAGGCCCGCCAGCACCTCGTGCGCCCGGCCCTCGAGCGCGTAGCCGCCCAGTTCCTCGAACCGCCCCTGCACCTCGCCGTAGCGCTCGACCAGCGCCTCCATCTCGTCGGCCCGGTCGGGATCGGCGAGCGCCGTCTCGATCTCGCGCAGCTCGGTCGCGATCTCGCTCACCGGGCCGGCGCCGTCCATCACCTCGGAGAGAACGCTGCGGCCGGCCATCTCGCCGACGTCCTGGCTGAAATACCCGATCGTGATGCCGCGATCGGACGAGACCTGGCCCTCGTCGGGCTGCTCCTCGCCGGTGATCATCCGGAACAGCGTCGTCTTGCCGGCGCCGTTGGGGCCGACGAGCCCGACCTTCTCGCCGCGCTGCAACGCCGCCGAGGCCTCGATGAAGAGGAGCTGGTTGCCGTTCTGCTTGGCGATCTTGTCGAGGCGGATCATGGGAGGCGGGTGTCCGAAGTGGAGGGCGCGGCGGATCGCGCGCGATGTCGAGAACGATCTGCCACGGCTTCGTGGCGGAGGGGTGTCAGGTGACCGATGTTCGACTGATACGGCTTCTGCGTGACCTGATGCAGATTCAATAAAGCGCGGGCTCCCCTCTCCCACTCGGGAGAGGGGAGCCGAGCTTTATCTTTGTTCGAACGGATCAAGGGGAAAAACGAATCATCTCAGGACGATGTCGTGGGTTGGGATGGAGGAAGCGTGCCCCGGCGGTCAGTCCCTCGCGCCGCCCCGCCCCTCGACCACGTCGGTGGCGGCCCGGAAGGCGGCGTCGGCGTCGAGCGCCGTGGTGTCGAGCACCACCGCGTCCTCCGCCACCCGCAAGGGGGCGGCGTCGCGGTCGGCGTCGCGGGCGTCGCGGCGCAGGATGTCGGCCAGCACCGCCTCGTAGGGAACCGGATCGCCGCGGCCGTCGAGCTCGCGGTGGCGGCGCCGGGCGCGCTCTTCCGCCGAGGCGGTGACGAACAGCTTCACGGCGGCGTCCGGGCAGACCACGGTGCCGATGTCGCGCCCGTCGAGCACGGCGCCCTCGGCCGAGCCGGCGAAGCGGCGCTGCCAGTCGAGGAGCGCGGCGCGCACCGCCGGTTGCGCCGAGACGATCGAGGCCGCCTCGCCCATGGCGCTGCCGCGCAGGCGCGGATCGGCGAGGAAGGCCGGCTGGAGCGCCTGCGCGGCGGCCTCAGCCGCGGCCGCGTCGGCGAGGTCCCGCTCCGCGTCGAGGAGCGTCAGCGCCACGGCCCGGTAGAGCAGGCCGGTATCGAGGTGGGGCAGGCGGTAATGCTGCGCCAGGCGCTTGGCCAGCGTCCCCTTGCCGGAGGCCGCCGGCCCGTCGATCGCGATGATCATCGGCGCCCTCATGCGTCGAGGCGTGCGCCGAGCGCCCGCATGTCGGCGAGGAAGGCGGGGTAGCTCGTCGCGATCATCGCGCCGTCGTCGACCGTCACCGGCCGGCGGGCGACCAGGCCCAGGACCAGGAACGCCATGGCGATGCGGTGGTCGAGATGGGTCTCGACCGTGCCGCCGCCCTGCGGGGCAGCGCCGTCGCCGTGGACGATCAGGTCGTCGCCCTCGACGACGTGAGAAACGCCGTTGACCCTCAGCCCCGCCGCCACCGCGGCGAGGCGGTCGGATTCCTTCACCCGCAATTCGTGCAGGCCCTGCATCCGGGTGGTGCCGTGCGCGCAGGAAGCCGCCACCGCGAGCACCGGGTACTCGTCGATCATCGCCGGCGCCCGCTCGGGCGGCACCGTCACGCCCGTGAGCCGGCTGTGGCGCACCCGCAGGTCGGCGACGGTCTCGCCGCCCTCCTCGCGCCCGTTCAGCCGCTCGATGTCGCCGCCCATCTCGATGAGCGTGGTGAGGAGGCCGGTGCGCAGGGGATTCATCATCACCCCCTCGATCACCACCTCGGAGCCCGGCACCACGAGGCCGGCGACGAGCGCGAAGGCGGCCGAGGACGGATCGGCCGGCACCACCACGTCGGTGGCCTTCAGGGTCGGCTGGCCGGTGAGCGCGATGCGCCGGCCGTGGCCGCCGGGGCCGATCGCCTCGACCTCGACATGGGCGCCGAAGAGACGCAGCATCCGCTCGGTGTGGTCGCGGGTCGCGGCGGCCTCGACCACCGTGGTGACGCCGGGTGCGTTGAGCCCGGCGAGCAGCACCGCCGACTTCACCTGCGCCGAGGCGACCGGGCTCTCGTAGGTGATCGGCACCGCCTCGCGGGGGCCGCGCAGGGTCAGCGGCACCCGGCCGCCCTCGGCCTGCTCGACGACCGTGACGCCCATCTGCACCAGCGGATCGAGGATCCGCCGCATCGGCCGCTTGCGGAGCGAGGCGTCGCCGTCGAAGGTCGCGGTGACCGGATGGCCGCCGACGACGCCCATCATCAGCCGCGAGCCGGTGCCGGCATTGCCGAAATCGAGCACGCCCTCCGGGTCCGACAGGCCGCCGACGCCGACCCCACGCACCCGCCAGCGCCCCTCGCCGTCGCGGTCGATCCCGGCGCCGAGCGCCTTGGCGGCGGCGGCGGTGCGCAGCACGTCGTCGCCCTCCAGGAGGCCCTCGATCCGGGTCTCGCCGAGGCTGAGCAGCCCGAGGATCATCGCCCGGTGCGAGATCGACTTGTCGCCGGGCGGCCGCAGCCGGCCCCGCAGGGCCGTCCCGGCCTGGGCGGTGATCGGGGACGGAATGGAATCGTGCGACACGGGCAGACGGCCTGGTTCTCGAGAATCGCGGAAAGGAGCGCGGGAAAACGGCCGGGTCGTTACCACGCGGGCCTCGCCGCGTCATCCGCCGGCCCCACAGGTATTTGACAGGGCTGGCGGGCGCGACTAACCGAACCCACTCTTGACCGACATCGACAGGAACGTGACGACCGTGGCCAGACCGGAACTCGGCTTGAAGCGCCAGTGCATGAGCTGCGGCGCGAAGTTCTACGACCTCAGCAGGGACCCCGCCGTGTGCCCCAAATGCGGCACCGTCTATCAGGTCGCCGCTCTCTCCAGCACCCGCGTCCCCGCCCCGGCCATCGCCAACCGCGCCCCGCGCGAAGAGGAGACCGAGGAGGAGGCCGGCGCCCCCGAGATGGTCTCCCTCGACGAGGTCGAGGCCGCCGAGGACGGCGCCGACGTCTCGGTCGACGACGATGACGCCGACGTGGCCGATACCGGCGGCGACGACGACACCTTCCTGGAGGAGGACGAGGAGAGCGGCGACGACGTCTCCGACCTCATCGACGGCGACATCGAGAACGACGAGGAATCCTGAATTCTTTTCTGCGCGCTGAGCGATGGCGGCGGGACCCGCCATCACCCAACGCGCTGGTATCTCTGTGGAATTCGCGGCAGTCACGAAAACTTCGCGAAGACCCGCCCCGAGGGCTTGTGTCCGGCGCCACACCCTCATATACCGCCGCTCACCGACGGCGACCCCGCGAGGGGGCGCCGGACCGGTTCCGGGACGGATCCCATACGTCCCGTAGCGTGGGGCTTTAGCTCAGCTGGGAGAGCGCCTGCATGGCATGCAGGAGGTCAGCGGTTCGATCCCGCTAAGCTCCACCAACTCACCTCAGGCCCGCCTGGGGTGATCCGATCGCGATCCGCGATCACGACGAGACGATGAAAACCGCCGGCGTACCCAGCGCCGCGGCTGACGGATGGGGCTTTAGCTCAGCTGGGAGAGCGCCTGCATGGCATGCAGGAGGTCAGCGGTTCGATCCCGCTAAGCTCCACCAACCTCCTTCAGGCTTCGCCTGACACGATCAGATCGCAGCCAGCGATCAACGAAACCCGACAGCGTACCCAGCGCTGCGGTTGACGGATGGGGCTTTAGCTCAGCTGGGAGAGCGCCTGCATGGCATGCAGGAGGTCAGCGGTTCGATCCCGCTAAGCTCCACCATCCCCTCCATACGACCTGACTTTGATGTTGGCTGCGTCGGCGACCTTTTTCGGTCGATTCGCATGCGTCGAGCGCGGGCCGTGGCGTGGATTGCCCTGATTCGATCGTAGAGTTTTTTCTCCCGAGACTGTCCTGCCCTGATGCCGACCCTTCGCATGGTCGGGCCGGTGGAGTTCGGAACCCGATCCGGCGGGTCCTTGACGGCGATCGTCCTCGTCCGAATATTGCGGACACGGTGACGGGCAATCCCGGTCCGGACCGTGGGATAGTCCCGATGGCCGATGCTTCGCTCGACACCGCCGAACAAGTCGCACGCGTCCTCCGGTCAATCGAGGAGACGCAGAAGTTCGTCGCCGAGCAGCGCAAGCTGATGTCCGAGCAGGCCAAGCTTCAGGCGGAAGCTGCCAAGATGGAACGTGATCGCGCGCTCGCCCCGTGGCAGATCGTCGTTGCCAGCATGGCCGCCGGCGCCGCTTTCTTCGGAGCCGGCGCCGCCTTCATCAAACTCCTGACATAACCTTCGATCGTTTTCTGGAGTGCCTCACCTTGCTCCGCCGATCGGAACGGCGTTGGTCGAACTCCTCGGATGCGACAACCCGGCGACGAAGGCGGCGCCCCGCCCCTTCCGTCGAGGCGTGAGACGGACCGGCCCTCCCACCGGCGATCGGCGGGACGTCCCGGCGCAATGCCGCAGATCGCGGTCGGCGTCGGAGCCTGCAACCGAACGAGGAGCGATCGACCGTGGACCGGTGGCAGGCGATGCGCATCGTCGCGAAGGTGGCGGAGACGGAGAGCTTTGCCGAGACCGCGCGCCTCCTCCATCTGAGCCCCCCGGTCGTGACCCGGGCGGTGGCGGCTCTGGAAGAGGCGATCGGCGCGCGCTTGTTCGTGCGCACCACCCGGTCGGTGAAGCTCACCGAGGCGGGTGCGCGCTACGTCGCCGATTGCCGGCGTATCCTGGCCGACATCGCCGAGGCCGAGGCCGCGGCGGCGGGCTCCTACGGCATGCCGTCGGGGACGCTCGCGGTGACGGCACCGATCCTGTTCGGGCACATCCACGTCCTGCCGATCGTGACCGACTACCTCGATACCTACCCGGCGATGGCGGCCCGCACCCTGTTCGTCGACCGGCCGGTCAACCTCGTCGAGGAGGGCATTGACGTCGCCATCCGCATCGGCCACCTGCCGGATACCGGCCTCACCGCCGTGAAGGTCGGGGCGGTGCGCCGCGTCGTCTGCGGGGCGCCGGGCTACTTCGCGCGGGCCGGCGTGCCGGCGCGGCCCGCGGACCTGAAGCAGCACCGCATCGCGGTCTCGACCGGGTCCTGGGCCTCGCCCGAATGGCGGTTCGCGGGCGACGAGCGGATGACCATCCGTCCGGCGCTCGAGACCAACACCAACGAGGCGTGCATCACCGCCGCGCTCGCCGGATGGGGCCTGACGCGGGTGCTGCACTACCAGATCGGCCCCGCCCTGCGCGAGGGCCGGCTGCGGATCGTGCTCGCCGAGTACGAGGAGGAGCCGCTGCCGATCCACGTGCTCCATCCGGAGGGGCGGCACGCCCCCGCCAAGGTGCGGACCTTCGTCGATTTCGCGGTGGCGCGCCTGCGCGCCACCGCGCTGCTGAACTGAACGGGCGTCAGCCGCCGAGCGGCGAGGGTACCGGCGAGACGCCCTGCGCCGCGGCCGCCCGCCGCTCCGCCGCGAGCGCCCGCGCGTAGGACGGCTCGGCCTTCAGGCCCTCCCAGTAGGTTCGGGCGAAGTCCGGCAGCTGCTCGCCCAAGCCCGCGAACTCGGCCAGCATCAGGGCGTAGCCGATGCTGATGTCGGCGGCGGTGAAGCGTCCGGCACAGACGAAGCGCCTGTCGCCCAGCACCGTCCCGAAGCCCTTGAGCCGCGACAGGAACCATCGCGAATAATCCTCGACGAGGCCGGGATTGCGCCGCTCCGGCGGCTCGAACCGGCCGTAGCGCAGCACCAGGGTCTGCGGGAAGGTCAGGGTCGCCTCGCCGAAATGCAGCGCGTTGAGGTAGCGGCCGTACTCCGCCTCCTCGGGCCGCACGCCGAGCCCTCCGGCGCCGTGGCGCGCCGCCAGATACTCGCAGATCGCCGCCGATTCGGTCATCCGCGTCCCGCCGTCTTCCAGCAGCGGGATCGTGCCGAGCGGGTTGAGGGCGAAGTACGCCTTGGCGTGGACCCGCGGCGGGAACGGCAGCATCGCCAGCTCGTAGGGCAGGTCCAGCGCCTCGAGGGCCCAGAGCGGCCGGAACGAGCGGGCGCCGACGCAGTGATGGAGCTTCATTTCGTCACCAGCGGGCAGTTGCCGGCCTGGAGCGGCCGGAAGGCCTGGTCGGCGGGGATGGTCGAGACCAGACGGTAATAGTCCCAGGGGCCCTTCGACTCGGAGGGCTTCTTCACCTCGAACAGGTACATCGGGTGGGTCACCCGCCCGTCGGCCCGCACCTCGGAGCGGCCGAACAAGGGATCCTCCGCCGGCACGCGGCGCATTTCGGCCGTGACCGTGGCGGGGTCCTTGCTGCCGGTCGCCCTCACCGCCCGCAGGTAGTGCATCATGCCCGCGTAGACGCCGGCCTGGACCATGGTCGGCATCCGGCCCTTGTGGCGCTCGGCGAAGCGGCGCGACCAGGCGCGGGTGCCGTCGTTGAGGTCCCAGTAGAAGGCCTCCGTCAGCACCAGCCCCTGCGCCACCTTGAGGCCGAGGGAATGCACGTCGCTCAGGAAGACCAGCAGGCCGGCGAGGCGCTGCCCGCCCTCGGCGACGCCGAACTCGGCCCCCTGCTTGATGGTGTTGATGGTGTCGCTGCCGGCATTCGCCAGCCCGATCACCTTGGCCTTCGAGCCCTGCGCCTGGATCAGGAAGGAGGAATAGTCGGTCGCCGCGACCGGGTGGCGGACCGAGCCCAGCACCGTGCCGCCGTTGCGCGCGACCACCTCCGACACGTCGCGCTCCAGCGCCTTGCCGAAGGCGTAGTCGGCGGTGACGAAGAACCAGGTGTCGCCGCCCGAGCGCACCATCGCGCCGCCGGTGCCGTTGGCGAGCGCCCAGGTGTCGTAGGTCCAGTGGATGGTGTTGGGCGAGCAGAGCGCCCCGGTGATCTCCGAGGCGCCCGCACCGGAATTGATCATCAGCCGGTTCTTCTCGCGCACGATCTGGTGCACCGCGAGCGCCACCGAGGAGAACGGCACGTCGAGCACGACGTCGAGGTCGTCGCGGTCGATCCACTGGCGCACGATGCCGGCGCCGATGTCGGGCTTGTTCTGGTGGTCGGCGGAGAGGACCCGGATGTCGAAACCGGGATTCTGCGCCTTGAAGTCGGCGGCGGCCATCTCGGCCGCCACCACCGAGCCCTCGCCGGCGAGGTCGGAATAGGGCCCGGCCCGGTCGTTCAGCACCCCGAGGGTGACGCGGGTGGGGCCGGCGGCGTGTGCCTGGGCGAGGGTGATCAGGGACGCGGCGGCGAGCGCCAGGGCGCGGGATGCCCGTCGGAGCGTGGATGTCGGCATGGTGTCCTCCCGGTTTCGTCGCGGCATCCGGTCGTTGGTCGCCGGACGTCCCGTCATCCTCCTCGTCATCCGGGGGCTGCGAAAGCGGAACCCGGGATGACGAGGTGTGTCTGATATCGGGCGATCGATCGACCTGTCGTCGACATCATCGTCACGCCCCGTCCCGCTCACGCAGCGCCCGCCGGATGATCTTCCCCGTGGCGGTCATCGGCAGTTCCTCCACGAAGGCGACATGGCGCGGGTACTCGTGGGCGGCGAGCCGCGTGCGCACGAAGTCCTGGATCTCGCGGGCCAGGTCCGGCGTGCCCGCGACCCCGCCCTTCAGCACGATGAAGGCCTTCACCGTCTCGGTCCGCACCGGGTCCGGCACGCCGACGACGCCGCACATCGCCACCGCCGGGTGGCGCAGCAGGCAATCCTCGATCTCGCCTGGGCCGATCCGGTAGCCGGCCGAGGTGATCACGTCGTCGTCGCGGCCGACGAACCACAGGAAGCCGTCCGGGTCGCGCCGGCCGAGATCGCCGGTGATCAGCCACTCGCCGATGAATTTCCGCTCCGTCGCCTCCGGGTTCTGCCAGTAGCCGAGGAACATCACCGGGTCGGGCCGGCGCACCGCGATGTGGCCGGTGGTGCCGTCGGGGACCTCCTGCCCGTCGCCGTCGACGATGCGCACGTCGTGGCCGGGCACCGGCCGGCCCATCGCGCCGGGGCGGGCGGGAAACAGGTCGGCGCAGGAGGAGACGACGAGGTTGCACTCGGTCTGGCCGTAGAACTCGTTGATCGGCACACGGAGCACCGCCTCGCCCCAGGCCAGCATCTCCGCCCCCAGGCTCTCGCCGCCGCTGCCGACCGAGCGCAGATTCAGGCCCGGATAGGGCGTGGTGCGGGCCTGGCGCATCAGCTTCATGGCGGTGGGCGGCAGGAAGACGTTGCGCACCTCGTGCTCGGCCATCAGCCGGAACGCCGCCTCGGGATCGAATTTCCTGGCCCGGTGCGAGACCACCGGCACGCCGTGGTGCAGGGCCGGCAGCAGCACGTCGAGGAGGCCGCCGATCCAGGCCCAGTCGGCCGGGGTCCAGAACCGGTCGCCCGCTTGCGGCAGGAAGCGCTGGGGCATCTCGACCCCCGGCAGGTGGCCGAGCAGCACCCGGTGGGCGTGCAAGGCTCCCTTCGGGTCGCCGGTGGTGCCCGAGGTGTAGATGATGACCGCCGGGTCGTCGGCGGCCGTGTCGACCGGCGCGAAGGCGTCCGAGGCCCGGGCGCACAGGGCGTGGAAATCCTCCGCCCCGTCCGCCGGTCCGTCGATGCAGTAGACCCGCTCCAGGGCGGGGAGCCCCTCGCGGATTCCGGAGAGCAGCGCGGCCCCGGCCCGGTCGGTCACCACCGCCTTCGCGCCGCTGTTGCCGAGGCGGTAGGCCAGCGCGTCGGGCCCGAACAGCACGAAGAGCGGGATGGTGATGAGCCCGGCGCGAAAGCCCGTGATGTGGGCGACCGCCGTCTCGGGCGATTGCGGCAGCAGCACGCCGATCCGGTCGCCGCGCGCGAGGCCGTGCGCCGCCAGCACGTTGGCGAAGCGGTTCGACAGCCGGCGCAGGTCGTCGAAGCCGTATCGCCGGACCGAGCCGTCGGGCTCGAGATGGATCAGCGCCAGGGGATTGCCCGGGGCGCGCCGGTCGCAGACGTCGGTGCCGATGTTGTAGCGGACCGGAATCCGCCAGCGGAATTGCGCCACGAGGTCGGCGTAGCTGTCCGCACGCTGCAGCATCGGCGGTTCCACCCGTGATCGTTCGTGGACCGTCGGGCGGTCCTTCGATTGAAACGATCGTTCATTCGTTTTCAGGTGTCAACACGGGTCGTGGCGGCCCGTGGTGCGGCCTTTCCCGAAACCCGTTAAGGCGTCCGCTCCAGCTCTCCCATGCGAGGTCGTGCGATGGACGGACGTGACACGGGATCGACGGTGCCCTTGCGCGAACGCCCTGCCGCCCGCCTCCTGGTGCTCGACGGCGATGACCGGCTGCTGCTGTTCCGCTTCGCCTTCCGCACCGGCGCGCTCGCCGGGGAGGTGTACTGGGCGACGCCGGGCGGCGGCGTCGAGCCGGGCGAGAGTTTTGCTGAAGCCGCCGTCCGGGAGCTGCGCGAGGAGACAGGCCTCCCCTGCCCTGCGACGGCGCCGATGCTCGGCGAGCGCCGTTTCGCGATGAGGATGCCCGACGGCGAATGGGTCCGGGCGCGGGAGCGCTTCTTCGCCGTGCGGGCCGGGAGCGATCCCCTCTCCCGCGACGGCTGGACGCCGCACGAGGTCGAGGTCCTGGCCGAGCACCGCTGGTGGCCGCGGGCCGAGCTCGCGGCGCCGGGCGTGCAGATCTACCCGGAGGACATCGTCGCGTTCTACGACGCGGCGCGCGACGCCCTGAAGGGTCCCGCGTGACGCCGCGGGACCGGGATCGATTGCCGTTAGAGGTTGGCCAGCGCGGCGTCGAGCGACGCCAGTTCGGTGCGCGCGTCCGAGATCAGACGGGCGTGCTGGAGCTGGAGGGCGCGGCTGTTGGCGCCGAGGCCCGCCGAGGAGCGGATCTCCGCCAGGATCCGCTCGTAGTCCTGAAGCTGCGCTTCGACGCGCCGGCGACGCTCCGCGATGGTGTGCGGCATTCCGGTTCCCCTTGGTTGTGGGGCGGGGCCGCCGCTTGAGCGGACCCGCCATGAGCCAAGCCCGGCCGCCGGAACGGCCAGGCCCTTACAGCCAAGGTCATAGATGCGGCGAGATTGCGGCACGGCCGCCCCGGATGGGGCGGCCGGCCGTCGAAGCGGGTCAGAACCCGCGATAATAGCCGCGCGGGCCGTGGCCGAAGCCGCGGGGACCATAGTGGCGGCGGAAGCCGTAGGCGCGGCCGTAGGGCGGGCCGAAATGGCGGCGATAGCCATAGCCGTAGCGAGGGCCGAAGTGGCGGCGATGGCCGTAATAGCCATATTGCGCCCAGGTCGTCGGCAGAGCGTCCGTCGCCGAAGCAGCGGTCTCGGTCAGCGGAGCGGCGGTGGCGCCCTGCGGCAGAGCGGCGGCGCCGCCCAGGATCAGGCCAGCGGCCAGCATCACGGTCTTCAGCACGTGGTCGGTTCCTCACTCGTGCGGGCCTCCGGAGGGAGGCATGGACCGCGGAAACGCACGGAGTCGGGAAACCGTTGCGCGTCGTACGTCACAGGGTGAACGAGGCGTGTCGAAGGCGCAGGGGGCGAGTGCCGTCTGTCACGCCATCTTGAGCGTCATGTCGACCACCCGGGCGTTGGCGGCGCCCTTCACCAGGGCGATGCCGTGCTCGCAATCCTCGCGGCGGACGTAGCCCTCGCCCGAATCGGCCACCACCTCGCCGTTCTCGGCCCGCAGGCGCCAGCGCCACTCGCCCTTGCCGTCCCGGTAGAGTTCGAAGCGCATCGCGAATTCTCCTGCAGTGTTGCTCTCCGACGACAGATGGGGCCGCGCGCGAGGGCGGCAACGCCCGCGGAGCCCGCCCCTAGCCGGGACACCTCCATCCGCGACGCGTCGGACGGGCCGGACGGGCCCTTGCCAGCTCGGCCATGGGGCGGCAGGGTCCGCCGGGCGATCACGACGGTCGGTGGCCTTCGGGCAGCAATACCGTCTCCTCGTCCGGCAACGGGATACGGGAAGTCCGAGATCATGATCGTGAGGACGGGAAGCGCCGGGGCCGGCGCGCGTGAGGACGGCGTACCAGGGCAACTGCACCGCCGGTCGTTCCTGCTCGGCTCGGCCGCGTGCCTGGGCGGCCTCGGTCTCGCCGGCTGCGCGACCACCGACGGGATGAGCCTCGCCGACGCCTCGGCCCTCTACGGGCCGGTGCCGACGGAGAAATTTCCGATCCCGGCGGTCGACGTCAGCAAGGTCAACCCGAAATACTACCGCCGGACCGTGCAATACGCCTCCAAGGAGGCGCCCGGCACGATCGTGGTCGATCCGGCGAACTATTACGTCTACCGGATCGAGGAGGGCGGCCGCGCGACCCGCTACGGCGCCAATGTCGGCCGCGACGGGTTCCGGTGGAGCGGCGACGCCTATGTCGGGCGCAAGAGCGAGTGGGCGACCTGGACCCCGCCCAAGGAGATGATCCGGCGCCAGCCGGAGGCGGCGAAATACGCCCGCGGCATGCCGGGCGGCCTCGACAACCCGCTCGGCGCCCGCACCCTGCACCTCTACCAGAACGGCGCCTACACGCTCTACACGATCTACGCCAGCAGCGACCCGGAATCGATCGGCTCGGGCATCACCAGCGGCTGCGTCGGCCTGCTGAGCCAGGACATGATCCACCTCTACAACCAGACGCCGGTGAAGACGAAGGTGGTGGTGCTGCCGGCCTGAGGCCGGCGCCGGCCGGACTTTTTTTCCCGGCCGCGTGTCACGATCCCTACCCCCTGCCTCGTCCTGTCGTCGAACGGGTGATCGCCCGTTCCACGCGAGGAGACGGGTGTCATGAAGATCGTTGTGATCGGGGGAAGCGGGCTCATCGGCAGGCAGGTGACCGCGAAGCTTCGGGACGAGGGGCACGAGACGGTCGCCGCCTCGCCGAGCACGGGGGTGAACGCGCTCACGGGGGACGGCCTCGCGGAGGCGCTCGCCGGGGCCGCGGTGGTGGTCGACGTGGCGAACGCGCCGTCCTTCGAGCCCGCTTCGGTGCTCGACTTCTTCGAGCGGTCGAGCCGCAACCTGCTCGAGGCCGGACGGCGGGCGGGCATCCGCCACCACGTCGCCCTCTCGATCGTCGGCACCGACCGCCTGGAGGAGAACGGGTACTTCCGGGCGAAGCTCGCGCAGGAGCGGCTGATCGCGGCCGCCGGCCTGCCCTACACGATCGTGCGCGCGACGCAGTTCTACGAGTTCGTCGCCACCATCGCCGAGGCGGCGGTCGCGGGCGACCGGCTCGTCGTGCCCGACGCCGATTTCCAGCCGATCGCCGCGGCCGACGTCGCGGCCGCCCTCGCCCAGGTGGCGGTCGCGGCGCCCGCGAACGGGACGGTCGAGATCGCCGGGCCGGACCGGGCGCCGTTCCGCGACTTCGTCGCCCGCCGCATCGCCGCCGCCGGCGACGGCCGGACGGTGTCGGCCGACCGGGCGGCGCGCTATTTCGGCGCCAGGCTGGAGCGCGGATCCCTCGTTCCCGCCGACCCGGCCGCCTCGCGCCTCGGGCCGACGCGGTTCGAGACCTGGCTGGCGGCGGCCTGACCGACGGAGGATCCCATGCGCCGGACGCTCATCGGTTTCCATCTTCTCGCCGGGCTCTTCGCCGGTTCCCTGGCCGGCATTCCCGCCGGGGCCGCTGCCCCGGCCGCCGCGGCGGAGTTGCGGGCGGGCGAGGCCCGCGTCACGACGGTCTTCGACCATCCCCTGCCGACCGTGCCCGGCAAGAGCCTGCGCGGCGTCCTCGTCGAATACGGGCCGGGCGGGTCCTCCCCCGCCCACCGGCACGCGGCCTCGGCCTTCATCACCGCGACGGTGGTCGAGGGCGCGATCCGCAGCCGCGTCAATGACGGGCCGGAGCGGGTCTACCGGGCCGGCGAGAGCTTCGTCGAGCAGCCGGGCGACCATCACGCCGTCAGCGCCAATGCCAGCGCCACGGACACGTCCCGGCTGCTCGCGGTCTTCGTCGTCGACACGGAGGATCGCGCGCTGACGGTGCCGGACCGGCCGTGACCGCCCCCTCGCCCCCGTGCGAGGATCCCGCCGTCGCGGGATCGCGCCGCCCCCGCGCCCTGTCGCAGGCCGACACGGCGACCGCCACCTTCGAGGCTCACCGGTCCCGGCTCCTGCGCATCGCCTACCGCATGCTCGGCGCGCGCAGCGAGGCCGAGGACGTGGTGCAGGAGGCCTGGCTGCGCTGGGTCGCCGCCGACCGGAGCGCGGTCGCGGCGCCCTACCCGTTCCTCGCCCGCATCGTGACCCGGCTCTGCCTCGACCAGATGAAGTCGGCCCGCGCCCGGCGGGAGACCTATGTGGGCGCCTGGCTGCCCGAGCCGCTGATCGAGCCGGAGGCGGAGGGCGTGGACGAGGACGACCTCACCCTGACCCTGATGCTGGCGCTGGAGCGCCTGTCGCCGCTCGAGCGCGCGGCCTTCCTGCTCCACGACGTGTTCGACCTGCCGCTCGGCGCGGTGGCGGACGCCCTCGGCCGCGAGGCCGCCGCGGTGCGCCAGCTCGCGGTGCGGGCCCGCCGCCACGTGCGCGCGGCCCGGCCGCGCTTCCCGGTGGCACGGGAGGAGGGCGAGCGGATCGCCCGCGCCTTCTTCGACGCCTCGACGAGCGGCGACGTCGCGGCCCTGCGTAGCCTGCTGGCGCGGAACGCGGTGCTGCACTCCGACGGGGGCGGCAAGGTCCTGGCCTTCCGCAACCCGATCGCCGGGCTGGAGCGCCTGCTGCGCCTCTTCGCCGGGGTCCGGTGCAAGTGGGGCCCGGACCGGGCCGCACTGGTCGCTCCCCTCTGGATCGACGGGCTGCCGGGCTATGTCAGCCGCGAGCGCGGCGGCCTGGTCCAGACGACGGCGCTCGCCATCGAGGAAGGCCGGATCACCGCGATCTACGTCACCCGCAACCCCGACAAGCTGCGCCACGTCGCCTCCGGTCTCCCCGGGCCCGGCGCGGGCGCACCGACCTGATGCGGCGCAGGAGCGCGATCCCGTCGCGGCCGACCTCCCCCTGCGCGCCGGGCCGCCCCTCGCTAAGCCTCCGGGCGGCCGATCCGCGCGGATCGGGACCGCGGGTCGCGGGATCGAAACGCCCGAAAAACCGTTCTCCCGCCACGCGCCGCACTCGTCCCGATCGTCTCTTGCGCGCGGCGTCGCGAGGTCGTCATGAATGCAAGCCCCGACGGGTCGGTCGTCCGGCGCGAATCCCCGCGGCCCGACCTCATCGCCTTCGAGGTCATGGACCGGATCACCAAGCCGGACATCGAGTGGATGTCCTCGATCACCGACGACGCCATGAAGACGTACGGCACGATCGACATGCTGCTGGTCATGTCGAACTACGAGGGCTCGGATCTCGGCGCGCGCTTCGACGGCTACGCCACATCGGTGATGGCCCGCTCGGTGGCGCATATCCGCAAATACGTGGTGGTCGGCGCGCCGGCCTTCGCCCGCGCGATGATCAACCTGTCCGGGACGGTGCTGCCGGTGGACACGAAGACCTTCGACCTCGCCGACGAGGCGGCGGCCTGGGCCTACCTGGCCGAGGCGGGACCGGCCAAGGCCTGAGGAGGCTCGCGGGCGCAAGCCTGTCCGCTCGGTCCCGGGGCTTGCGCGCCGCCGCCCCGCACCCTCTCATGGCCCCCGGGCGCCACGATCCGCTCGCCGAGAAGCGGCACGCGCGCCCGGGAGAACGCCCTGATGCCCGCCATCCCTTTCCGCACCCTGCTCCTCGCCGCCGCGTCCCTGGCGGCGCTCGCCGGCCCCGTCCGCGCCGCCGAGCCGCGGCTCAGCGACGGCAAGGTCAAGCTCGCCGTGCTCAACGACATGTCGAGCGTCTACGCCGATTCCACCGGCCGCGGCTCGGTGATCGCCGCCGAGATGGCGGTGAAGGATTTTGGGGGCACCCTCGACGGCAAGCCGATCGAGGTCGTCTTCGCCGACCACCAGAACAAGCCCGACGTCGGCTCCAACATCGCCCGGCAATGGTACGACCGCGAGGGCGTCGACGTGATCCTCGACGTGCCGACCTCCTCGGTGGCGCTCGCGGTGCAGCAGGTCGCCAAGGAGAAGGGCCGGCTGCTGATCGTCTCGGGCGGCGGCACCTCGGACCTCACCGGGCCGCAATGCTCGCCCACCGGCATCCAGTGGACCTACGACACCTACGCGCTGTCGCACGTCTCCGGGAACGCCGCGGTGAAGAAGGGGCTCGACACCTGGGCCTTCGTCACCGCCGACTACGCCTTCGGCCACGCGCTGGAGCGCGACGCCATCGCGGAGGTGAAGCGCTCCGGCGGCAAGGTGGTCTCCACCGTCCGCGCGCCCTTCGCCACCGCCGACTTCTCGTCGTTCCTGCTCCAGGCGCAGGCCTCGGGCGCCAAGCTCGTCGCCTTCGCCAATGCCGGCGGCGACACCGTCAACGCCATCAAGCAGGCGCACGAATTCGGCATCGTCCAGGGCGGCCAGACCCTGCTGGCGCTCCTCATCAACATCGACGACGTCCACAGCCTCGGCATCGAGGTGGCGCAGGGCCTGCTCCTGACCACCGCCTTCTACTGGGATCGCACGCCCGAGACCCGCGCCTTCGGCACCCGCTTCAAGGAGAAGGCCGGGCTGATGCCGACGATGCACCAGGCCGGCGTCTATTCCTCGGTGCTGCACTACCTCAAGGCCGTGCAGGCCGCCGGCACCGACGACGCGAAGACCGTGATCGCCAAGATGCGCGAGACGCCGGTCAACGACATGTTCGCGACGAACGGCCGGATCCGCGAGGACGGCCGCATGGTCCACGACATGTACCTGATGCAGGTGAAGACGCCGAAGGAATCGACGGGCGAGTGGGACCTCTACAAGCTCGTCGCCACCGTGCCGGGCGACGAGGCGTTCCGGCCGCTCACCGAGGGGGGCTGCCCGCTGGTGACGGCGGTGAAGTAGGGCCGCGCCCGTCAGCGCACCATGTTGCGCAGGCGGCAATACCCGCCGTTGTCCTGGTAGCCCGCCGGGCAGCGCCGCACGCAGGCGCCGGCCGCGAATTTCAGCGGCGGCCGGCAAACCTGGCCCCGGCCGAGCTGCCGGCGCTGGTACTGGTAATCCTGCGCCGGCCCGGCCTGCGCGGAGGCGGGCCAGCCGAGCGGCACCGCGGCGGCGAGGAGGAGCAGGGCGGCGACGGTCGGGCGGGTGGGCATCGGGGGCTCCGGCGTGACGTTGCAGCGATAACCTCCGCTGCGGCAGGAGGTTCGGGACGGGTGCTCGTGCCCACCGGTCGCTTCTCCCGCGCTCCCCTTTCCCGGACGACTGAAGCGACAGCGGTAAGGAGATCCGGGATCCCGCATAAGAACTCGCGAAGCGACCGTTCGTCTGCAACGGTGCAGCGTATGGAGCCGCTTCGCGGCACCTCTCTCCTGGATCCCGGATCTCCTTCCACGTCGTTTCAGTCGTCCGGGAAAGGGGGCGGGCTCAAGGGTGGACGCCTACCCCTCGACCACCAGCTCCACCCGGTCCGCCGCGAACAGGCTCTGCGTCGCCTGGATCGGGACGCCCGCCGCATCGACGTTGACGCTCGAGAGCACGATCAGGACCCGGCCGGGCGCGAGGTCGAGGCGGGCGGCCTCGTCGGCGGCGGCCGGGCGGGCGGTGATGCGGGTGGACAGGCGGGTGTAGTCGGCGATGCCGAATTCCGCGTAGGCGCGGGTGAGCGAGCCGAGGGCCGCGTAGGCCGCCGCGAAACCGTCGAAGCGCGGCAGCGGCAGGCAGGTGCGGGCGGTCGAGAGCGGCGTGCCGTCGGCGCGGTGGATGGTCAGCAATGCGAGCATGGCCGAGCCGGGGGCTACCCCCAAGGCCTCCGCGGTACCGGGATCGGCCGGCACGCTGTCCGCCGCGATCAGGTCCCCCCAGGCCTCGCGGCCGGCCTTGCTGACGATCTCCGAGAAGCGGGTGCGCCGGCCGATCGGGTAGGCGAGCCGCGGCGTCTCCACGAAGGTGCCGCGCCCCTGCGTCGCCCGCACCAGCCCGCGCTCGGCGAGCGCCGCCAGCGCCCGGCGCACGGTGTGGCGGTTGACGCCGAACCGCGCCGCGAGCGCCGCCTCCGTCGGCAGCTGGCTGCCGGGGCCGAGGCGGCCGGCCTCGATGTCGGCAGTCAGCCCGTCCGCGATCTGGCGCCACGCCGCCAGGCCCTCGCCCCGCGCCAGGATCGTCACCGTGCCGTCCGTCACCGGACCGTCGCTCCCTGCGCTCATACCGTCATCCAAGTTTCATTTGCTCCTCGGTTGTCGGTTGTCTATACCATTAGACAACCGCGAGGCCATACGACAGCACGGAAGCCAGCAGGCAGACCCGATGCCCGACCATACCCCATCCCCCGATGAAACGCCCGATCTCGCCGCCCGCCGCGCCGTGATGGCTCTGTGCGGCGAGGCCCGCGCCGAGGAGCTGCGCGACGCTCTCTCCGTGCTGGGCGACGTCGAGCCGACCGAGGACCTGCGCCCGCCGGAGACCGGGTTGGTGATGACCCGCGGCCGCATCGGCGGCGACGGGCAGCCCTTCAACCTCGGCGAGGCGACGGTGACCCGGGCGGCGGTCCGCCTGGGGACCGGCGAGACCGGCTTCGCCTACCATCTCGGCCGCGACCGGGCGAAGGCGCGGCTCGCCGCGACCCTCGACGCGCTGTGGCAGGTCCGGGAGCGGCGCGCGGCGGTCGAGGCGGCGCTCCGCCCCGTCGCGACCCGCCGGGCGGAGGAGCGCTCGGCGGAAGCGCGCCGGACCGCGGCGACGCGGGTGAACTTCTTCACCATGGCTCGGGGAGAAGACTGATGCTCGCCCGCGGCTTTGCCGATCCGGTCCATGACGCCCAGGGCGTCTTCCGCGCCGTGATGGACGCCCTCGCGCGCCCCGGCACGATCCAGCCCCTCGTGACGGAGCTGGCACCCCCGGCGCCGCTGACGCCCGAACTCGCCGCCATCGCCCTGGCACTCACTGACGCCGACGCGCCGCTCTGGCTCGACGGGGCGCTCGCGAAAAACCCTGCCGTGGCGAGTTTTCTCCGCTTCCATACCGGCGCGCGCATCACCGCGGATCCGCTTGACGCCGCCTTCGCGCTGGTCTCCGACCCCGCCGCCTGCCCCGATTTCAACGCCTTCGCGCAAGGCACGCCGGCCTATCCCGACCGCTCCGCGACCCTGGTGCTGGCGGTCTCCGACCTCTCGGACCGCCCGGGCTGGCGCCTCGACGGGCCGGGCATCAAGGGCAGCGCGACGCTCTCCGCCGCGCCGTTGCCGGCGGACATGCGCGACCGGCTCGGCCGCAACCACGCCGGCTTCCCGCAAGGGATCGACCTGATCCTCGCCGCGCCCGGCCGCCTCGCGGCCCTGCCGCGCTCCACCCGCGTCACCGGAGGCTGATCGCCATGTACGTGGCCGTGAAGGGCGGCGAGGCCGCCATCGCCAACGCGCACCGGCTCCTCGCCGAGACCCGCCGGGGCGACGCGCGCGTCCCCGAGCTCTCGGTGGCGCAGATCCGCGAGCAGATGGCGCTCCTCGTCGACCGGGTGATGACCGAGGGCTCGCTGCACGATCCCGACCTCGCGGCGCTCGCCCTCAAGCAGGCGCGCGGCGACCTGATCGAGGCGGTGTTCCTGGTGCGGGCCTACCGCACCACCCTGCCCCGCTTCGGCGCCTCCGAGCCGGTCGAGACCGGCGCCATGACGTTGCGCCGCCGGATCTCCGCCACCTACAAGGACCTGCCCGGCGGCCAGGTGCTCGGCCCGACCTTCGACTACACCCACCGGCTGATCGATTTTTCGCTCGCCGCCGCGGGCGAGGCGCCGTTGGCCGAGGAGGCCGAGCCGCTGGCGGATGCCGCCCACGCCCCGCGGGTCACCGATCTGCTGGGCCAGGACGGCCTGATCGAGCCCTCCGCCCCCGACGACGGCACCCCACCCGGCGACCTCACCCGCGAGCCGCTCGATTTCCCGGCCGACCGGGCGCTCCGGCTCCAGGCGCTGGCGCGGGGCGACGAGGGCTTCGTCCTGGCGCTCGGCTACTCGACGCAGCGCGGCTACGGCCGCACCCACCCCTTCGTCGGCGAGATCCGGGTGGGCACCGTGGCGGTCGAGTTCGTGCCGGAGGAGCTGGGCTTTCCGGTGCCGCTGGGCGAGGTGGCGCTCACCGAGTGCCAGATGGTCAACCAGTTCCACGGCAGTGCCGAGGTGCCGCCCCAGTTCACCCGCGGCTACGGCCTCGCCTTCGGCCAGAGCGAGCGCAAGGCGATGGCGATGGCCCTGGTCGACCGGGCGCTCCGGGCGCAAGAACTCGGCGAGCCGGTCGGCGCCCCGGCCCAGGACCAGGAATTCGTGCTGGCCCATTGCGACGCGCTCCAGGCGACCGGCTTCGTCGAGCACCTGAAGCTGCCCCACTACGTCGACTTCCAGGCCGAGCTGGAGCTGGTGCGGCGCCTGCGCGCCGAGCACGCCGCGAAACGCGCGGCGCCCGAGACCGAGATGAAGGAGGCCGCGGAATGACGACCGCCGACCCCGAGACCGGCTACAACTTCGCCTATCTCGACGAGGGCACCAAGCGGATGATCCGCCGGGCGATCCTCAAGGCGATCGCGATCCCCGGCTACCAGGTGCCCTTCGCCTCGCGCGAGATGCCGATGCCCTACGGCTGGGGCACCGGCGGGGTGCAGGTCACCGCCGCGATCCTGGGGCGGGCCGACGTGCTCAAGGTCATCGACCAGGGCTCGGACGACACCACCAACGCGGTGTCGATCCGCGCCTTCTTCGCCCGCACGGCGAACGTCGCCGTCACCACCCACACCCGGGAGGCCACGGTGATCCAGACCCGCCACCGCATCCCGGAGGCGCCGCTGCATGAGGGCCAGGTCCTGGTCTACCAGGTGCCGATCCCCGAGCCCCTGCGCTTCCTCGAGCCGCGGGAGACCGAGACGCGCCAGCTCCACGCCCTGTCCGAGTACGGGCTGATGCACGTCAAGCTCTACGAGGACATCGCCCGCCACGGCCACATCGCCACCACCTACGCCTACCCGGTCGAGGTCGCGGGCCGCTACGTCATGGACCCCTCGCCGACCCCGAAATTCGACAACCCGAAGATGGACGACAGCCCGGCGCTGCAAGTGTTCGGCGCCGGCCGCGAGAAGCGGATCTACGCCGTGCCGCCCTACACGACGGTGCGCAGCCTCGATTTCGAGGACCATCCGTTCCGGGTCCAGCGCTTCGACAAGCCGTGCGCGCTCTGCGGCGCCGAGGGCGTCTACCTCGACGAGGTGCTGCTCGACGACGCCGGCGGGCGGATGTTCGTCTGCTCGGACACCGACCATTGCGAGGAGCGGCGCGCCGACGGGCATACCGGGACCGGCGGCGTCGAGGAGGCGGCGCGTGTCTGACTTCGTCGTCCGCCGGGCGGAAAAGCCCGACCTGCCGGCCGTGCTCGGCCTCTACTCCGAGCTGAATCACGGCCGGGTCGCCCCCCTGCCCCAGGCCGAGGCCCTGCTCGCCCGCCTCGACGCCTATCCCGATTACCGGCTCTACGTCGCGGAAACCGGGGGCCGGATCGTCGGCACCTTCTGCCTCGTGATCCTCGACAACATCGCCCATTGGGGCATGCCCTCCGCCCTCGTCGAGAGCGTGGTGGTGGCGGAGGTCGAGCGCGGCACCGGCCTCGGCCGGCGGATGATGCGGGAGGCCGGACGGCTCGCCGCCGAGAAGGGCTGCTACAAGCTCGCCCTGTCCTCGAACGTCGACGCCAAGCCGGCCCACCGCTTCTACGAGAGCCTCGGCTTCGAGGCTTATGGCTACAGCTTCCGGCTCGATCCCCCTTCACCCGCGACGCGGAGGAGACCGCATGAGCGACGCCCTGCTCCAGGCCCGCGGCCTGACCAAGCATTACGGTGCCCGCACGGCCTGCGCCGACGTCTCGTTCGACCTCGATCCCGGCGAGGTGCTGGCGATCGTCGGCGAGTCGGGCTCCGGCAAGTCGACGCTGCTCTCGCTCGTCGCCACGGAGCTTTCCCCGGATTCCGGCACCGTCTCCTACCGGATGCGCGACGGGGTCATGCGCGACCTTGGCGAGTTGAGCGAGGCCGAGCGCCGGGCCCTGATGCGGACCGATTGGGGCTTCGTGCGCCAGGACGCGGCCAAGGGCCTGCGCATGGCGGTCTCGGCCGGCGGCAATGTCGGCGAGCGGCTGATGGGGGCGGGTGCGCGCCATTACGGCCAGATCCGCGGCACGGCGCTCGACTGGCTCGCCAAGGTCGAGATCGCCGCCGACCGGGTCGACGACCCGCCGACGCGGTTCTCCGGCGGCATGCGCCAGCGGCTCCAGATCGCCCGCAACCTCGTCACCGGCCCACGCCTGGTGCTGATGGACGAGCCGACCTCGGGGCTCGACGTCTCGGTCCAGGCCCGCCTCCTCGACCTGATCCGCGGCCTCGTCGCCGAGCTCGGCCTCGCGGTGATCATCGTCACCCACGACCTCGCGGTGGCCCGCCTCCTGTCGCACCGGGTGATGGTGATGCGCGCCGGCCGGGTGATCGAGACCGGCCTCACCGACCAGGTGCTCGACGATCCCGCCGAGCCCTACACCCAGCTCCTCGTCTCCTCGGTGCTCGCCGCATGATGCCCGATCGAACCCTCCCCGCCCTCGAATTCCGCGACGTGGCCAAGACCTTCACCCTGCACCTGCGCGGCGGCGTGCAGCTGCCGGTGATGGCGGGCGCCGACCTCGCGGTGTATCCGGGCGAGTGCGTGGTGCTCGGCGGGCCCTCGGGCGCCGGCAAGTCCTCGCTCCTGAAGATGGCCTACGGCAACTATCGCTGCGACCGGGGCGAGATCCTGGTGCGCGACGGGAAGGAGCGCATCGACGTCGCCTCCGCCTCGCCCCGCGAGGTTCTGGTCCTGCGGCGCCGCACGATCTCCTACGTGTCGCAATTCCTGCGGGTGATCCCGCGGGTCGGCGCCCGCGAGGTGGTGGCCTCCGCCGGCCGCGAGGGCGGCCTCTCCGCCGATCTCGCGCTCGCCCGCGCAGAAGAGCTTTTGTCCCGCCTCAACCTGCCCGAGCGCCTGTGGGACCTGCCGCCCGCGACCTTCTCGGGCGGCGAGCAGCAGCGGGTCAACATCGCCCGCGGGCTGATCGCCGAGCGGCCGGTCCTGCTCCTCGACGAGCCGACCGCCTCCCTCGACGCGCGGAACCGCGCCGTGGTGGTGGAGCTGATCCGCGCCCGCCAGGCCGCCGGCGCGGCTTTGCTCGGCATCTTCCACGACACCGACGTGCGCGAGGCGGTGGCGACCCGGGTGGTCGACGTCACCGCCTTCGCGCAGAAGCGCGCGGCCTGATCAAGTAAGGGGACCTCCATGGAAGACCGGATCCTCGAGAACGCCACCCTGGTGCTGCCCGACTGGGTCCAGCGCGGCTGGCTCGCCATCGTGGATGGCCGCATCGCCGAGATCGGCGAGGGCCGCGCACCCGAGCGCGGCCTCGACCTTCACGGCGACCACTTGATCCCGGGCCTCGTCGAGCTGCACACCGACCATCTCGAGAGCCACTACGCCCCCCGCCCGAAGGTGCGCTGGCACCCGCTCGGCGCCGTGCTCGCCTACGACGCGCAGATCGCGGCCTCGGGCATCACCACGGTGTTCGATTCGCTGCGCGCCGGCAGCGATCCGGACGGCAGCGGGCTCGGCCCCGAGCTGATGCAGCTCGCCGGCGCGATCGCGACCGCCAAGGGCGCCGACCTCTTTCGCGCCGAGCACCTGACGCACTTGCGCTGCGAGATCCCCTCCGCCGACCTGATGGACACCGTGCGGGACTTCACCGCCCGCTACCCCGTCGGTCTGATCTCGCTGATGGACCACACGCCGGGCCAGCGCCAGTTCCGCGACATCGAGAAGTACTACACCTACGCCACCCGCGGCGGCCGCTCGATCGTCGAGATCCAGGCCAACACCGCGATGAAGATCCGCGACGGCGAGGCCTTCAACGCGATCAACCGCCCGGCCCTCGTCGCGCTCGCCCGCCAGCAGGGCATCGCGCTCGCCAGCCATGACGACACCACGCTGGCCGACGTCGCCATGGCGAGGGGCGAGGGCGTGCGGCTCGCCGAGTTCCCGACGACGATGGAGGCGGCGCGAGCCGCCCGCGAGGCCGGCATCACCGTGATGATGGGCGCGCCGAACCTCATCCGCGGCGGCTCGCATTCCGGCAACGTCGCGGCGGAGGACCTCGCCCGGGAGGGCCTGCTCGACGTGCTCTCCTCCGACTACGTCCCGGCGAGCCTGATGATGGCGGCGCTCAGCCTGCCCGAGCGCGTCGCGTCGATCACCCTGCCGGAGGCGGTCGCCACGGTGACCGCCAACCCGGCCCGGGCCACCGGCCTCGACGACCGCGGCGCCATCGCGAAAAACCTTCGCGCCGACCTCGTGCGGGTGCGCCTCGCCGAGGGCGTGCCGGTGGTGCGGCAGGTGTGGCGCCAGGGCAGGCGGGTGGCGTGATGGGCACCGGCGGCTTCGTCCTCGTCGTCGGCCCGAGCGGGGCCGGCAAGGACACCCTCCTGCGCCTCGCCCGCGAGGCCCTGGCGGGCGAGCCCCGCTACGTCTTCCCGCGCCGCCTCGTGACCCGCCCGCCCTCGGAGCACGAGGACAACGAGCCGATCGGCGAGGACGAGTTTCGCGCCGGCGAGGCGGCGGGCCGCTTCGCCCTGTCCTGGCGCGCCCACGGCCTCGGCTACGCGCTGCCGGAATCGACCGCTTCGCTCGCCCGCGCCGGGCACGTGGTGGTCTGCAACGTCTCGCGCCGGGTGGTGGCCGAGGCGCGAAGGCGCCTGCCCGGCGTCACCGTGGTCGAGGTCACGGCGCCGCCGGAGGTGCTGGCCGCCCGCCTCGCCGCCCGCGGCAGGCCGGAGGACGGCGACCTCGGGGCGCGGCTCTCGCGCTCGGCCCCGGTCACCGCCGACCTCGTGGTGATGAACGACGGATCGCCGGAAGCCGGAGCGGACAAGCTCCTCGCCCACCTGCGGGCGCGCTGACGGCTCCCGCCCGGGCGCGCTTTCGCGCCCCTGACCCACGGATAACGGGCGGTTTGCCGCGGCCTTTGCGAAACTTTTCGGCCTCGTCCATGATTTCCGCTGCACTCCCACCCGCTGGGAGTCCGAACGGGAGATCAGGACCGCCGTGATGAGCGAACCGCGCGAGACCGAGCTAAAGCTGGATGTCGAAGCCTCCGACATCGCGCGCCTGCGGGAGCATCCGCTGCTCGCCGGAGATTGGGCCGAGACCGAGCTGACCTCGACCTATTTCGACACGCCGGACGGCCGCCTGCGCGAGGCCGGCTACACCCTCCGGGTGCGCCAGGACGGCGACCGCCACATCCAGACCGTGAAGGCCCGGGGCAACGGCGCGGTCGGCCTGTTCGACCGGCCGGAATGGGAGAGCGCCGTCGCGGGGCCGAATCCTGAGCCTGCGGCCTTCGCCGGTACCCCGATCGCGAAGATCCTCGACGGCGCGACGGAGCTGGCCCCCCTCTACACCTCCACGGTGACCCGCAGCGTGCGCTGCCTGGCCGAGACCGGGCCGGCCGGCAGCCGCATCGAGGTCGCCCTCGACCGCGGTCGGGTCTGGGGTCCGGACGACCGCGTCTCCCCGGTGAGCGAGATCGAGTTCGAGCTGACCGGCGGCGCGCCCGGGGCCCTGTTCGACCTCGCCCGCGCGCTCGGCGCCGACGTGCCCCTGCGCCTCGGCGTGCTGAGCAAGTTCGAGCGCGGCGACTTCCTGATCGGGGGCCGGCTCGGGCGCGCCGTGAAGGCCGAGCCGGTGCCGCTCGATCCCGACATGAGTGCCGCCCAGGCGTTCCAGGCCGTGGCGCTCGCCTGCCTGCGCCAGACCCGCCTCAACGAGACCGTGCTGCTCGCCCGCCGCGACGTCGAGGCCCTGCACCAGCTTCGGGTATCCTTGCGCCGCCTGCGCTCGGCCTTCTCGCTGTTCGGCGGCGTGATCGAGGACCGGCGGGTGCCGGCGATCAAGGCGGAGCTGAAGCGCCTGAGCGAGCCCTTCGGGCATGCCCGCAACCTCGACGTCTATCTCGGCAAGACCCTGCCGCGGGAGCGCGAGCGGCGCCCTGACGAAAACGGTCTCCTGATCCTGGAACGCCACCTCGAGACCGAGAGGGCGGCGGCCCACGATGCGGTGCGGGCGGTGCTGGAGAGCCGCGAGTGGCGCGACTTCCTCCTCGACCTCGTCGCCTGGATCGAGGCCGGCCCCTGGCTCGGCCCCGACAACCCGCACGCGGCCCGCCGCGACGGCCCGGCCAAGGCCTTCGCCACCGAGGAGCTGGAGCGCCGCCGCCGCCAGGTGAAGAAGCGCGGCCGCCACCTCGCCGAACTCGATCCGGAGGCGCGCCACCGGGTGCGGATCGCCGCCAAGAAGCTGCGCTACGGCGCGGAGTTCTTCGCGGCTCTCTACGCGGGCAAGAAAGCGGGCAAGCGCCACGCCGCCTTCGTCGAGGCCCTGGCCGACCTGCAGGACCATCTCGGCGACCTCAACGACATCGCCACCGCCCACACCCTGGCGGCCGAACTCGCCAAGGGCGCGCCGGAGGGCGCGGTCTTCGCCGCCGGCCTCGCCACGGCCGACACCGAGGCCCGCACCGAGCACCTGCTCGCCGAGGCCGCGACGGCGCACGAGGCTCTGATCGACGTCCGTCCGTTCTGGCGCTGACGCCCGGGAGCGTCCCGCGCCTCTGGATTCTCAGGCGCGGGGCATCAGGGCGTAGAGGGTGATCGCGGCGGCGTTCGAGACGTTGAGGCTCTGGATCGCGCCGCGGAACGGGATCCGGGCCATCACGTCGCAGCACTCGCGGGTGCGCTGGCGCAGGCCCTTGCCCTCGGCCCCGAGCACCACCACCAGCGGCGTCTTCGGACCGACCGCGTCGAGGGTCTCGGGCGCCTCGGAATCGAGGCCGACCCGGGTGAAGCCGCGCTCGCCGAGCTCGATCAGGGCCTCGGCGAGGTTGCGCACCACCACGAACGGCACGTGCTCGAGCCCGCCCGAGGCGGATTTGGCGAGCACCCCGGTGACCGTCGGCGAGTGCCGGGCGGTGGTGACGATGGCGGTGACGCCGAAGGCCGCCGCCGTGCGCACGATGGCGCCGACATTGTGCGGATCGGTGATCTGATCGAGGGCGAGCAGCACCGCATCGTCGGGCAGCGCGTCGAAGGCCGGGCCGGCCAGGGGCTCGGCCTCGAGATAGAGGCCCTGATGCACCGCATCCGGCCCGAGCAGCCCCGTGATGGCGCCGGGCTTGACGATCTCGGGGGTGATGCGCAGCTCGCCCACCTCCTCCGCGAGGCGAACCGCCGCATTCTCGGTAGCGAGCAGCCGGCGAAACTCCCGCTTCGGGTTGCGCAGCGCCTCGGAGACCGGGTGCCAGCCGTACAGCACCGTCACATCCTCGCGGTCGTTCCGCGCCTCGTCCCCGGATCGGCGACCGGACCCGCCTTTGCCGAAGCCACCTTTACCCGGCCCGCCCTTGCCCTGGCTGCCCTTCCAACCGCCCCCGCGCGGCGCCTGCCTCGTCGTCATCCGTCGTCCCGCCCGCGTTCAAGGCCCAACCTAGCGCCGACAAGACCGAGCCCTCGCCCCCCGTCAAGTGCATCAATCCGGTTGCCCTGCCGACAGAACCCCACTATAGCTCCCTTCGCCCCGCACCGGCGCCCTTCGTCTAGCGGTCTAGGACGTCGCCCTTTCACGGCGAAAACACGGGTTCGAGTCCCGTAGGGCGCGCCATGCGGTGGCTAAGTCATTGCAATCCCAGAATCTGTTGATTTTCAGGTGCTTACCCTTCAGCGCGTGCTACACTCGCGTGCTACGGGACCAAGTACGATGGGCCGCATGAAGTTCGTTCAGCGCCGCGCCGGCCGTTACGAGTTTCGCTTTCCCCTCCCCGACGATCTCGCTGGCAAACCAGCCCCGCCTCTCTGGCCGGAGGCGCTGGCGGCTCTCGTCAATGCGCGGACCGGCCGCTTCAAGACCGAGGTCATCCGCTCCCTTCAGACCAATGACGGCCCGACGGCCGACCGGCGGGTGCTCACCCACATCGCCGAAGCGCACCGGCTCGTCGATCAAGCGCGGCGCTTGCTCAACGAGGGGCCGGAGGTAGGAATTAGCGCGGACCAGATCGCTGCTCTGGCGCGCGACCACGAGATCCATCTCCTCGGCACGGACGAGGTGATCCGCACGAGAGGCGTCGGGCTCGATATGGCTCGCGAGGACGGCCAGGGCCCTCACGACGGGCTCGGCATGACGCTCGACGATCTGCGGGCATACCGGATGCTTATCGAGGAATTGGACCGCTACACGCGTCAGCAAGTCGCGCAGATGCGACCGGGCGAGTCGACGAGTTCCTTCGTCAATCGCGCGGTCGAGGCTCGTGGTATCGCTCTGGCGCCCGATGATCCTGCCTGGCGGGAGCTCGAACTCGCCTTCGCCAAGGCTCAGCGTGATGCCCTCGCCGGCATCCGGGCCCGCCTCAAGGGCGACGATGTGGCGACCCCAGAGCGTCCGTCTGAGCAGCGCTCATCTGAGCCGGCTGGCTTGGCGCTGTCCGCCGCTCTGGGGCTATGGTCGGAAGCCGGTGGCACTGGTGCAAGAAGACCTCAGCCGTCCTCCATTGCCGAGGCCGAGCGGGCCGTGCGACGCTTCATCGAACTCATTGGCGACCTGCCAATCACCGCGATCTCTAAGAACCATACACGCGCCTTCCGTGATGCCTTGGTCCGCCTGCCGAAGGCGCTCCCCACCCGGCTCGGCCGCCTGCCTCTGCCCGAGTTGCTGAAACAGGATCTAAGCAGTTACCCACGGCGCAACGCGCAAACGGTCAACAAGACTTTGGCCCTTCTCAGCGGCGTGCTTGCCCGCGCTGAACGTGACGGGCACTTCGAGGCGCTGCCAGCTTGGTCGAACCCGTTCCACATCGGCTTCGACGTCGCGCCCGCCGAACGTGAACCCTACGAGCCATTCAGCGCGGCTGAGCTCCAACGGCTGTTCGCCTCGCCCGTTTACGCGCGCGGTGAGCGCCCCCTCGGCGGTCAGGGTGAAGCGGCATACTGGTTCCCACTGATTGCCCTCTTCAGCGGCGCGCGACGCACTGAGATTGCACAGCTCAAAATCGGGGATGTGCGCCAGGGCGAGAATGAGATTTGGTATCTCGACATCACCAACGAGGGAGCTGACCAAAACCTAAAGACCGCCTCATCGGCTCGATCAGTGCCAGTCCATCACGAGTTGATCCGGCTCGGTTTGTTAGAAGTTGTAGCAACTCAAGCGAAGCTGCATCCACTGACTGCGCCCCTATGGCCTGCATTTGCCCCGCCTATCGACGCGAAAGCTAAAGCGTGGACCAAGTGGTTCGGGCGCTATCTTGGGGTACATGTCGTGGATCACTCGGCTAAGACGTTTCACTCCTTCCGGCACACCTTCAAGCGAGCTTGCCGTGAGGCTGGCTTGAGTGAAGAGGTCCACAATGCATTAACTGGCCATGCGGGCGGCGGCGTCGGGCGTCGATACGGGCGCGAGCGACGAGTTGATGGAACGCTCGATTGCGGTATCCCGCTGGCTCGGCTGCACAAAGACATCGACAAAATCGCCTACCAAAACCTACAGCTTCCTGTTTTAAATGAGCAAAGCATCAAATATAAGATGTAGTTCATCTATTGGATATTTCAATTTGAATCATTATCATAGGAAAAACGTAATCATAGACGCAAGTCACTCTGAAGGGGTACGAGGCTGACGCTCGAATTTGCAACGATGCCTGGGAATGGGCCGCTGTGGGTTCGAATCCCTCCGTCTCCGCCAACATTGTCCCTAAGTGGCTGAAGCGTAAGGGAAATTAAGGTGGCGTTGGTTTAAGACCAACAATTCACCCAACATCAGCCAGCGGCATAGCCCGGAATTCTATGGACTGATCCAGGCCTGAGGGCGGCCACGCCGTGGGGGAGCAACACCTTATTGGGTGTGCACCAATCCGGCGCGCACCCGACGGCGTGCTGATGGGCATGCACGACCGTCACATCCACGAAGTGCAGATCCCAGTCGAGGTCGCCGACGCATCCGCCTGCGCCTGAAGACGCCGCCACCCCGACGCTGCGCCGGCACGTCACGGCGCTGGAGGCGAGCACGGCAGCCCGTCACGCCGCCCGACCCGATCAGAGTAAGCTGCGCCGCTACAAGGCGTTCTTCAACGGCGCGCGGAGTTGGTCCCGCGTCGAGCGCGTTATCGCCTACGTCGAGGCCGGACCGCAGGGCACGGACACCCGCTTCATCGTCACGAGCCTCACCGGTGGCGACCCGCGCAGGATCTACAAGGAGGTCTACTGCGGGCGTGGTCAGGCGGAGAACCACATCAAGGCGTGGAAGCGCCACCTCGCAGCCGACCGCACCTCGTGCATGAAGGCGACCGCCAACGCGTTCCGCCTGATGCTGCACACGGGCGCTTACTGGATCCTGTGGTCGCTGCGCAGCCTCATGCCGAAGCGCTCCACCTGGCGGGTCGCGCAGTTCGACACCCTCCGGCTGCGGCTCGTGAAGCTCGCCATGCGGGTTGTCACGTTGAAAACCCGCGTCACGCTTCATCTGCCCAGCGCCTGTCCCGATCAGGCGATCCTGCGCCTCGTTCTCGACCGCCTGCCGCGTCTCACCTGTTGAGCTGTGGGGCATCTGCCCCGGTCGAACCCCCGCGTTGCAACCCGCCAGACCCGCGATCAGCACCCGATCCCCGGCCAACAGCACGGGCGCCGATCTCGCGCGTTTGCACAACCACCCGGCGAGGCTTCGCCAGACGCAGAAAGCCCATCACCGCAGTCGTGAATGATCCGGGCTAGAGCCTTTCCGCCATGCGCAGGATGCTGGAGCCGCGGCTATCGAATCCTCGCCATCCCGAGCTCGTGCGACCTGACAAGCGCGTTGCAAAACAAAATTGGACGAGTCCGGGAACAGCTCTTGGCATTCATCGACCTTCCCGGCCGTGTGATGGTCACGAATAACGAGCGTGAGCCATTTGCGTCCCGCTGAAGTATTTACAAAGTGATAGACAACTATTAGGCAAGATGTACAGTTTACAACTAGGCTGCAAGCGTGATATCTCGACTCTACAGTCTGTCGAAATGTGCCATTCCTACCGCTAAACTGGACGATACCGAGACTGTGAACAACTTGTTATTTTCTGGATAAATTCCATTTACGCCTATTTATGTCCTAGAAAATGCTGCCGCGTTGGATTTTAAAATTGCTTGGAAGCGGCCATACCACGCATCTAGGGCTTGCGAAGCAAGTTCTATTCTAGAGCTTCTCGTATCAATTCCTAATTTGTTATTGATAAACACTATTTCTATTGCAGGCTCGTGAATATCATTAGTGTAAATTTTCAGGGAAAGCTTACACGTCCTCTCGATATGCCTTTTTGCGCCTGTCATGCCTCCTAACACGAGTCCAACGGGCCCGAGTAGCGCAGCGCCAACGACTGAGCCGGCAAATTGGCTGTTGCGATCTGTCTTCGTTAATGAGCAACCATTCCGCGATATCTCGACGGACATAACTTGTTCAAAGCCGTATAATTTTACACGTCCATCTCTTAACACTGCAAATCGAAATGAATGAGGATCAAGTGCAATCCCAGATCTTCTGAATTCCCAGAAATATGACACGACTGGCGAGAAACCAGTAATTTGATCCAGTCCAACTTTCTTTTTTCTTTTTGCGATCCTTTCTGCCGTCGTATCTATAAACCAAAATAATCCGATGACAGCTAAAATAGTTGAGATAACTAGCACTGACAACACCTATAAACGACGTTCGAGATGCGTAATAGTACATGCGCCGCTTTCATAATGTATGAAATAAAATGCTATATTTTTGATCAAAAACATACACGCAATTCGTCAGACATAACATTTTAGTGCTGGGCATGCAAGAGAATGTAATTAAATCGTTCGCGCGGACGGCAGAGCGCGTGCTAGTAACGCGAGTCTCAGAGGAAGACCGGCTACATGGGCAAACGAATACCACTCCCTGCGCCTGTCGCGCGAATCTATGACGCCGTTGCCGAGCTTGAGATGGCTTACCCAAGGCGGAAGTTCACCCCTGATGGACACCTAGTCGGCTCTATTGGTGAGGTGATCGCAGCGCAGGCGCTCGGATTGACACTGCACCCAGCGTCTTACCCAGGTCACGATGCATTTGATGAGCATGGAGACGTGCAAATCAAGATGACTGGCGAGAGGGGTAAAAGCATTGCTCTCTACGCTACCTGCGTCCGCCTCGTTGTGCTCAAAATTCTCTCTCGCTACGAAGCTGAGATCATCTATGATGGTCCTGGTGAGCCCGCATGGATGGCCGCAGGAGCCATGGGAAAGAACGGCCAGCGCGTCATCAGTCTTTCCCGCCTGCGGTCGCTCGCCTCTGCACAGGATGCGCAACCTACCTAATGCATGCACGAGGGCGGCTCTGCAAAGAGGTCGCACGTGCGAGATGAGCGCCCATTCATGTGGTCCTGATGCGACGCTTTGAACTGAACGACGCGCAATTAGAGCGGATCGCCCGGCTGCTACAGCCGCAGCAGGACGGGCAGCGCACCGCAAACCGCTGATGCTGGGTGACGATGGATGTCACATCGGACAACTCGATCCGCTCGCAGACGCTGATCGACACGCTCAAGCGGATCGGATGGGAGCCGCGAGCCAGCTGATTGGCATTGTCCCGGGTGCAATTCTCAACAGCGGTGGCTGCACCACTCCAAATTAAACCTTCAGGAAATGAAAATTATATAGCGCCTCAGAGGTACAGGCTGGAGGATCGCAGTGGTCGCTGAGACTGAATGGACGGATGCTGAGCTGCAAGCTACCGTCACAGCCTACCTGGACATGTTGCGCCTCGAGCGTGAGGGAGCTTCGTACTCGAAGGCTGAGATCCGCCGCCAGCTTCGTGCCGGCCCTCTGGCAAGTCGCAGCGATGGGTCAGTCGAGTACCGTATGCAGAATATTTCGCGAGTGATGGAAATGTTGGGCCGGCCCCGTATCGCCGGCTACAAACCAGCGAGCAACATCGGTTCTGCGAATGAGACCCGGCTGCGCCGCATGATCGAGGCAGCGGGTGGCATGCTCGAGTCTTCGCGCTCGAGAACGCAGCTCAGCGATGTCGCGCTATCCGCGGACGCGATTATGGGAGTCAAGGCCGTGTTCGGACCCCTTGGGTCTCACGTTCTATGCTTCGGCGCTCGCGGCAGCATCAACGAAAGGAGCTACTTTCAGATCGCGGCAGGTGCGGCGCGCCGAGCTGAGGCAAGCCCCTTCGTGGTCACCATTGGCGGTGGGCGCGACGTTCGCGATGGCTTCGAGGGCCGCGTGCTGAACGTCGCGAAGGTCGCACAGGTCTATGGGTTGACTAGAACCTTGGTCACCGATCCTGAGGAGGTCGCTCGCCTCACCCAATGGCCCGTAGCTATCGCGCTCCACGATGTTTGGCGCTTCGTTGGAGCGCCACACCTCGTTGGGGACCTGGGCTTTCCAGACCGTACCATCCTTGCTGGGTCGCAAGATGGAATCGTGCATCCAGATGCGGCTATGGAGCGCCTGTGGGAGGCGTTGCGCGAATGGCCGCTTGAGAGCGTAGCACTTCCGCTACCCGGCAACTTCTACGATCCCAGCAAGCCCACCTTGGTCACTGCGAAGCTTCCCAAGATCCCAGCCGCCAACGCCGACGAAGGCGAACGTGTGTTGCGGCTGCAGCTGGCGATCGAGCGGAAGGGGAAGGTCGCCAAGGAGGCTAAACGACTCAACAGGGAGCGGTATGGAGTGTTCACGTGCGAAGCGTGCAGCTTCGCTCACAGCGATGCTGGGATGTTCGATGCGCACCATCAAACGCCCTTGGCCGTCGGCAAACGGACAACTCTTCCAGAACACCTTCTCGTCCTTTGCCCAACCTGTCACCGACGTGCGCATCGGAACAGTTCGGACCCGCTTGATCCCTACACGCTTGAGGAGCTCAGGGCGTGGGCTGCAGGAGGTCGTACCTGAGCGAGGATGTCAGGTATCTTGGCCGACAGGGGTTCGGCACACGTCAAAGGAGAGCGGCGGGTTTGACGCCGTCGACGGCAAGTTCGACACAGGGCTATGGGATGCCCTGTAAGAATGGAGTACGACAAGCTGGAACAATCGGCTCCAAGAGCGCTCCGCCGTTATGATCCCGTCCACCGATCTTGAAATTCGTTCTCCGCTGTTCTTTTTCGCCCCATCTGTTTTCTCACATACTGAAGTTGCGGCGTTTTCCGGGACGGTGGATCACCGTCATCCCGCTTCATATCGGCCGATCCCAACGAGTTGGGTAGCAATTTCGGTAGTAGCGGAACGCGGTTTGTTCTCGCGTGTCGGCTGGCGCTCAGGCGGGCCGATCGTGGGTGGCCTCTTGGCCGGCACAGCCCTTCCGGGACGTCGGATCCGAGTCGCCCTCGTCGTCGAGCAGCATGAGGATATGATCCACGACATCGAGGGCGAGCCCGGTATCCCTTCTTCAAGGGAGACGGCCTGAATGATGTTTACCGGAACTTGAATAAGCAAATCAGCTAGTAATCTACTCAGATATCAGTGAATTGGGGCGGGCAATGACTTCCCCAATTTGTACAAGGCAGATTTTCTTCGGCGCAGCCGGCCAAAAATATCAAATATCTCTAAAATAATACCCTGAACTGATGGCGAGGGTATTATGGAACAAATTGAAGTTGAGCGCTTCAACGCTACGGACGAAGCGGGCGCAGTTTATATGATGGTAGTGTATCTGACAGTCAGCGAGTGCGGCGGCTTGCAGGGTACCAAGACGGTAAAAGGGCGTTTTGAGGTAAGAAAGTGATGGATACGGCGTTAACGAAAACAGAAATGGCACTTACACTATTGTGAGTACCGGGGAAATATTGCGCCGTATGCAATAGAAGCGTGGGCGCGCATCTAGCCCGCCCCGCTCCCTCCAGTGTCGTCGCCAACGCCCAGATTAGCAGTTAGCGGCCTTGAGCCTGCTGCTATTACGTGGGCACCAACAATCACCGCTCTGATGATGTCAGAGGGTAATTGCGGGAGGGGAAGTTAGGTGTTGCATAATCTGTGAAGCTTTCTGTAAATCCAATAACTGAGAATATTATGTGATACATTAGCACTGTTTCTCTGTAATATTGCGCTAATGTAATATGAACTTTTCTTGCTCCTTTATAGTAAGACTTCGAATATTTTGGATGAACAAACTTATTTCTGACGTCCGACCAAGCTCTTATGTCTGACGCATAAGCCTTATGGACATTAGCGAGATAATAGACTTTATCCTGAACTCTAGTATTAAATAACATTCCAAGTAAGTTATCAATTCTATCTTTGTAAATTCTCAATTCACAGTGCCCATCGATATGTGAAACAATCGAGTCTCTCAATTTTTCCAAATGTTCTCGCTGATTTTTGTCAAATGGTTTCTGTACAAGACTTGCCAGTCCTTCAATTGCTACACTCATACCAATAGCTGCTGCATCTAACGATGCTTGACTGGCTTCGAGCGCATTGTCGAGATGGTACGAGGAGTAATTTACAGCGCTACCTTTAGTACTATTTACAGTATAATCCAAGTATGGTACAAATAAAGGCCATGCGCTATTGTGCCAAGCCTCAGTATAAGGACAAACCGGTGGATACATCATACGGCGACCGCGATACATCTGCGGATCCGAATAAAGAGTTACCCGACGCTCGGTGTCGCCTTCTTCTATAACGATGCGAGGCCGATGTGGCATTGCTGTCAGGAAACGGATCGCTTCGGATACTCGCATTTCGAAATGATCTGGCAGCTGCTCGTCGGAGATTGCGCGAATAAGTAAATAATTCTCATATTTCCGTATCAAAAATTTTACCCCGACCGCTTCAAAACGACTTGTATTTCTGACATGTCTTTCCATATCGGGAGTGACGATCTTGGACATCTCAATTGATGGAACTTTTACATCATCCATGTATACTAAATCCATAGAATAACGATCGCTCAATTTCTCTGCGATTAGGTCCAATTTCCTTAAACCGCCGATTGCAAAAACGATGCTGCCATCAGCCCAGTCAAATTTAGGGAAAATATCAGTTGCAAGGAACAACTCGCCACCCATCGACCTTGCAGTTAATGAAAAGAAGACCCCTTCCGGAATCATCTCTCCAGATTTTACTCCCATCCATTCCTGCGATAATGCAATTTCATCCACATTTGTGTGTGTAGAAAATACTTGAAAAAGGTATTTGCCATCATCATCGCAGCGAATAAAGCCCGGACCTTCAAAAAATTCGGCATTGTTATTCTTATTTCTAAATAATCTGATTTTTGTACAATTGATATAAACGTTTTTTTCTGCGATAAAATCAACAATTTCAGCTATGTCGGTAGGAATTCGCCGAATATTCATTTTGAAATCCCATCAAGCGAGTCGTGCAAAACTAGATAGCACCGACCAGATTGGATGCATACTCGCAATGACGAATGAGAAGGTGTGGTTTGTCTTTCGCTGGTTAGAGCTGAGCCGCCAACGTGTAGTTTCGCAGCCTGGTCGCCTGCTGGATGCCTTTGGATCTATGTGGTGCGCCCTCAAGCCTGCCCATAGTTCGCCGCCGCCGCGAGTGAGCGCCTCTTCAAGGCATCCTCCATGTCCCGGGAGATGCCCTCGGCGTCTTTCGCGCCCGTGTGGACGTGCATGCTGCCGATGTAGGTGCTGTTCGTGGTGCTGGAATTGGATCGGTTGTAGTTCGAGATCCGCGCCATCTGCGCAGCCTGGGCATCGTGAGCCTGGGTTGCGTAGGCCATGGCGTTGGGAGAGCCGCGCCACCACGCTGTGCGCCCCGGGACGGCTCCGGCCTCCGGGATCGGCTTCGGCGCGATCGGCGACCGCGGCGCCAGCAGGGCTTTCGGGTTGATCAGCCCACCCTTCGCGTTGCGGGCCTCGAAGTGCAGGTGTGGTCCGGTCGCACCGGGGATCGTTCGCCCGGATATGCGCGATGATCTGCCCGGCCGCGACCTGGTCGCCCTCCTTAACGCTCGGCAGCACGTGCCTGTAGGTGGTCGAGGAGCCATCGGTGTGCCTGATGGTCACGTCGCCGCTGCGCTCGAGGCTGATTGCGCCAGGTGCTATGGCCTGAACATTGGTGCCAGCGGGCACCGCAAGGTCGATGCCCTTGTACATCCACTGGTCGCCATGGATCGGGTGCGTCCTGAACCCGAAGTCGGAAGTGAAGCGCCCGCCGCCGCCAAGCGGGTAGATGCCGCCCGCGACTTCCTTCGTTCCCGCGAAAGGGCCCGCAGGCGTGGCAGCGCTAACGCCAGCCCGCCCGCCGATTCCAGCCCAGTACGGGATGCCTTTGTTGCGCGCCCCGTGCCAGTTGCCCTAGTGCACTGACGCCTTCAAAAGATACACTGCGCGCGTCAAAATCCTTCGTGTTTGCAGATGGTTGACAGGGAAGTGCGTGGCACGTTCGTCGGTGTCAGTGCACTAGCCGTTCCTGGCGGCATGCTTCAGCGCGAAATCGACCTGCTCCTTCCACGTGCTCTTATCGCTGGCGTGCTTGCCGGTCGCCTTGGTGAAGTCATCACCCATGCCCGCGTTGGTCAGGCCGGGGATGTTCGAGCGGTAGTGCAGCTGGTAGGAGCCGAAGCTCGTGCCCTGGTCGCCGCCGCGATCGCGCTGCCTGTCGAGACGATAGCCGCGCAGGCCCTCCGTACTCGCCACGGCGATCGCGTTGCCTGGGTCGATCCGGAGCGCGGCGGCGCACCCGCGAATGTAAGAAACCACCTCCGGAGAGGCGCCACCGGAGTTGAGCAGCCCCGGCCGACCGCGCACCCCGGGGCTCACCCCCGCCGCCCGCGCCCGCAGGCCGGCCCGCTCGGGCCGGATCTGCCGTCGCTGAGAGCCGGCGTCCGAAAGCCTCCAGGGAAGGAAACCGCGGAACACCAGGCTGCATGTGCCGGACGAGCTATGGAGATTGAGCGCGGCGTCCGGGCTGCCGGCTACAGCGTGCATGACGCCGAAGCGGCGCCCCACTTCGGCCCCGCGCAGGCGTCACTCCGTGACCGAGCCCACACCCTGAGTAATTACCCGGATTCGGCTCTCAACGGAAAGTGCGTTGAGTACATGAACCGGGCGCACCGGCGGACGTGGCGCATATTGGCCGTTATGTCCGACCAAAACTGCGGATCTGATTTCAGCCTTGCCGGGCAGCCGGACAATTTATCTAAACCGAAGAAATGCCTTGTGAGCCAAGCCTAATAGGCATTAGATACTTATCGGTGCAATTTTTATAATCGCATGAGGCAAACGTGTCTTATCAAAAATCGGGCATAAAGGATTGCGGATCGCCATTGCATGCGTGGAGTAATCTCAGTTTTTACGAACGGCGATACGTAGTGTCGCATCTCGTTGAATTAGGTATGTTTAGACAAGCGCAGAGGCTGATTTTCGATCTCGGATTTTGCTGGATATTCATAAGAACAGTTGGTTTGACCGACTTTCTGTCGACCCTAAAGGATGTTGAAAATGCAGTCCCCGAAGAGGCAATATTCGCGACGCAGATTCGGCAAATTCGCCTCATTCTCCCGTATGAGGCTCAAGAGATTGAACGGGTTTGTGCTGCAAACAGTTATGGCGGATTCGTTAATCACTGGCATATCGCTTTGAGGCGATTAGGCGACAACTCTTTGCGAGATGCATTCCTCTCTTGCCGTGGTGATTTCGGCCAGGATGGGTGGATTTCAATGGAGGGAGTTTATGGCGCTAGCAAAATCAAGCAAGCGTTGCGATTCCACATGCCGGCGGAGCGTTCTGCACACGCCATAGACGACTATGGTGCTGGACCTATGGGTTCAGCATTCGCATTTCACGTCGATTTGGAAAATATGCGCGTCAAAGGTGAAAGCATAGACTATTATTCGCTGAGAGATAACGATGTATGGCCGTCTCGCTATCGTTGGAGAACATGGGATATTCGAACAGGCTCACTTCTGGACGAGCAAAGCCACAGCAATCGCGATGAAGTTCCTTATTTTGGTGACGCTCGGCCTGATTGCTTCAGAAAAGGGACTAATCTCGCGCTGTCTCAATCGTCACACCTCACGTGCATTAACGGTTCGCGAAAGATGAGTCATGAAGTTGCCAAAAAACTGGTTCCGCAATATGTTGAACCCATAAGATTGATGAATATTGACGGTCAATTAGCGATATTGGGATATGATGACAACGGAAATCTCTATCGCGTAGATGTTGCCGCAGATCATGCCGATACAAATCAGGGTGACGATATTAGATTTGTTGATTTTCCTGCGTTAGAATTTGTAAGATGGTTTAGTTTATCATGCAGGTACGAATATTCAATTCGGACAGGCGGTATATTTATATCGAATCTTCAGAGTAACGAATTTGATGTTAAGTGCAAGGAAGACAAATCACGTATATTTAGCAAGGCCAAGGTTACCCAAAAGGCGCTGAACGGAAGTAGTTATGAAAATACGGAATTCAAGCATCTCGCAACGGGTGAAAAAGAGTTATCTCCAAAAGGCGGCCTAGCAATCCTCCGTTCGCGAACAACTGTTGCTGTTTGGGATCACATGACGGGACGGTGTGTTGGCTTATGCAAATTAGATAATCATTGGGGGCTCATCAGATTCATCATTGTATCACCGAATGATAAACATGTCCTTGCAATTACGGGAAGTAACGAGTTCCTGGTGTGGAATTTAGAAGAGTTTCGCGGACCGGTCGTCCGCGTAGGACCACAGCCGCCACACTGGCGACTCTCAAATATCATAATTGATGACCCTGTAAGACAAGCTACTTTTCTTTTCGGTGGAGCATTGGTAGCAGTCATCACTGAACAAAACGAGTTGCTTGTCGTTAAATTTTGGCAAGCCTCATCGATTTGCGCCCGCCTCGGGCTAGATGAACGCACCGACTTTATTTTCGCGGCCGGCTGCGGGGACAGCATCTTCTGCCTTGGCGCCTCGGGTCGGTTGAGCCACTACCGATTTTCATATATTTGTTGGGAGAATGTCACGTATATGAGTGGCAACAGGCTGATAGTGCGGCTTCTTTGCCCTGGAGCACGTACCGTGGAGCTTGCGGGCAGCTTCACTGATTGGAGGCGGGTTAATCTTCGGCAGAATGACAATGGTGTTTGGTGTGGCGAATATTGCTTACCTTACGGTTTTCACGAATACAAATTTGTTGTAGACGAAAAAAAGTGGATTACTGATCCACATAATGCAACCATTCCTGGGCCATTCAGCGAGAACAGCTACGTAGTTGCATCGGAGGGCTTCTACGACACGGATCCTGTTCGTGGCCGCGGGTGGGTTATGCCCGGTATTGCGGGACAACTCGTCGGACGCATTTTAATTCATCAAGGCCAGAAGTCAGGCTTCGCCGTTGAGCCCGGTTAAGCCCGTTCTGAGCACAACGGCCGTAAGTCGAGATGCCTACTGGGGGTGTAAGCGCTGCCGGGTCGGGCTCGGCTACGAAGTCGGGATCGCTCGCCACTTCTACAGCGTGCCTTTTGCGCTGCTGCGGCAGGAGGTCGGGGCCCGAATTACCACGAGCACCGTCGAGCTGTTTCATCGCGGCAAGCACGTCGCCTGGCATCTGCACTCGACCCGTCCGCATCAGCAAACCACCCTGCCTGAGCACATGCCTGGTGCAGAGACGCCGACATTCGCATCAGGTGCCTGGTTGCTAAACTGCTGAACCTCAACTGGAAACCGATCCGCGCGGCGTACCATTTGAAGGCGTCAAAGCATTAGTTCACAACGGCGCTATCGCGCCTGGACGCTGGACCGGATCCCCTTGCGCGCGCCTGTCAATGCGCCTCAAATCTTCCGTAATTGTGGATCGTTCGACTCCCAAGCTGACGGGAGGGGACATGTCCGGTGATCAGCCAGTGGGCGTCGGTGGAGGGTTAATCAGCGCTTTCGGGCGAACATGCTCGGGATCCTCCTTGACCTCGTACCAGGCGTTGTGCTCCTGCTTCGTTTCGTGCGACAACTGCCGGTGGAGATATCGCACGCGCGATAAAGATACCAAATGCTTGCGCAAAGCTTGAGCTCATAATCGGAGAAGCACGGGGACGAGTTTGCCAGCATCTGAGCCTTGCTGTACCGATAGCTGCGACTGGTCGTTCGCAACACCTGCTGCCGTCAATGTGAAACAGTAATATTGACTTGCATCAGAGTTGCCGTAAATTCGCTGTTCTTTGTTTCGGGAACGCTGAGGAGACTCGGTTATGATCCGGAAGCCGCTTCGCGACATGGTCGTCCTGCTACCCGGGATAACCGGCAGCGTCCTGGAGACAAATGGCAAGGACATATGGGCCGTGTCGGGGCAGGCGGCATGGCGGGCACTCACCAGCCTTGGGGAGAGTCTTCAGGAGCTCCGGCTTGAGGGCGACGACCCGGGTGGGATCGTCGCTACGCGCGTGATGCAAGACGCGCACCTCGTCCCCGGGCTCGTGAAGATCGACGGATATTCTGTCGCGGCCCGGATGATCGCCGATGCTTTCGACGTCATCAAGGGCTCGGTGCACGACGAGCGTCCGGCTAACTATATCGAGTTTCCCTATGACTGGCGGCTGGACAATCGGGTCAGCGCGCGACAGCTCGAGGTTCTTGTGGATGATCGGCTGCGGCGGTGGCGCGAGTTCAGCGACAATCCGAACGCCCGTGTCATCTTCGTCGCCCACAGCATGGGGGGCCTCGTTGCGCGGTACTACCTCGAGGTGCTTGAGGGCTGGAGAAAGTGCCGGGCGTTGGTTACCTTCGGGACTCCCTACCGCGGGTCCGTGAGCGCCCTTGACTTCTTAGCCAACGGGTACAAGCGCCTCTTCGTCGATCTAACCGAGGTGATGCGTTCCTTCCCTTCGGTCCATCAGCTGCTGCCGATTTACCGCGCGCTGCGAATCGGTGACGAGTACATGCGCGTTGCAGAAGCCGGGCATGTGCCCGGAGTCGATGCAGCACTAGCGGCGGACGCGTTGGCGTTCCACCGGGAGATCGAGGACAAGGTCGAGGAACACCGCCGGGACGCGGACTACAGGGATAAAGGCTACGTTATTCTGCCAGTCGTTGGCACGAGGCAGCCCACCAGTCAGTCCGCCGTGCTCAAAGACAGGCGTGTGGCCGCCAGTCTCGAGGTGCCGTCATGGATGGATCCGACTCTCGCTGACGGTGACGGTACGGTCCCGCGCGCCTCGGCGATCCCGATTGAGCTGTCTGACGCCTACCGCGACAGCTTCGTACCTGAGCGGCACGGTTCCCTTCAGTGCAATCGGTCCGTGCTGGACGATCTGCGAGGTAGGCTCGAACAGACACAGGTCCGGGGCCTGCGCGAGATCCGCGCCCCGGTGGAGAGCTCGGTCGCAGCGGAGCGGCCGGGCCTCGCGCTCGAGCTGGACGACTTATACCTGGCCGACGAGCCCGTGACGTTCCGAGCGCGATTGGTCAACACTATGCAGCCGCTCGGGCCACTCCAGGCTATAATTGAGCCCGTAGATGCTCCGGCTATAGCTGCGAAGCAGACCCTCGACTTCGCGGAGGCGGCTGACAGCTGGACCCTCACCGTCGAGGGGCTGCCGCCCGGGCTCTATCGCTTGCGAGCCCGCACTACGAAGGGTGGCCCATTCGCTCCGCAGCCGGTGCATGACCTTTTTGAGATCGCGGGGAGATAGCCGATGCCGGAGATGACGGCGCACTTGCTGGCGTGGCCGCAATGGTCACGGAAGGACGATCGTGGGCTGGCCCGCTTCGCCACGCCGCTGGCGAGCCGCTGGCTTCCGCTTCCTGTGAGCCGGTTCGACCTGAGCAAAGAGGTCGGATGGCAGCTGCAAATCGTTAAGGCCATCTACGACGCGCTGAAGGAGCGCGGCATCCGCTACGCGCTCGAGGCGTACCACCCTTCACAGGCGATGCAGACCATCCGCACGCCCCCCGAGATCCTCGATTCGCCGCGCGAGGGGACCTGTCTCGATCTGTCCTTGCTATTCTGCGGCCTGTGCTTAGCCTACGAACTGCTCCCGATCTTGATCGTAATCGATGGCCACGCTCTTGCTGCCGTGTCGCTCACCCATGGACTTCGCGACTGGAACGGGTACAGGCCGGGCGCTGAACTGTTCGCCGACGGCCCTCTCGTCGAGGCAGCACCGCTGCGAGGCTGGATCGATGGCGGAGACTTCCTCGCCGTTGAATGCACTGGCTTCGCCCAGACCACCCAGCTCGGTGGAAGCTCCGCCGAGAAGCCGGAGGCGCGGCACCGCACCAACGGAGTGCTTTCCTTCGAGCAAGCCACAGCAGCGGGCCGCGAGCAGCTCGACAGGCCGGACCGCCCGTTCCGGTTCGCGCTGGATCTCGCCGTCGCCCACTACGGCTGGCGCGTCGAGCCCCACCCGTTAGAGCCACTTCCCGGCGCCTGGGTGACCAACATCTTCCGGCTGCTCGAGAAAGCCCCCGCACCTCTGTCGTCCAACCTGAAGGTCCTCGACTTCGAGCGTTTGGTCGAGAATCGCACACGTAACTTCGTCGGCCGGGACTTCATCTTCCGCGCGATCGACGGGCTGATCGCCGACACCGAGTTCGAGGCCGGCTACATCCTGATCCGCGGCGAGCCTGGGATCGGCAAGACCGCCCTGATGAGCCAGATGGTCAAGACGCGGGGGTACGTGCACCACTTCAACATCGCGCCTGAGAACATCCGGTCGACCCGCACCTTCCTGGAGAGCGTCTGCGCGCAGCTGATCATCCGCTACCAACTCAATCATAATGCCTTACCTCCAGAGGCCGCCCAGGACAGCGCGTTCCTCAGCCAACTCCTCGCCGAGGCCGCCCAGAAGGTGGACGGCAAGCCCATCGTCGTGCTGGTGGACGCGCTGGACGAGGCTGAGGACGCTGGGCTTACGCCCACCGCCAATCGCCTCTACCTACCTCAATCGCTCCCAAAGGGGGTATTCTTCGTGGTGACCTCGCGCGAGCAGTTGGACTACCGGCTCGACGTCCGCCCTCGCGAGGACCTCTACCTCCGGGACGACGACCCACAAAACCTCGACGACGTGCGGCAGTACATCCGGAATTTCCTGAATGTCCACCGGGACGACATGACGGGCTGTATAGCGACTTGGAACATTTCGGAGGCCGACTTCGTCGAGCTGCTCACGGCGAAGAGCCAGGGCAATTTCATGTACTTGGTCTTCGTCCTTGAGGATATCCGAACCGGCAGGCTCTCGCCCGAGACAGTTGACAACATCCGAGACCTCCCGAAAGGCCTGCGGGAGTACTACGAGCGCCATTGGCGCACGATGCGGAACCGCGATCAGGAGCGCTTCGAGCGCATCTACGAGCCAGTGCTGCGGATCCTCGCGACCGTGCGCGAGCCCGTGACCGTCTCCGCCGTGCAGGAGTGGACGAAAGTGGAACCGCCGAGGATACGCGACGTCGTCCGTGAGTGGCGGCAGTTCTTGAACGAGGAGCCATCACCTTCCGGCGAACCGGTGTACCGCGTTTACCACGCAAGCTTCCAGGACTTCCTCGCCGAGGAGGGTATGGGACTCAAGCCCATGCACCGGCGAATTGCCGAGACAGCGCTGGCCAAAATACCAGGATTTCTAACGCAAAACGAAGAATCAAGGGACTAGAGCAGGGCCCGATCAGTTTGAGGCACAAGCGTCATCGTCGTAGCCGGCGGACGTGAAGTAGTTGCCGCACTCCTCAGGCGAGAAGTGCGTGAAGGCGTGCCGGATGGCCGCCCACAGATCGGCGACCGTGCGAGCCGCCGCGCTGCGCAGCAAAGCTTTCAGTTTAGCGAAGGCGCGCTCAATGGGGTTGAACTCAGGCGAATACGCGGGAAGGTAGAGCAGTCGCCCCCAACCGCCTCAATGGCCTCGCGCACGCCCGCCACCTTGTGAGCGCCGAGGTTGTCCAGGATCAGCGTGTCGCCCGGCCACAAGGTCGGGACCAGCGTCTTTGCCACGTAAGCGCGGAAGCGCTCACCCGTCACAGGCCCGTCCAGCAGCGCGATCGCCTCAGGCCCGCTTGTCCTCAGCCCGGCGATGAAGGTGGTGGTTTTCCAATCACCAGCCGGCGCGGCGACGCGGCAGCGCGCGCCGCGCGTAATTACCTAGGGGGTGTCGGAACGGCGCGGCTCGGTCGCGTCGGGTGCCCCCCTTGCCGGAACGCGGTTTGGCTGATTCGTTATCGGGATGAGCCGCAGTGACCTCGAGCGCCTGAACAAGGAGGAACTGATCGAGCTGGTGTTGAAGCTGCACCGGCCGGAGAAGACGTCGCGTACCTCGTCCAAGCCGCCGGCGAGCGACCGCAAGGAGCGGCGTGAGAAGGCCCGGCCGGGCGGCGCCAAGCCCGGGCATGAGGGCCACAAGCGGGCGCTGACCGCCGATCCGGATCAGGTCGTGCAGCATCGGCCGGCCTCATGTTCGGCCTGCGGCGCGCCACTGCCCACCGACCTGCCGGCCGAGGTGATCAGCGTGCATGAGCGGATCGACCTGCCGCTCGTGCGTCCGGTGGTCGAGCAGCACCGGCGTCTGTGCGTGACCTGCCCGGCCTGCCGGACCCGGGTCGTCGCCCCGCGGCCGGCAGGGGCCGACGCGACACCCTTCGGGCCGCATCTGCACGCGGTGGCGACGTATCTGAAGACCTTCCAGGCGCTGTCCTACGAACGGTTGGAGGCCGTCCTGGCGGACCTGTTCGGGCTCAGGCTGAGCCAGGGCGGGCTGATGAACCTGCTGCGGCGTGCCCAAGGCTGCTTTGCCGAGGGTCGGGACGCGGCGCTGACGCGGCTGCGGCAAGCCCCTGTGGTGGCCTCGGACGAGACTGGGGTGCGCATCGAGGGCGCCAACAGCTACCACTGGGTGTTCCGCTGCGCAGACGCGGTGGTGCATCACGCCGCCCCGAGCCGGGCGGCGGCCGTGGTCGGCGAGGTGATGGCCGGGCACCGGCCGGCGGTATGGCTCTCCGACCGGTAATCGGCCCAGCAGGGGCACGGCGCGCGCCAGCAGACTTGCCTGGCGCACCTCGCCCGCGACGTGGCCTACGTGGTCGAGGCGGGCGACGACCTGCTCGCGCTGCGGCTCAAGTGGTGGCTCGACAAGGCCTTCGGGCTGGCCCGCGGGCTGACCGAGTTGGCCGCCTCGACCCTGGCGCGCAAGCGGCGCGAGTTGGAGCAGGATCTCGATGCCATCCTGAAGGCCCCGGCGGCTTGCGATCTGGCCCAGGCGCTCCAGACTCGGATGCGTCGGGCGCGCGATCAACTCCTGACCTTCTTGGCCTTCCCGGGGCAGGTGGACGTGACGAACAACGCCTGCGAGCGCGACCTGCGGCCGGCGGTAGTCCAACGCAAAATGACGAACGGCTACCGGGCGATGTGGGCGGCCAAGGGCGAGGCGGACGTGCGCACTGTCGTCGCCACCGCCGCACTCAGGACCAAGGCCACGCCCTTCGCCACCCTGCTCACCACCATCACCGCCTGATCACCACCCCCCCGCCATTCCGATCAGGGCGGGACGACGAACGCCCGTGCCAAAAACACCCCGTGGGTAATTACCACCGCCACCGCTGCTAAAATAAAGGAGCAACGAGGCAGAACTATCGGCCTTCCATGTCGTTATGTGTTGATTGCCTGAACAACAAGCACGGTTGGTGATAGGATGCCACGGCGTCTCGTGGAACACTTAGTAGGCAATGGATTATGGCCTGATCAACAAGCTCTCAGCTACATCCGGTAGTCGCCTGACCTGACCGGTATTTTGGACCGAGCCGATCTAGAGACTACTGCATGGTGGCGGCCATGGGTAGCCAGGGGGACAGATCCGGGATGGCAACGGGCGCGGGCGGCCGGTAACCTAGTGCACTGACGCCTTCAAAAGGTACAATACGTGCGTCGAATTCCTTTTTAAATGCAGGCGGTTAGCTGGGGGGCACGTGGCACGTTCGTCGGTGTCAGTGCACTAGCAACGAATGCGGCCGAACGCGGTTGTCGGTGTTCTGCCAAAGCCCGATCATGGCCACCGCCTCCCTCAACGAGTAGAAGATCTCCCGCCTCCGGCACTCGTCCCGATAACTCTGCTCGTAGATCTGCGCCTCCTTGCACGCGAGCGCCAAGCTCTTGCTGTGTGCCGTTTGTGCCTCGATCTAGCGCAGCTTCAGCACGACCTATTCTGCACTCGTTTTCTGATCTCGACGCATGACCCACTCCTCCGGTCCAGGCCGATCCTATCAGTCAGCCCGGTCCAAAGCCAGCGGATCAGGTCACTCCTCGATCGCCCAACGCACCTGACCCCAATAACGTTCCGCAACCAATCGGCTAGGTTCATGTCTATGAAACGCTGGTACGCCAATGATTGTAGATCTGACCACGACTCGCGATATTTGGCAGCGCTTTAAGAAGTTCGGTCGCAGATTTGCGATCGCCCTTTTCAGCATTCTCCTGTACGCGTTTTAAGTGCGCGGCGACGTTCAGGTATTCTTGCACAAGAAGGCCCGAGCTCCTGTCGGCAATCGTGTCGAGCGCCGCGAGGTCGCCAACGAGTTGATCATATCCCTCAATCTTCCACACATGTGCCTCACCGGAACGATCGACGACGCAGACGGCCCGTCCGTCTGCTAGAAATCCCGCGAATTTCGGCTCAACATCGATGAACGTCCTTAACAGCTGCTGACCGCTTAAATAGCGCCATACTATCAAGATGCCGTCGCGCGATACCGAACAGGCCAGCCCTTGTTGTTCAGCGCATCCGACAGCTATCACAGCTACTTCGTGCCGTATGGCTGCGATCTCTTGCCAGCTTCCATCGAACCGCCAGGCGCTGGCTTCGTTGTCATCCGTCCCGACAATAACTACGCCATTCCGCGTCGCACAAAGCGCGTGGACGGAGCCGCTGAATCTTTGCTCAATCGAGTGTTCGGCGGTTTCGCAATTCCATAGACAGAGCTTGCCGCTGATACGAGGATGATCTTCGGTATCTGCGTATCCGCAGAACAGTGCGGCGCCGCCAGGCGCGACAGCCGCCGATTCACAGGGCGCGCTCAGCATACCGATGCGCATCACTGTGATCTCCCTCTTCGGCACTGCTTCGCGGTCGTAAGGCAGTAGGAAGGGGCGGCCGTATGCCATGATAGGGGCGAAGAGTGGGTATTCAATCATCCCCCTGGGCGAACCGACCTGAAGGTGGACAGCACCTTCACTCACTCGTAGGAGAAGCCGGCTTAGGTAGTCTGATTGCTCGGAACCTGTTAAGGCACCTTGCGGAAGCGGAACCTCACCCGGGATGTTTTGAGTAAGGATGATTTTTCGGCTGTCCAAATCGACGATGTGGATGAAAAAATTTACCTCCCGTGCTTCGCCCAAGGCTCCCCCGGAGAGAACGACACCGAGTGAGCCGTGCGAATCAAAGTCGACTCCGATCTGTCCATCCGGCATATTGATATATTCTACAGCATCTTCTGCCCCATCGAGAGGCATAGCCATCAGGCGATCCCGATAAAGAAGCAACAGTTTGTTCCCGACGATGCGCGTCGCGCTCGGCTCCTCTCGGTGGCGACATTCGAAAACCAATGAAGAGCTATGCTGGTCGTAAACTGCGATTTGACCGGCAGCGTCGCCGACAGCGACCCGGTTGCCGGATTGCGAAAAACACATCGCGGTCACGGGATAGCTTCCCGTGTGGATCTGCTTCGGAGACCCGCCTCCTTCGGTCATCGTTATGAGTTCAGCCTCACCATGAGCGGTGCCAAAGGCCACGCGGTCGGAATCGCCTGGCTGAACGGCAAGGCAATTTACATGGAATCCCCGCTTCAAGGCCTCTGGATTAAACGCCAGGCGGCCGCTCCTTCCCCGATCAAAGTCGAAAAGATAGATGCCGTCCGGCACCATCCTGTGAAAATGAAACATTTCGGGAGGGACTGGTGGTTCGCCTAGAACGCAGATCGCGTTCCGGCCGATGGTTTGCGCTGCCTGAAAAAATCCGAACGTCCCTGTACAAGGCGCGCAAATCCTGGCTAGGATCGGACGCAGGGCGTCGATTCGGTCGTCGAATTCGATCATCCGGGCATGGGTTTGTTCCGGATCGTGCTCTCTTTCAAGATAGATTTCGGAAAAGATTTCGTTGGTCTTTTCACTGGTTATTGGGACGTGCTCTGGCGTCAGATAGCAAACGACACCATCCATGCTGAGCATCATGATGTGGTCGTCCCGGCCAGGAACGGGATCCCATGTAAGCACAAGGGGACGCGAGGCCAGTTGCTGGCCGATTTCGGTGTAGGTCCCGGCTGAAAGGCTCGCCAACCAAAGCGTACCGATTGCCTCCGAACCCGTGGGCAAGCCGGCTCCCAGGATCAGATGATCATTGGATCGCCAGCGGAGGTGATAGACAAATTGATCAAAGCCGTACGTTCTGTACATGCGTCCGGTTTGGCCCCATACGATCGCTCCGGATGCGTACGGTGTCGGTTCTGCTGCGCCGAAGCCGGCGGCAAGAAACCTGCCGTCCGGTGAGACCTCCAGCGATTTGGCCGCGGAAGGCGGCGTGTCGCAGCGTCGGGAAAGCTCCCCCCGGACCAAGTCCCAGATCCACACTTCACGTCCAAGGCTGGAGACCGCCAGGTATCGGTCCCCGCCCCAGAAGGCCATCGAGATCACCTGTCCGGTGTGCTGGGGGTGGCGTGCGCCCTTCGTCTTGAGCAACCACGGTCGTTGCGACGTCACGACTAATGGCAACAGAGCTGCGGCTTCTCGGATGGTTTCGTCGCTAGTGTTGGCGGCCTGCTGGTAGAGAGCTGCTGGCGCTGTCAGGAGAAAATGCGCTTCGCGCGAGACGAACCGGTCAAACGCCGCGGTCCGTTGATCTTCATGCCAGCGATTTCCGAGGGCTAGGCGGGTTATTGCGTAGTCCTGCAGCAAGCCATCAACCATTCCGGTTTCTGTTTTAGCGCCTAAGAAAAGAAGGTCGGTGAGAAGACGCTCAAGCGGCGTCCAGGCCTCTAGCATGCAGAGATGGTGCGAGAGATGAGCGAGTTCGTAGCTGGTCAACTGCTCGAAGGGATTGCGTCTCCCTTCACCATCACTCGCGTTGCGGACGAATGGACTGATTTCGGGCATGAAGTACCTCCAGCGACAGTCAGCCAACTACAGTTTTATTCCGTCGTCTTAGTCCATCACGACATTGCATCGGAGTGTTCATTCCAGTTTTCTCGGAAACAGAGCTTTCGTCAAAGCCAATTATGAATATATGCAACCATCAAGCGAGATCTAATTCCCTTTACAGTTCATATCTCCCGCAACTATATCGAAGAGAGCTGCCGAAAACCCCAGCTTGTGGATTAAGCTACAAATTTTGCGCCTTGACGCATACGGAGGACTCACGGGAGACATAGGGCGTGCGGGTCTGAGCTATGGCTCAAACTGTCTGTGTAATCCCGAGTGCCACCGACCGGATGCGCCTGTCCGCCATCATCACCGATCGGGCGCGTCCCCTCAAGCACATCCAGCGGGCCCGCAGCATCCTGCTCTCGGCCGAGTGCCACCCCGTCCTGGTCCTCGCCCAGCAGGCGGGGGTCAGCCGGCCGTCTGGCGCTGGCAGTTGCGCTTCGCTGAAGAAGGGGTCGACGGCCTGCTGCGCGACAAAACCCGTCCCCCCGGCAAGCCGCCCCACTCAACCAGCACCGTCGCCGGAGTGCTGGCCCTCACCTGTTCCGAGCCGCCCGGCGAAGTCACTCACTGGACCGGTCCCGCCGTTGCGGCCGCACCGGCATCTCGCTGCGCTCGGTCCAGCGCATCTGGTAGGAGTACCGCCTGCAGCCGCACCGAGTGCGCACCTTTAAGCGCTCCACCGACCCGGCCTTCGCCGAGAAGGTGGAAGACATCGAAGGCCTCTCCATGGAGCCGCCCCGCCATGTGGTGGTGTTGTCCGTCGACGATCCTTCGACAGGCCCAGGATGAGGAGAGCCAGATCCAGGCCCTCGAACGCACCCGGCCCGACCGTCCGCTCGCGTCAGGACGGCCGGCGACCCGCACCCACGACTATGTGTCAGCGGGCGTTGAATACTCCCTGATTGCGGGCATCGAAAAATCCCGGGTCGGTGCCCTGGCCCGCGGAGGCGGGACGCCCCCCGCACCCTCGGGCTTGTCCATCCTCAGCCACCATGCCCGCCGACGCGTATCGGTCGGGAGTGACGAGGATGGTCCTGCTGGGAGAACTCCTCATGATCCTGGACCTGCACCGACAGGGCCTGTCCGTCACCGCCATCGCCCGCCGGACCGGGCGCGACCCGAAGACAGTCCGCAAGTACATCGAGCGCGGCCTGGAACCGCCGGCCTACGGCCCTCGCCAAGCCGGACGTCCGAGCAAGCTCGCACCCTATCTCGACTACCTGCGCGAGCGCGTCGCGGCCTTCCCCGATCTGAGCGCGGTTCGCCTGACCCGCGAACTGCGTGAGCGCGGCTATACATGAGCCTACACCGCTGTGAAGCGGTTTGTGGCTGCGATCCGGCCGGCCGAGGCCAAGCCCTACGAGGTCCGCTTCGAGACGCCGGCCGGCCAGCAGGCTCAGGTCGACTTCGCGCGCTTCGTCGTCATCTTCACGGACGCACCGGATACGGCCTGCATCGTCTGGCTGTTCTCGCTGGTGCTCGGCCATTCCCGGCACATTGAGGCGCGCTTCGTCCTGCACCAGGATCTGCAGACCCTGCTGCGCTGTCACATGCAAGCGTTCGCCGCGATCGGCGGCGTGCCGATAGAGATCCTCTACGATCGCATGAAGACGGCGGTCACCGGCGAGGATGCGGGCGGCCACATCGTCTACAACCGATCTTTGCTAGCGCTGGCCAAGCACTACGGCTTCCTGCCCCGCGCCTGCCGGCCCTACAGGGCAAAGACGAAGGGTAAGGTCGAACGGCCATTCTCCTACATCCGCCAGGACTTCTTCCTGGCGCGCTCCTTCCGCGACCTCGACGACCTGAACGCCCAGCTGCGAACCTGGCTCGACTCCGTCGCCAACGTCCGCCTGCACGGCACCACGCAGCGGATCGTCTCGGAGACCTTCGCCGCCGAGAAGCCCGAGTTGCAGCCGCTGCCGGCCGTGCCCTTCGATGCCCTGCTCAAGCTGGAGCGGCGCGTCAGCCACGACGGCCTCGTCTCGATCGGCGGCAACTATTACAGCGTGCCTGATCGGACCCGGCGCGTGGTCGAGGTGCATCAGCTGCCCGACACGATCCGCATCCTCGACAGCGGCCGCCTCGTGGCGAGCCATCCGATTCTGGAGGGGCGGCGCCAGTACCGCGTCGATCCCGACCATCGTCAGGGGGCGGCGGCGCGGGCCATGCGCCACGGCCATCCCGACAGCCTGACGGTCGGCCGCCGCGGCGATCACGTCGCTCGGCGCTCGTTGGCCGTCTACCAGGCGATCGGCGAGCGGCTCGCCGGCACCGGGATCGGAGGCCGCTCATGACCCGCGCCGCCGCAGCCTGTGCCGCCGCCACCCTCGACAGCATCAAGCGCAGCCTAGTCGGCCTGCGGATGCCGCGCGCCCTGGAGGTGCTCGACGCCACGGTCCGGCGCATCGAGCAGGGCGAGATCGATGGCCTCTCTGCCCTCGACGAGATCCTGACCGAGGAACTGACGCTGCGCGAGAGCAGTCGCGTGAAGACCGCCTTGCTCGTGGCGCGCCTGACCACGGTCAAGACGCTCTCCGGCTTCGACTTCACCTTCCAGCCCTCGCTCGACCGGGAGCGCATCCTGGCGCTGGCCGAGCTGACCTTCATCGACCGATCCGAAGTGGTCCATCTGCTCGGCCCGCCCGGCACCGGCAAGAGCCATCTCGCTACCGCGCTCGCCCTCGAGGCGGTCAAGGCCGGGCGCAGCGTGGTGTTCTCGACGCTGGCCGATCTGATCGCCTCACTCGCCAAGGCTGAGCGCGACGGCACGTTGCGCGAGCGTATCCGCTATCTCTGCCGGGCCGCGCTCTTGGTCGTGGACGAGATCGGCTACCTGCCGGTCGTGCCCGGCGGCGGCAACCTGTTCTTCCAGCTCGTCAACGCCCGCTGCGAGCGGGGCGCGATGATCCGAAATACGAACCGCGGCTTTGCGGAGTGGGGTGAGGTGTTCGACGATCCGATGGTGGCTACGGCGCTCCTGGACCGACTCCTTCACTACGCCCTGGTGGTGCAGATCTACGGCTTATAATACCGTTTGCGCCAATGCACCGCGTTGTCGCTGGTTTCCCTACCAATCGCTACTATCTGATAAGAAACATTCCATTTTTTGGCTGCCATAGTAATTGGACAACGATGGATACGATGTTGAAATCTGCCTCACTGGAAGATTGACTGCGCCTCGTGAGACTGCGATTCTGTGTTGGGCGACGCTCACGTCCCGCCTCGTGACTCCGGTTGTCCAATGACGCACGCGCCCATGCAGCCTGTTGCCCGGCCACCTTCGGCAGCAGAAGCTGCCGCTATCGAACATGCCAAGGTACGTCACCGCCAACGGCCTAGGCGCCCAACGATCAGGGCTCAGCCTGCCGGTGCGCCGGCTCGCTTCGAGGCCGAGCACAACGATACCCGCGGCTTGATGGGCATGGTCCTCGATGCCTTCGCAACCACCTCCGACGACTTTGGGCAGCTCGGCATCAATCAGCTGCTTAACGCAATGTCGGATCCTACGAGGTCGGCAGTTCAGGGCCTGAACGCCGCTCTCGCCGTGGTCGCCGGCATTGAAGCTCGCAACGAAGCCGAAGCGCAGCTTGGCATCCAGATGGCTGCGACCCACGAGGCAGCGATGAAAATGCTTCGTGTTGCGGCCAGCGGTAGCGACCCGAAAACGACCGAGGTGTACGGTAATCTCGCGACGAAGCTGCTGCGGACGTACACGGCGCAGATTGAAGCGCTGGCGAAACTCAAGCGTGGTGGCGAGCAAACGGTGCGGGTGGAGCACGTTCACGTGCATGCTGGTGGCCAGGCCATCGTCGGCAACGTCAGCACCGGTCAGGGAGGGGGGGTGAGATATAGCGAAACCAACCCCATGCACTCCGTCGAGAGGCAGCCCCTCCCCTTTCGATCGGCTCTACGCTGCGGTGTGGTCAGCCCCCATCGGAGTGGTCCGCCCTGAAGTATGGCACTGAGCCGACGGAGGACGGACGCGATGGGAACGAAGAAACACAAGCCGGAAGAGGTCGTGGCCAAGCTGCGGCAGGTGGACGTGCTGGTCTCGCAGGGGCAGAGCGTGGCTGATGCGATCCGCGCCATCGGCGTGACGGAGGTCACGTACTACCGCTGGCGCAAGGAGTTCGGCGGGCTGAAGTCCGACCAGGTGCGCCGGATGAAGGAGCTGGAGACCGAGAACCAGCGGCTGCGCAAGGCGATCGCGGATCTCACCCTCGACAAGCTGATCCTGCAGGAGGCCGCCCGGGGAAACTTCTGAGCCCCGCGCGCCGGCGCGCCTGCATCGAGCATGTCCGGGACGTCCTGCACGTCTCTGAGCGCCGCGCCTGCCGGGCGCTTGGCCAGCATCGCTCGACGCAGCGCAAGGTGCCGCGGGGGAGAGACGACGAGGCGGCGCTCCTGGCCGACCTGGTCGAGCTGGCGCGCCGGTATGGCCGCTACGGCTACCGCAAGATCGCCGCCCTGCTGCGGGCGGCGGGCTGGCTGGTCAACGACAAGCGGGTCGAGCGGATCTGGCGGCGCGAAGGGCTGAAGGTTCCGGCCCGCCAGCCCAAGAAGGGCCGGTTGTGGGACGGGGATGGCTCCTGTGTCCGGCTGCGGCCCGAGCACCGCAACCACGTCTGGTCCTACGACTTCGTCGAGGCGCGCACGCATGACGGGCGCAAGGTCCGCCTGCTGAACGTCATCGACGAGTTCACCCGCGAGTGCCTGGCGATCCGGGTAGCGCGCAAGCTCAAGGCCCCGGACGTGATTGATGTGCTCTCGGACTTGTTCATCCTGCGTGGCGTACCTGCGCACGTTCGCTCTGACAATGGACCGGAGTTCATCGCCCAATCTGTGCAGAAGTGGATCACCGCCGTGGGCGCAAAGACGGCCTACATCACGCCTGGCTCACCGTGGGAGAACGGCTACATCGAGAGCTTCAACGCGAGATTGCGGGACGAGTTGCTGAATGGGGAGATCTTCTACTCTCTGCGGGAGGCGCAGATCCTGATCGAGAGCTGGAGGAGACACTACAATGGGGTTCGGCCGCACGCCTCACTCGGCTACCGCCCGCCGGCCCCGGAGGTGTTCGTCCCAGCCTTAACCGCTTGGCCGGCTGCGCTCACCCGACCGGCTCCGCCGGCCAAGCTACCCGTGGTGGAAAGGCCCACGGTCCACTAACATTCCACTCGGGCCACCTCGTGGGGGCTGATCAGATCCTAGCGAAAGGGTGTCGCTAGCTACCGTAGCGGCTCAACGTAACGTTGTGGCTAGTTCGTTGCTGAGCGCCAACGTGGTTGTTATCGAAGCGGGACCGGACATGGACGATCCTGATCTATTCGTTGTCACCCTGCGATACGATCTCAAGAAAACTTGGCTTAATTTGATCCCACGGGTAGCGGCCGTGCCACAAAACCTTTCGCGCTCTGCCAGCATCCGTCGGGGTGGGTTGTGAAAGGTAAGACCTTGCTCCGGCGCCTCTACACTGATGAGACTGGCGCGATCCTGCCTCTGGTTGCCATCATGATGACGGTCCTATGCGGCTTCGCTGGACTTGGGATCGATCTCGGTGCGGTCTACCTCGAAAAGCGTCGCGTTCAGACCGTTGTTGATTTAGCTGCTCTTGCGGCGGCTCGGTCTGGCAACAGTCCGAAAGCTGTGTACCGCTCACTATCGGATAACGGCTATCCCAATACAGATAGTTTTACTATAATTCCTGGTGTCTACACAGCCGATCGGAACATTCCTGCCATAAGCCGCTTCAATCCGAGCGGAAATACTCCCAACGCGACGCGTGTTCGCTTAGCCAGTACGGTCGGGACAGCCTTTATCCGGATAGTTGGCGGTCCAGCACGGTATGCGGTCTCCGGCGAGGCCACCGCCATGCGCGCCGACCTTGCCTCGTTCGGCCTTGGATCCCGGCTCTTCAACCTCGATGCGGGCATCGCGAACGCGCTGCTATCGCGCCTCCTTGGCACCCGTGTTTCGCTCACGCTCATGGATTACCGCGCCTTGGCTACCCTGCGGGTCGACGCCCTGGGATTTCTGCGCGGAGCGGCTCCTCAACTCGGCCTCCAGGCCGCCACATACGATGACGTCCTGAAGACCAGCCTGCCAGTGGCAGACGTCATGGCATTGATCAATCGGGCGTCCGAGCCGAGCAGTGCGAGTGCGTTATCCAGGTCGTCTCTGACTGCGCTAACGTCAGCTCTGAGCGGTGCTGGTTCCTCCGTCCGCTTGGCAGGGTTGTTGACCGCGGGCGAGTTAGGCGCATCCCCAGTTTCACAGACGGGCGAGGCACTCTGGGTCAATGCGCTCGACATGATCACTGGGGCCGCCTTCCTGGCGAACTCGGCCAACCAGGTCAGCCTAGACCTTGGCGCCTCCATACCGGGACTTGCCCGCGCCCGGATCACAATGCGCATTGGTGATGCGTGGCGTACCTCCGGCTTCTTGGGTGTCGGCGGCAGCCTGAGCACGGCTCAGCAGCGTATCCTAGTCGAGTTATGGGTTGCCGGTCCGGTCGGACTCGTCGACCTCTACCTGCCGATCTTCATAGAGCTAGCGCCAGCCAGGGCCGTACTGCGCTCGGTCGTCTGCCCGTGGAGCGCTACGAGCGAGCGGTTGGTAGGCCTCGATGTCACGACCGGTATCGCTGCTCTGTCGATCGGCGCCGTCCCGGCCAACGCGCTCGACCTTGGAACCCCGCGGCCAACCCCCACGCCGGTGACGATCCTCAAGGCGCCGCTTGTCGAGGTCGCCGGGGTCTCAGTTATGCAACTCGGCACAACGACTCGGTCCCTGACCTTCACCGATGCCGACATCCGGGCCGGGCGTCTGCAGACGGTATCGACCACCAACCTCGTCACCTCGGTGACAGCCTCGCTGCTGACCAATCTCGACCTGCAGGTGAACGGTCTCTCCCTTTCCGGTCTCATCGATCCGAAGAGCCTGATCGTCACGACCCTCGGCACCGCCGCAGGACCGATCGATAACTTGCTGTTCTCGATCCTGGGCCTAGCGGGCGTGAAGCTCGGCGCCGCCGACGTGGCCGTAACTGGCACGCACTGCGGCGGCGCCGTCCTGGTTCAATGACATCGCCATATCAGCCGGGCGGCGGCGCGAGTCACCGAGCGCTTTCCTGACACGCCAATTGCTGTCACTCCGCTGCGGTTTCAGCCTTCTTCGGCCGGCCGCGGCGCGCCGGTGCAGCAGGTTCACCCCCTTGCACTTCAGCGTCCGCCTTCCGCGCAGATGCCCGATCGCGCCGGATTTGGCCTAGGCCCAGGCTCTTGGCGAGCTCCGAGCGCTGAGCCGCATACGTCGCCGCGACCATTGGGTAATCGAATGGCAGACCAAATTTCTTGCGATACTCGTCCGGTGTGTAACCCTGCGAGTTGAGGTGACGCTTCAGCGACTTGTACGGCTTGCCGTCCAGGAAGCTCGTGATGTGGTCCGGCGTCACCGACTTGCGGATCTGCGCCGCGGTGACCTTGTGATCCTCCTCCGGCGCTGCCACCGGCTGGCCGAGGCTACTCAAAGACGCGTGCACGGATGCAATCAGTCCGGGTAGCTCGGATGCCGGAACGTTATTCCTCGTGACGTAGGCGCCAACGATATCGGCAGCAAGGCCGATCAGATCGGTGTCGTTCTGTGCGATGTCATCCATGTGTGAGGCCCAAATCACTTGTTATTCTGCAAGCGCAGGATAGCAGAAAGCGTGATAGATAGGTCAACCCTTATGACAGAGATAGAGCGCGCATATTTTCTGCGAACAAGTCTGCACGGGCCAGATATGTTCAGTGGTTGACGGAGCCTATGTCATGCAAGGCGGACTTCAAAAAAGTCGAGTTGCTGAGAGTTCGCACGCCGTCGGCCGGGTCTTCGAGGAGCGGGCTGAGGTCTGGTAAATGGTGGCAGCGCCTCGCGCGGCTTCCCGTGCAGCACGGCCCCGACGATCCGGCCGCTCTCGCCATGGTGGAGCAGGTAGAGGACGTGGGTCGGTGTTCGCAGGATCTCCTGGCGCAGCGGCACACCGGTCGGCAGACGCGCCAGGGCTGTCATCAGGCACGGCAGCCCGGCCGAGGCGACCTGCAGTGCCTCGAACTCGATTTCGCGGAGGCCCCAGCGCTGGCGGGCGGCGCCGGCCGTCGTGGACGGAAACGGGTTGGCGGCGACCGCGGTCGCCTCGTCGAGGATGAAGGCTGCGAGACGTTCGCGGTCGATGATGGTGCTGGCTCGCAGCCCATCGGCGAGCCGGCGCTTGTCCCCTGAGATGTCCAGCAATTCGATGGCCCTATGACAGGAAGTGGCTGTTCCAGACCGCTGGCTCGAAAGCGCGACCACATGGTGTCCGGCCTCCCTACCGTTGTGGGCGCCTCTACTCAACGATTTCAGATCTGGGCTTACGCGCACCCGAATGCGGGCTTGACCGCTTTTCTGCGCATGAGAGGGGCATGGCTTAGCGGAAGAGTGAGAGGAGGTTCTGGCTCGACGAGTTGGCGATCGAGAGCGCTTGCATGGCGAGCTGCTGCTGCGTCTGTAGTGCCTTCAGTTTCGTCGACTCCTCCTCAATATCAGCGTCCACCAAGACGCCGATTGCGCGGTCGTTCACCTTGATCAACGTAGCAACAAAATTCTTTTGACCTTCGATCTGCGTTTTATTAGCACCCAGCTTTGTTCCGATATCAGTAACGCTAGATATGGCTTTATCGATCTGAGAAATAAGATTTGCCATGACTTTGTCGCCGGCAATGCCGGAGAGCTGCGATATATCAATTGTTGCGATTGACATGCTTGTTGCTCCATCAATGGTATCTAAAATGCCTTTTCTAAGTGAAATTGCAGATGCGGTCCCGCTGCTCACATGTGGTATTGCAGTGCCAGCCGTAGCGGCAGTACCGTTCGCGGATTGCCCAGCTATAAAACCAAGCTGAGACACGTCGGCATCAACCCACACACTCGCAGATGATCCAACCTCAAATGTCGAAATAACAATTTTTCCTCCTATAAATGATGCTGACGAGTGGCTTATGCCCGTAGATGCGAGGCCTTTTGTTATAAGTGCTGCCATATCATTTCCATTTATGGCGCTTGGTCCAACAGATGTTTGCGGAGATAGATTATAATAGTCGTACGGAGTTATCGAAATATATACATCTGAGAAATTGTCATGCACACCCACAAATATTCCACTGGCTAGCAGATTAACATCAGAGTATTGCGATAATGCGCTCAACCTAGCCGGCCCAGGCGGGGTTGGGATAGGAACTCCGAACCCAACATCAACAAGCGTATTTCCGTTCAGAGATGATGTGCTCGCTAGTGCTAATGATATTCCCGGGCCGACGCCTACTGATTGGAATGTGACGCGCCCAGCGCTATCGAGAGATGCCACTATTTTGCCAGCGCCAAAACTATCTGCGATCTGATTGTTGATCACAGCCACCAAATCGTCGGTAGTAACCTTGGTCAGGTCATTGACTGCAGACTGCATGGTCACTTTGTTGATGACGATGTTGGCTGTTGATGTGGCGCCATCGACGAGAGTGAGGCTGAGCGACACCTCGTTGGTCCCGCTAAAATCTGCTTTGCCCGCGTTCGCCGTACCAGGCCGGAACGCTGCTGTGCTGGCCAATGCAGTCGAGCCGACGATCCGAGCACTTGTGGCGACAGCGGTAGCGCCATTTATGTTAGTGTCGTATAGTTTGATTGAATTGACATCGACGTCGACCGTCGAAAAAGCGATATCACCCTTGGTCCCGCGCGAGAAGCCAGCCACGATCTTTTGGATCGCTTGATAGTTGGTGTTAGTGGCGCTTGAGTCGACCGAGAGCCAGTTCTGGCCACTGGAGTTGGACGAGTCGGCGATCGCCTTCATCTTCGATTGAATGGCCGAGATCTCAGTCTGGATTTTGGCGCGGTCAACGCCAGGCGTCATCGCGCTCTGCAGCTTGGCGCGGATGTTCTGGAGGTCGGTGATGACCGAGCTGAGGCCGTTATAGGCGGTGTCGACCGCCGACGAGCCCAGGCCGAGAGCGTCCTTGACAGCTCCGAGCGAGGCGTTGTCGGTGCGCACGGTAGTGGCGATCGACCAGTAGGCGGCGTTGTCGGATGCGGCGGCAACGCGCTGACCGGTCGAGACGCGGTTGCTGACATTATCGAGTTCGCGACTGATGCTCTTGAGTGTGACAAGTGCCGTCATCGCAGAATTATTAGTGATTAGGCTAGTCATAATCTAGACATTTGCCTTCATACTAAGAAAATTACGTGTTATATTGCCGCATTCTCGTTGAATTTTGTAAGACATTGATGGTTAGTTTTTGGTTAATGATGTAAAAAATTTGGGATTACGATTGACGTTTATTCGGGAGGAACACTGACACGCAACCTCACGCTCTCTCTGCGCCGAGACATAGTCGTATTATTGGGTTGGTTCAGCATTGCGGAGCCTAGTAGGCAATCGGCATGTCGCGGATCTCCGTCACATGCCGCCCACTGGGCAGGTTATGAGAGAAATAAACCGATTTCTGTAGTGAGATGTGTGGTAGTTCTATATGAAATACGCCGTGATTATGCTATGCACGAGGTCCGATTTGCTCAGTCATGAGGCATCAATGACCCGGCGCCGGAAGTCTGGAGACGATCTCCTCGGCGTAGCCCGCATCAGGGCTGAGGAGAGAGGCGGAACATCTGGGATCGCTGATCGGTACGAGGAGGCTGCTCGTGCGCCCCTACCAGTCGACACGCGGCGCGCTGCCGGCGGCGAACTGCTGCCCGCCGAGGACTTCGCAGAGAACACCCTGCCGGCGATCCTCGACACCCTGGCGAACCCTGACGCCGTGGCGGCCGATGCCAGCCGCGACCGTCTCGACCTCGCCAAGAACGCCGGCTCCCTGGAGATGGCCCTCGACACGGCCGACAGCATCCAGGCTGCTGACGGGCTCGAACGGATGCTCGCCCACCAGCTCGCGACCGCCCACGTCGCGGCGATGACAGCGGCGGCGCTCATGCAGCAGCAGATGACCGAGGCCAGCCGCTCCCTCGGGGCCAGTCGGCAGGCGGCATGCGTCGAGGCCGAGCGCATGTCCCGGGCCTTCGTGCGCCTGACTGGCTCATATCAGGCCGGGATGCAGACCTTGCAGCGGATGCGATCGGGCGGGCGGCAGGTCGTCGTAGTCCAGCACAACCACATCGGCGAGGGCGCGCAGGCCGTGGTGGCAGGGAGCGTGACCGGGGGGCTCGGGCTCGCAAACGGGTCGGGGGGTAGAGGGTGAATTCAGCCGATGCGCCGCCCGGACCTCAAGCTCAATCAGCCGGCGGATCGCGTGCTCGGGGATCATCGCCTTCAAGCTGGCCGTGATGTTCTCGACGACGCGGGCCACGGCAGCGTCGATGACCTGCTGCCGGCTGTCAGTCGGCTGCGGCAGGACCTGGGGCGGACGACCAGGAGGACGATGCACGGTGGTGCTCCTCTAGGCTCAGGCGGTACATAATCGGCGCCGCCTGAGCCTGAGTAGCTACCCCGCCTTTAGGCTGCCTTCCGACCGAGACCGAAGCTTTTTGCCAGCTCGGAACGCTGGGCGGCGTAGTTGGCGGCGACCATCGGATAATCCGGCGGCAGGCCCCACTTAGTGCGGTACTGCTCAGGGGTGAGCCCACGCCCTGCCAAGTGGCGCTTCAGCGTCCGGTACTGGCGGCCATCCTCAAGGCTGATCAGATAGTCCGGGGTTACCGTCTTCTTGATCGGCATCAGCGGGGCGGGCCGCTCTTCCTTCGCGGGCTCAGCCGGCCCGCCGAGCTTGGTCAAGGCCGAGTGCGTCGAGGCGATCAGCGCGGGCAGCTCCCCGACCGGCACGCTGTTCCTCGTCACATAGGCGGACACGATGTCAGCGGCAAGGCTGACCAGCGATGAACTAAAATCGTTCTTTTTACTCACTTACTAATCTCCGACCAGACATTAAATGCTCATACGCTCCCGATGATATTTGCAAATCTATAATATGGCAAGCTTCATCGACCGTCTCTGGCGTTACAGTGCTGTAATTTTCGTTTTTGATCGCTGTGTCGCGAGTGGCCATTCGGCGCTGCGTGATAATCCCTATTTGCTGCGCCTTGGGCGGCCTGGGCTGATGAGCCTCGTATCTCAGGCAGGCCATCCCGGGATGGTCGACCATGCGGCATCGATCACGCTGGCGTGATCCGGCGAGGCGGCAACGGCAGCGGTACGGGCCTCGCGAAGGGCCTCGACGCCACCGGCGGCAGCCAGGTCTTCGCCACGGCGGCGAAGGGCGGCGGTATAGGCGGCACCGGCCGGCGAGCCCGGGGGCGTACCGTCCAGGGCCACGAGAAGGGATAAGACCCCAGCCTTGATGCTGGCGGCGTCCTGCGGCTTGCGGACCGAGGCTTTCATGCTTCACCTCCAACGGCGTGAAGGAGTCGGGAAAGAGCAAGCGCCCCCCATTTGCGTTCGGCCTCTTTGTCAGACCCGAGCATGCCGAGATGGTAGTTCACGAGCTGCCGATCGTGCTCCGTCGTCAGAACAGCCTGAAGCCGATCCCGCGTGATGCCGCGACGCTCGGCTTCAGCCAGCCCTGCCCGTAAGGCGGCATTCTGGAAGGTCTTGTCGATGGCGCGCACTCTCCCAGGGAACGCGATCACGTTGGGCATTTCAAAGGCGCTCAGCTGCAGGCGATGGACTTGTTGAGGGCAGCGTAAGAGGTCCAAATGTGCCGCTTGTCCATGGTCTGCATGGAGTTGACGGCCTTGGCAGACTCAGGGTGCGGCTGGCGAAGGACAGCTTTCACGGTGCGTCCTCAACAATCGAGAGAGCGGTGCGGCCAGACGTAGTGAGCGTCAGCGTACCGAGTGAGGGGTGGTGAGGGTCGATCGTCCCGAAACCGGCCTTCACGATCTCGTCGGCTCGGCGCCAGGACAGGTCGCTTGGCACCAAGCACTTGCCGGTGCGGATCAGCATCGACGGCGGGTCCCACGCGAACAGCCAGCGCGGCGCCGTATTGGTTTTAGCATTCATGGTCGAGCTTCATGTGAACGGGTGGGCGGTTGAGGCTGGCGAACGAGGTGAGAACCTGCCGGCGTTCGAGCGGCGCCAGAGCATCGAGAGCACGTAACGCGACGGGCAGATGACTTGGATCGCGCTCGGATCGGTGTAGGGCGCTGGCAAGATTGTTGCCGCGAGGCCCCAGGCAGAACCGCTGCGGCTGCGGATTTCGCGACCGGGGCAACGAAGGCCGCGATGCTCGCCACGAAGGCGCGACGGTGAGGAAGGACGGTGAGCAGGGCGAGCGTCAGCGATACCATGAGCGGAGCTCCTGATTGGAAGTCGTCGGGTTGTGGTGGGTGCGTGATCCGGGGTGCCGCCCCGGGCGGATCAGTGCGCCTTGGCGGCGCGGGCGGCCTTGGCGAGCGCCTAGGTGGCCTTGAGGGTGACGGACAGGGCCTCGCCCCAGGTCGAGCCGGTGCGGCCCTGATGGATGCGGGCGGCGGCGATGGCGGCCGACATGATGGCCGCGCGGTCGTACTCACCAGCGGCGACGAGAGGGCGGCGCTTAGCGGTGGTGGCGCGGATGAGACCCTGGGCGGCGAGCAGGCCCGCCGGGCGGTGGGTGCGGGCCGCAGCGATCTCCTTCATCGCGAGCGACCAGTGGAGGGAGCGGGTAGAAGCCATGGGGTGATCCGTTGACCGTGTGGCTCGTTGTGATACTTATGGATCACAGAACGCCATACGTCAACATCTTTGGATCGATATGAGCCAAAAAGATCATTCGGTTGTGACGGGGCGCCAGATCGCAGCCGCAAGAGTGCTTTTGGGCATAGGACAGGCCGAGCTTGCCGAAGCGGCTACCATCTCCGTTCCAACCTTGAAGCGAATGGAGGCAAGCGAAGGAGCTGCGGCCGGCATGGCAAACAACGTTCGCGCAGTCGTCTCTGCCCTTGAAGCAGCGGGTATCCAGTTCATCCCCGAGAACGGCGGCGGTGCGGGGATCCGCTTCCGCAATCGGGCGGATGGGACGCGCGATGAGCACTGAGGGCGCGCTGTGAGCCTGATCCACAACGAGCGGGCCAAGCTGTCTGCGACGTTCCTCAACAACATCGCTGTCGCAGTGATCGGTAGCGGCCTGATCGCCCCGTTCTTCGTCGCCCTCTATGGGCTCGGGAACCTGACGGCCGAGCAGATCCGTTTCTTCGGCCTAGCGGCCCCGGGTTGGGTTCTCCTCGGGGTGGGCCTACATTTCCTGGCGAGGGCCGTTTTAGGAGGGCTCAAGGAATGACGTGGTTCGAGCTCTACGCATTGGCCGGCGGCCCCCTGGTGATCATCGCCGTGGGCGCTTGGCTCGCTTATGACGCCAACCGCTGGCGGTGGCATCGGCAGTGACGGACATTCAGGTCCTGGCCTTCGTCGCCGTGCCGGTCGTGGCCGTCGCGTTTGGCTGGAGCGTCGCCTACTGGGCGCGGCACGCGGCATGAGCCCCGTAGGAAGCGCCCTGCCCCTATTCGTTGCCCCCGCCGTAGTCTGGGCCGTTGCGATCTTCGTCTTCTGGTTCACCGGCTGGTAGGACCAGAGGCACCCACCCGGCCGGTAGCCGACTCCGGAAGGAAGGAGCGCCATGCCTCTTCTCTCTCAGGAGCAAGCGCACCTGAAGACCTGCCTTGTTGCCACCTTGACGGCTTGTGGGCAAGCAATCTTGCCTTTGTGTGGTCCTGCCCTCCGGCCTGCTTGCCGGCAAAGCTCAACCGGATCTTAGGGCTTGCGGTCAAGGTTGTAGTCGTTGAGCATTATGGGGGCGAGTCGCCATGCGGGCCTGTGGGCAGGCCCGCGAGGTGTCATGCGGGAGAGCAGGCGTGCGGACCATCGCCATCATCAGTCAGAAAGGCGGCGTCGGGAAAACAACCATCGCCGTGCATCTCGCCACGGCGGGCGCGCTCGCCGGCTACCGCACGGCCTTGGTCGACCTCGACCCGCAGGCCAGCGCCCGGAAGTGGGGCGACAAGCGAGAGGCAGCCGAGCCAGAGGTGATCGGTGATCACGCCGAGCGGCTGCCGAACCTGATTGAGGCGGCCCAGGCGAACGGTGCGGATCTCCTCGTCATCGACACGGCCCCGAACGCGGACCGGGCTTCGCTCGCTGCCGCGCGAGCTGCGGACCTCATCCTGATCCCGTGCCGGCCTGCTGCGTTCGATCTCGACGCCATCGAGGCGACGCGGGATCTCGCGACGATCGCCAAGAAGCCGGCGTGGGTGGTGGTGTCGTCGGCGCCGGTGCGAAGCGCAATCGTGGACGAGGCCCGCAGCGGCCTTGAAGGGCAGGGCGCACAGGTCGCGTCTCAGGTGATCTACCAGCGCGTCGCCTACACGTACTCGGTCATAGACGGGCGCACAGCCGGGGAATACGAGCCCGGCGGCAAGGCGGCAGAAGAGATGGCATCCCTATTTGCGTGGGTCTGCAAACAGGTGGGCTTGCCAACAGGCAATCAGGACAACAGGACGGCAGGGGGACAAGCGTGACGAAGCGACCGAGCCTGTTCAGCGCGAAGACGGCGGCACCAGCTCAGGAAGCCGAGCCTCCGGCAGTGGCCGTTGCGTCTGCCCCCGAGCCCGAGAGCCGCGCGGCTCGACCGGATCCGGCGCCGGCTCCTGCCCGCTACCCGAAGGCCAGCACGCGCGAGGGCAAGCGGGTGGTAACCGCCTACATCTCGCCCGAGGCGTTCCGGCAGTTGAAGCGGATCGCGGCCGATGAGGACCGGCAGCAGCAGGATCTTCTCTTGGAGGGGATCAACGCCGTGTTCGAGAAGCGCGGCCTATCGCGGATAGCGTGAGGGGGAGCGGGCCTTACGGTCTCACCCCGGCTCTGGGGTTCAACCCTAACTGACCTGACCGCACGAAGGACTGCTCGGGGTGGGAAACAGTCCTTGCTGGCGCGGCCGAAAGAAGACCTCGCTTCGCCGGGACAAACGGTGGAGCATGGATCGTCGGCCGCGCCCTTCGTTCTTATTGCTGCGCCTCGCGGGCTTTGCGGGCCATCTCGTTGAGTGTGGTCACCGCGTCGTCGAAGCGGTGTTCGGCCTCGGCGTTGCGCTGGAAGCCGACCCGCTGCACCAGGATCTCGCGCGGGGTCGGCTGCTCTTGGAACAGTGACATCACCTCGTCGATGAAGTCGGCCAGCGGCAGGTACCCCTGGCGGGTCGCCTGTCCCGGGGTGAGGTCTGTCTGCACCGCTGGCGGCACCAGCTCGATGACCTCGACCTTGCCTTTGAGCGCCTCGCGCAGCGCGACCGTGTAGCTGTGCAGGGCTGCCTTGGTCGCCGAGTAGGTCGGGGCCGACACGAGCGGCACGAAGGCCAGGCCGGAGGTAACGTTCACTAGGGCAGCATCGGGCTGCCGGCCGAGATGCTCGATCAGGGCGTCGGTGAGCCGGATGGGACCGAGCAGATTGGTGGTGACCGTTGCCTCCGCGTCCGAGAGGTCGCGCGGCTGGTCCAGTGCCTCCAAGCGCATGATCCCGGCGTTGTTGATGACCACGTTGAGGGCCGGGTGCTCGGCCGTTACGCGTCGTGCAAAGTCGGCTACGTCCTTGGCGCTGTCCGCATCGAACGCCATGGCATGCATGTTCGGGCGTCCCGCAATCGTCCGCTGCAGCGCCTCCGTCCGCCTGCCGGCGACGATGATGGTATTGCCGAGGTCGTGGAAGCGTTGCGCGAGGGCTTGGCCGATGCCGGAGCCGCCGCCGGTGATGAGGATGGTGTTCCCTGACGTCTTCATGTGAGCGACCTTCGTTGTTGTCGCTCATGAGGTTATGGCTCATGCTCTCCGAACCGAAGTAGGCACCGAAAAGATTTATACGCACCAAACGGAGAGTGTCGCATGCGTCGTGCGGAGGCCGATCCACGGATCGAGGCGCGTCGGAAGGAACCGGTCCCAACCGAGACCGACCCGGCCATTGAGGCGTTGGTCCAAGACATCATCGGCAAGGTGGCCGACAAGTGGACCATGCTGATCCTCGAAGCCCTGCACGAGCGCGGTACGCTGCGTTTCACGCAACTCGGCAGGGTGGTCGGCCGCATCAGCCAGAAGATGCTGACCCAGACAGTTCGCCAGATGGAACAGGACGGCTTGGTGCGTCGGACGGTGCACCCGGTGATCCCGCCCCACGTGGACTACGCGCTCACGCCGCTCGGCGAGAGCCTAGGTGCCGCATTCTGCGGTGTGTGGATCTGGGCGGAGACGCACCATGCCGAAATTAAGCGGGCACGCGAGGCTTTCGCTTCGCGAGAGTGCCGACGACCCGTCCAGGCGTGACACGGTCTTACCCATAGGCTGACCGCAGCCCGCTGGGTCTGAATTAGAGCGCCTGCAAGCGGACCTTCCGAAGGTCTGTAGAGGGTCGGGAGCAGCGGTTCGGATGGCATCAGAGCAGCAGGTTCCATACGCGATCTTACGCGCCCGGTGGCGGGCGCGGCGACCTCGTGCAGGCCTGCGCGCTGATCGTCGCGGAAATCAAGCGACGCGACTGTTCCTATGCGAAGAGGTGAGATAAGGCCGGCGCGAGGGACGGCATGTGCGGCCGGAGCAATCCCGAAATTTCGACCATTCTTCATTGCTGAAAGCTTGTTGCGAGTCTCTGGGGTATATGACAACCTATTTTCAACATCATATACCCAAAGGTCGATCTATGTCATCCTATAGCTACAATGCATTTAATAATATATTTTCGTATTTGATTGATCGATTTAAAGAAGCACAACTTCTAAGATTTGTGCACTATACAAGCGCAGACGTTGCCATGCAGATAATAGGAAGCAGATCGGTTTGGATGCGCAATGCATTGACCATGAATGATTATTCCGAATTGGAATATGGTAGAAACTGTTTAATGGTTGCCCTATCTAGCTCAGGAGGCATTAAGCTTAAAAACATCATTGAAACCAAATTCGGCGAAAACGGAATTGGTCTTTTAGCTGATATACCCAGAATGATGGATAAACACAATGCAGCCACTTACATTTCATGCATGTCTGAGCATGATGCAAGCGAAGATCTGCATGGAAGATTGTCAATGTGGCGTGCCTACGGCGGTAATAGTGGCGTCGCAATCGTAGTAAATAATAGACCGTTTGTCGCGCACAATGACGAACTTGGAGCAAATACATACCCCGTACATTATTTACCCATTTCCGATTTCATGAGTCTTTTCAATAAACTTGTCTACAATATTGAAAATAACATTTCATACATTCAGAATAATGTTGGATTTTTGAACGACCTTTGGAGAAATTTGCAAGCATTGCAGTTTTGCATAAAGCATCCTGGCTTTAGGGAAGAAAGAGAATGGCGCGTTGTATATAGACCAAAGGATAAATCTACCGATCATATCTCAGGCGATATAGTATCTGTTCGCGGAACGCCACAACAGATATATAAGCTGAAGCTCGATGATATACCAGAAGCAAACTTCATGGGCGCCAGTCCTGCTGAATTCATTGATCTAATTATTATTGGTCCATGTTTATATCCTGAGATAGTACGCGAGGCTTTTGTTTTACAGCTTACAAATGTTGGAGTGATTGCGGCTGAAAACAAGGTAATAGTTTCAGATATCCCATTAAGAATATAAGCTCTATCAAGCTTTAAAGATGGCGATCGGCGCTGTGCGGGTACTAGGGTCAAAACCCAATCAGCTTGACCATGTGGGGGTCTGCTTTCGATCGAGGCTGTGTGAAAACGCCCTTATCTGCTAAGCTTGTCACCGATCTGAGGAGGTCGGGATGTCCCGCTTCATCGCCGGTGATGATCGTCGTCAGAGCACGCTCCTGCCTGATTGCCTCGATGATTACGTGACAGCGGATAACCCGGTCCGCCTCGTCGAGGTCTTTGTCGACGAACTCGATCTCGCCACCCTCGGTTTTGCCAGAGCCGTGCCCGAGGCGACCGGCCGTCCAGCCTACGACCCGGCGACACTTCTCAAGATCTACCTCTACGGCTACCTCAACCGCGTCCCGTCGAGCCGCCGTCTCGAACGCGAGACCCAGCGCAACATCGAGTTGATGTGGCTGAGCGGCCGGCTGATGCCCGACTTCAAGACCCTGGCCGACTTCCGCAAGAACAATGGACCTGCGATCCAGGCCACCTGCGCACAGTTCGTCGTCCTCTGCCGTCGCCTGAACCTGTTCAGCAAGGCGGTGGTCGCGATCGACGGCAGCAAGTTCAAGGCGGTCAACAATCGCGACAAGAACTTCACGGTCGCCAAGGTCGAGGCGCGTCTGGCGCAGGTTGAGGCGAGCGTCGCGCGCTATCTCGCGGCCCTGGACCGGGCCGACCGCCAGCCGAGTGACGTCGCCGAAGCACGAACGGCACGGCTCACTGAGAAGATCACCGCTCTGCGCGAGCAGATGAAGGACCTGCAGGCGATGCGCCAGCAGGTCGAGGAGGCCCCCGACCAGCAGGTCTCGTTGACCGACCCCGATGCTCGCTCGATGGCCACCCGCGGCAAGGGAACTGGCATCGTCGGCTACAACGTTCAGGCGGCGGTCGATGCCGAGCATCATCTGATCGTCGCCCACGCCGTGACTAACATCGGCAACGACCGCGTCCAGCTCGTTCCGATGGGTCTCCTGGCCCAAGAGGTGACGGGATGCGCCACGCTCACGGTGCTGGCTGACCGGGGCTACCTCAACGGCGATCAAGTTCTGGCGTGTGAAGGCACCGGCCTCCTGCCGTGCGTGCCCAAGACCCTCACCTCGAACCACGCCAAGCGAGGTCTCTTCACCGGACAAGACTTCATCTACGACGCCGAGAAAGATCACTACACCTGCCCCGCCGGCCAGCATCTGACCAAGGGGGCCGCCCGGTCCGACCGCCAGTCCGGAGATGACGCGATGGATCCCTACAGTAATCCCAAGGCTTGCTCGCGTTGTGAGCTCAAACCCCGCTGCACGCCGACGAAGGCGCGTCGGATCAAGCGCTGGGTGCATGAGGGCGTGCTCGATGCGATGCAGGAGCGGCTCGACCGGATGCCGGACGCGATGCTGATCCGTCGCCAGACCGTGGAGCATCCGTTCGGCACGATGAAGGCCTGGATGGGGGCGACGCACTTCCTGACGCGGACACTCGCGAAGGTCAGAACCGAGATGAGCCTGCAGGTTCTGGCCTACAACATGAAGCGCATGATCCAGATCGTCGGGGTTGGAGCGCTGATCACGGCAATCCAGGCGTAAGCCCCCTCTGCACGCGAGTTCGCTGCAAGGGCTCACTCAGCGACCCAGCTACCCAAACCGCCTTTTCACACAGCCTGGACCCTCAGCGGCCCCTCATGCGGTCAAGCTGATTGGGTTTTGACCCTAGGTGAGCGAGTTGGGCGCCCGGCCGATCGCCCTGGCGAGGAGCTGACGGCGCCTCGGCCCTGTTCCGCCTCCGTTCTCCGCGCTATGGTTCGAGATGGCCCGGCATGCGCTTCCCCCATCCTTCTCGGCGAGGCGCGCAAGGCCCGACTTACCCTCTCGTTCCACTGCCCGATCTGCAAGCAACTCGGCCGAGATGCCGGCGATGGAACTGCCGCTTCCCCACGACGTCAGCCTCGACCAGACCGGGGACCGCATGCGCTGCACCGGATGCGGCAGGCGCGGAGGGATCGAGGTCGTCCCTGACGGCGCCGCTTGGGTTCGCTACCTCCGGGCGACCAGGCAGCGCCACCGCTGGCCGTGGTACGCCGGCATGATCCGCGAGAACCCGGCCGACCGCCTCCTCGATCTCGCCCGCAGGCTCGGGATCGAGGACGAGGCGTTCGCGCGTGCTTTCCGAGGTCATAGCGAAGGCCGACGCCGATCCCGAGTGGGGCCAGCCGGACGAGGTGATCGGTGAGATGCGCGCCCGGCTGCTGGCCTTGGCGACGGGGCCGGGCGAGGTCTAGAAGGAAGAGGCTCGCCCACTCTCAGTTACGGCAAAGGGCCCGGCAAACGCTTCAGGTCTAAGCAGCGTCGCTGCCGGGCCTCACGGCTTCTCAAGGATTTCGAGATCGCGCTTAGCTCGCGCAATGCAAAGCTTGAGATAAGTAATCTCATAAGCCTCACGTATCCAAATTATGTTTTTTAGTTCTTCCTGTGATTGAATATTTCGGTAATTTACACCGAACGGTATCGATCCATCTGATGCATGCCTTGTATCAAGCTGCATTTGCACGCGGCAGTAGGTTATAACGGTGGATCCAAGTTTGAGGCGCGTTGCATAGTTGCTGATTTCAAAGTCGATGCGTTTCATCATCTCCATCTGCGGCCGCGCCGTATCGATTGCCTGGGCAAGAGCGCTCATGGGCGATAAGCACATCGCTCCCGCTGCAAGGCCCCTCGACGCACGAGCAATTGCCCTACGGGCCGGCTCGCAATTCTTAAATGTCATGATCACCAGCCCCGTCCCCGGCGTCCCTGACGAACCACACCGAGCGGAGCTCGGAATGATGCTCAACACGAAGACCGCGTGCCTTGGCATAGTCATAGGCCGCCCCCTTGGCGTCATCGCTCTGAACGCCGGGCGGGAACAGCATCTCGAATATCCCGTACGGGATGTCGGCATACTGACCCGGCCGGACCTTGCGGAATGCCGCGTCGCACTCATCCATGTCCATCAGATCCTCCGGGGCTTTTCCCCGACTTGTTGTGAAGTAAAATGTGCCGCCGCTCCGGCAAGCCGGGGCTTAAGGTTGGGGTGTCGCTTTGAGGACCCGGTAAGACGCTCGCCCGGCCGATCCCCAACTCACGAGCGATCGCCGAGGCGCCAGCCCCCTCCCTGCAAACTTACGCACAGCCTCCGGGTCGACCGTGCGCGCCCGCTTGCAAACGCCGGCCGCTTTCGCCTTGGCGATCCCTTCGGCCTGGCGCTCGCGTTGTTCATCGGGCGGGACGAGTAATTACTTAGGTTCTATGCCTGACATCATGTTTTATTTTTTCCTAGATCGGCCTCGAGCTGGCTGATTTGCGCTGGCAAAACATATAGGTAAGACACCAGATAGTTCAGCAACTCGACCATTTGCCTTGCGACATTCTCGTCAGGCTCATGCTCCTCATCAAAATGAGCACCTAAATTACCTCCTGTCCTAATAGCATGAGAAAGTGTCTTCAACGGGCCTGATAGATCCTTAGCTGCCGTAGCTTCTTCAATCAATTTATGCAAGGGACCATTTCTTTTACCTTCAGGAAGTAGATACTTAAATATTCCTTCTAGAGTTCTGCGTCCAGATACGGCTGCTGCCGAATAAATCCCAGCATTGTAGCATTCGATTGTTGAGATAAGTGCTTTCTTCAATGGCAAAGGTATTTCTTTGAGTTATCCTGGCGTTGGATAGTAGTTTTTAGGTGCAGGACTCATGTAAATCTCGGCCGATTCAAAAGATGATCCACCAGATGGGTTTAGAGACCAGAAACCAATTTCCTCTTTACATGATGGGCAAATAGCTGATCCCGAAATAGAGTTTTGAGGGCCGGGGGAAGAATACGAATGTAGCGTAAAAATTGCTCTCTGATTACAGTGTGGACAAAGTGATCTTATACCCGCGGGCTTCAAAATTTTACCGCTTATATCTCCACCATGCACAGCAGAACTATCTATTCTCTGCATATTTTCCTCCTATAAACTTAAAATTGCGCTGTGGCTAACGTTGTAGCTCCGGGCAGTCTTGGCCAGCACTTCGCCTCGGTTGGGCCACTCGATGGCCTCACGTTACTGGTGCGGTGTAAGCTTGGGCTTGCGGCTCATGCGGATGCCCTCCGCCTTCGCCCGTTCCCGACCTTCACTTGTGCGGGATCGGATCGGGTCGTGGCTATGCAGCTCCGACGATCTCGCGGGAGTCGCCCGGCCTGAGATTAAGATCGGCGGCTAACTTGCGCCTCGGATAGTCCCGCGACATCTCCATATGCCAGCCCTCCGGCGCGAGGGCTCGGACCACCTCGATCGCCTGGCCGTGCGGGACGGCTGCCGCCCATAGTTGGGCCGGGGCTGGGTTGTCCGGGTCTTTCGTCTCTCGAACGACAACCAGGTCGACTCCGGGGGCGATGTCTTTCATGCCGGCAGCATGTCACGCTCATCCGACCAGACCAAGCCGGCTAAGGCGTCGCTTTGAGCGCCCGGTAGACGCTAGCGCGGCCGATCCCGAGCTGTCGCGCGATCGCCGAGGCGCCCTTCCCCTCCCCTACTAGCGCCCGCACGGCCTCCGGATCGACCGTGCGCGCCCGCTTGTAGACGCCGAGCGCCTTCGCCTTGGCGATCCCTTCCGCTTGGCGCTCGCGCCTGAGGTTCGTCTCGAACTCGGCGAACACGCCCAGCATGTCGAGGAACGCCTTGCCGGCGGCGGTCGAGGTGTCGATCGGCTGCTCGGTCGCGAGCAGGCCCGCCCCCTTCCCTCTCAGCTCGCGCACGATGTCCTGGAGATCGCCGATCGAGCGCGCCAGCCGGTCGACGCGGGTGACGACCAGCGTATCGCCCGCGCGGATGAAGGCGAGCACGGTGCGCAACTCGTCGCGCCCGACGGTCGAGGATCCGGACACCTTCTCGGCCCGGACGATGTCGCAGCCGGCGGCCTTCAGGGCGGCGAGCTGCACGGTGAGGTCTTGGTCGAGGGTGGAGACGCGGGCGTAGCCGATCCGGGCCATAGAATGTCTCGCAGGGTCTAGACAATCCCTTGTAGCTGTCTCACAGGCCGCACGACAACCTTATGAGACAGGGCGTGGGCGTCTCACCGTGACTGCCTCACGGGGGTACTCATAGATGCACTTGAGTCGTGGGGACACTTAGGCCCATAGTTAGGCGAGTCGGCGAAAGGCAGAGATGCGCCATAAGCGGCTTTATGTACAGAGCCGCTGGAATAGCCGCTCAGCCTCTGAAACCCATGCCTTTTAAGGTGTTTTTTGCTACGTCTTATCTGAGAATAATCCTCTCAAGAGGCAGTATTTTCACTCTCTCGGCTTTCTGGCGTCCTGAGCATCTTCACCTCCACGGAAGCATCATCAAGCTTGGCTGCGCGATGGTCATTTTTTGCAACGTTTCCAAGTATTTAACACCTTAAAAGGCATGCCTCTGAAACCTGCCATTAGCACTGAATGACAGGTTACAGCGGCCACAATGTCCTCGGCGAATGCTCGCTGGGGTCCGGCCCTACGGAACGGCCGTGATGACGCCGACTAGCGCCTCGGCGTTCTCCCCGGGCACCCAGTGGTTTGCCCGCTCGATGGTCCCGAAAGTCACGTCCTCCGCCACCTCCCGCATCATAGCCTCGGTAAAAGGTGCGAACGCGCTGGCCGCGCCGGCCAACGCCAGTATCGGCATGGTCAGCTTCCCAGCCCGCTTCGGGTCGGCACGGTTGCAATCGGCGTCGAGGGGAAATGTGCGGAAGAGTTCGAAGCCCGCCCACATCGCGCCTAGCCTCAGCCGACATCCCGAGCTTCGCCTGCATCCCGAGCTTGGCCGCGGAGGGGGCTTTGGGGATGGACTTCTTCGATTTAAAATTCGGACACTCCAGGCTTTCAATTTTCTTACTCATTTTTGGGAGAACTACCTCTGTAACCACACTCCAACAGCGCGCTGCTCCAAAATCGTCGGAGGCGAGCGCTCCGGTGCGGGCGGTCTCGACCAGGGTGACGAGCTGACGAAGGCACTTGCTCTCGCCGGAGGCGGATGTTGTACTCTAGCATGCTCTGCGACCTGAGCTGGCCGGTGTTGATGGCAGTGCACACATGCGAAATGATCTGGGCCTCATATTCGATGAAAACCACATTGACCGACCCGGACTACATGCCATCCTTATCGGGGTCAGCTCCTACCCGTACTTGAATGGCAGTGATCATGCTGCGGACGAGACCTACGGCCTCGGCCAGCTTGCCTCGCCGGCCTTGACCGTCGTCGAACTGGCCGACGTCCTCCTGAAACAGGCGGCCTCAATGAGACCTGCCCTGAAGACCTTGCGGTTGCTCGCATCTCCCTCGTCTGATGAGCCAATCGGCCAGCAGGGAACGGCGTTTAAGAACCTGCCTGCGGCTCACCTGAAGAACGTGATGCGGGCAATATTCGATTGGCGGAACGACGCATCGTTCCGTATGGACGATGCAACCCTCTTCTACTTCGCCGGCCACGGCATCCAGCGCACTGGCGGCGACGTCGTGCTGCTGCTCGAAGACTTTCTGCAGAATGTGGGAGCCGTCCTCGGCAACACAGTCGATGTCATGAATCTCCGCGACTTTATGGCCAACGAATCAGCCCCGCAAATCGCTCGCAAACAACTCTACGTTATAGATGCATGCCGGAGTACGGTCGGCAAATTGAGAAAATACATCGTTGCCCCGGCTGCCGGGTTGTTCGACGTCGAGGCCCCCGTCGATGGCCGTACGGCTCCTATCCTCTATGCGGCGGGAGCCGGAGAGAAGACTTATGGCGCACCCGGTCAGATTTCCGTGTTCGGGAAGGACTTCAAGGCGTGCCTCGAAGGACGGGCTGGAGAGCGTCTCGTCGAGGGCACATCTTCCAGTTGGGTCCTCACCATGAACGAACTCGTGCGCGTCATCAGCAGCAATGTGCAGGATTTCAACAAGGCCGCCGGCGCGAAGCTCAGGTCGCTTGAGGTGGACAAGTTTAACGCAGCGGAGCGAACGGAAATACGCGGCCTGAACGGACCTCCTCTCGTGAGCTGCCAGTTCCACGTGAATCCCGAGGCGGCCCACAAGATCACCGCTCCGATCCTGCGCAGGCCAAACAACGCGGCAGCTCCCGGCTTTCCGGCACCACCCATTCAGTATCCCTACGCGTGCGACTTGCCTGCGGGCAGCTACCTCATCAGCGCGGTCGTGACCGATATGAACCAAAATCCAAAATTCGCCCATGTCGAGGAAATCGTGGAGATACGGCCGCCGTCGTTCAACTATACACTGGAGATGAGCCGATGAGAGAGTATTTCTCCAAGGCCGTTATGGCTGGGACCGATCTGCTGCGAACGCTCCCGCTCGAAATTCGCCGACAAGACGACACGCTCGTCGAGCGCACGACGGTGGCGAGGCTCGCGTCCACCTTGAACACGCTCTCCGCTGGAGATTACATCTTCAGCGTCGCCCTTCCAGTCGGGACCAGGATCAGCCAACAGGTCAGGATTGATGAACACGGGGCGGTCGATGTCACGAAGGTCGTCGAGGATCTGAAGGCGCTGCCCAGCGTGGACGCGTTCCTTAAGGACCATCTCGTCACGATGCTCGGCGAGACGGCGAGGAGCGGCTTCGACGACGCCATGCGGTTTGTGAGACGGCATTCTTCGTCGTTCAACGCTGCCGTGGTACGATTCGGCGTGCAGCTGGAGGAAATCCGCCACGCGCCGGACGACCACTTGGTCAAGGTGCGGGCCTTCGGGATCACGGACTCGGTCTGGTCCGAGGCGGCCTCCGGTGCCGTCTCCATCGAGGCTCGCGGCTCGGGCCAGCGCATACGGTCCGAGGCGGGCGTTCGGCTCGGGCTGCAGGTGCTGCGAGCGGGGCATGCGGCCCTCAACGTCGTGCTTCCCGCGGGTTCGGATCTCGTTCTGTCGGCACCCGTGGATGCCGACCGGTCGATCGCCGCCGCCGAGACGACGGTCGATCTCGGCGTTGGGCTGATCAACGAACTCCAGGCGCTGCGGATGGAGGGCCGCCTCGACGAGGTCGCGACCGTCTCGCAGGAACTCCACCTGTCGGAGATCGAAGGCTTCGAGGCGCAACGCGTCGGGGCGGCCACACTGGCCATGTACGTCCTGCTCAGGACCGGCGAGAGACAAGGGGCGGCGGAGTTGGCCGGCCGGCTCGTAGAGAAGGGCGCGTCCGCCGACGCTCATGTCGTCCTCGCCGAGACCGCGGCCTTGAGCGGACGTCATCGGCAGGCGCTGGCCGAGCTGAGGGCCGCCGGCGAGGTCGGGCTGCCCGACTTCAGCTACGGGTTGAACTACATGACCAATCGCATGCGGTTCTATATCCAGTGCCGGGCGAGCGGAACGCTGAACACGCTCGGGCTCGAACCCGGCGATCCGGACGGACTCGATAGTCTGTTCGAGCGCGCTCAAGGCGTCTCGCTCTTCACGGACTTCTCGGAGCCGACGCTGACCTTCACCGGATTGGATCCGTCCGACCCCGACGACGAGCGCCTGTCCGAAGAGGTCGTCGCTGCGCTGTCGGGGCAGACGGTTCGGCTCCGGCGCACCGCTCCCCCCGCCAAGACGCTTCCCTTGAAGGTCGAGGAGGCCAATCCCTAGACAATCGTCCTGGATATGAAATCCAGGGCAATTGTCTAAGTTGCTGTCCCATATTGGCTTTTTTCCGAAAGCCGGAAACCGCGTTTCGGACCGATGCGCTAGACGGACGGCCTCATATTCTCCACACGCAAGCGGACGGCGGGATCGCCGATGACGACGTAATTGCGCGCGTCGTCCCGTGCGATCCAGAGTTTCGCCAACTGCTGGGCGCTCGTCGTCCCGCGCTCGAAATCACGCATGGCATCGGCCAGCGGTGCGCTAAGCACGGCCCATTTCAGGTTGAAACGGTCCAAGGCGTTGCCGACGCGACGCCCCATGAGGATGAGATCGAGAACCTCCCGCATGCCGGTCGTCTGGATGCCGCCGGAGGCCGTCCTGAAGGAATAGGACCAAGCCCGATCGACGTGGGCGACGACGGCCAGGGCGCCGCCTTCGGGATGGGCGAGCATGGCCTGCGGAAGCCGGGCGATACGCGGAGCGTCGGCGATCTGAGGCGCGCGCCCGTTCTCGTCGCGGAACGTGTCGTACATCTCCCAGCCCCCGCCGTAGCAGGCGAACATGAAGTGGATCATGCCGCTGAGATTCATGTCCTTCACGTCGGATGCGCTGAAGTAGTCCGTCGGCTGGACGGGGTGACCGGGTTTCCAGTCCTGGCAGACCAGCGCGCCCTGGTGTTCGACCTGCAACTCGTGACCCCGGTCGAAGGCCATGCCGTGGCCTCCCGAGAACAGCAATGCGGGCGCGGCCTTGCCGTCGTCCCCGCCTCCGCGCAGCGCCGTCACCAGCTTTTCCTTCGTGGCGTCGTCCCCGATAAGCGGCTGGACGTGGAATTTCTGTCGGCGCCCGAGCGGCCTGGCGCCGCCTTCGTCCAAGAACGGCTTCGCGACGTCGCGCGTGAACATCCGCGTCGCGGCATCGAAGGCGTGCTCGGGCGCGAAGAGGACGGCTCGCTTGACGTACTGGGGCGGTCGTTCGGCCTCCTCGTAGGCGACCACGCTTCGCGCGTATTGCGCGTAGTCGTCGCAGGCCGGGAAGAAGATGCGTCCGACTGCCCAGTAGGTGTCCAGGACGTACTGGAACGACATCGGTATGGAGGCCGGCGAGCCGACGATCAGTAGGTAATAGGGGACACCCTTCTCCGGATCGACGATGTCCAGGCCGGGCTTGTAGCCCTGGCGCCCGAGCCACGCGACCGCGTCGTCGTCGGGCCGCACGTCCTCGAACGCGTGGTAATGCTTGCCCGCCTGTGCCTTTCGCTTCTCCAGCAACGGCGCAAGGGCGCGCTTGACGTCGTCGCCTATGTCGGCCGCGAAGATGACGCCCCATCCGGCCTGGGCAAGATCCTCCGGGTCTAGCGTGTGGTCGATCCCGAAGCTCTCCAGCTCGACGCCGTCGACCGTCACCGTCCTGGCCTTCTTGATCCGGTTATCGACGACAGTCAGCGACGCCGATCCCTCGCCCCGGATCAGGCGCTCGACCGCCGCCGGGTCGGGCTGAGGCAGCACCGCTCCGGTCGCCGCCGACACGCCGTTGGCGACCAGTTCCTCGTCCATCTCGTCTATGGGCATGTCGGATCCTCACGATGTCCGGGCGCCGGCCAGGGCGGCCTGCCAGACGGCGTGGGCGACCTCGGGGCCGTCGATGTCGTTGTGTGCGCCGGAGGAGCCTCCGCCATCCTTGATGAAGCGGTCGCCATCGAGGTTGTAGATGCGCCCGCGCTCGAAGCCGTACTGATGCGCGGCGTCCTCCAAGTCCGCCTCGACGGCCGCCTGCGTCAGCCCCTTGGCCCCGAACGTGCCGACCGCGCCGTAGCGGGGCAGCTCTCCGATGGTGGAGTAATCGACCTGATCCGCCACCCCCGCCCCCAGCGGATAGTAGCGGCCCAACGCGACGTCGTGCCGGCTTCGGGTGATGATGATCGGTCCGGTGACGAGCCCTTCGGCGATGAGGCGCTGGAAATAACCCGGCCGGCCGGGCGAGACGGGAATGTCATCGCAATACGACCAGAGCGACAGGGCGCCCTGCACCAGCGCCAGGGACGAGACGGCCTGACCCTTCCCGGCTCCGCTCGGCCCGCAGACCATGGCCGAGGCGACGATGGAGCCGAAGCTGTGGCCCATGATGTGAATCCGCGCGCCCGTTCCACGCCGAAGGTCCGCCAGGAAGGCGTTCAGGCCCGATTCGCCGAGCGCGCGCGCCCGCTCCTTCATCTTCCAGAACGAGAGCTGCCGCAGGGGGGCGAGGATGCCGCCCAACCCCTCGCTCCACCCGAAGCTCGCCTCCGCTTGGGCCGCATTGAAGTAGGTCTGCGGATCGAAGGGCTTGCGGTCGTCGCCAGGGGCGCCTGCCTCGCCCGCCGAGCCGATCTCGGTGAGCAGGGCGTCGATCTCACGATAGGCGTCCTCGGCATCGGGCGGAAGGCGGGCCGCGTCGGGCTCGCGCTCCGCCGCCGCGACGACCCGCTCCACCGCCTCACGCAGTCCCGGCCGTACGCCGAGCCGCTGCGTGTAGAGTTCGACGAGGTCGGTCCCCATGGAGAAGGAGGCCGCGGGCCCAAGCTCCTCGTCGCCCCAGGGCAGGCTCGGCCAGTGCACCCCGATCCGAAAGGGCCTGAACCCGGACGACAGCCGTGTCATGGCCTCCGCGTCCGGCGCGAGCGCCACCATCGCGCCGAACCAGCGGTCATACTGGTCGATGGCGGCTGGCACGTCGCCCTTCCAGCCATGGCACTGGATGAAGATGTCGGTCGCCCGCTCCTGCACGGCCCGCCGGATGATATGCGCCGAAAAGGGTCCGCCTTCGCCGACGGGGTCGTCCCGCTCGACGCCCTCGCGGTCGAAGGCTAGCAGCGCGTAGCCTTCGGGGCGACCCGGCAACGTTCTGTATGGCATCGTGTGTCCTCGACAGCGCAATCGAAGCGAAGACGTCGCGATCCATGCGACATTGCTCGCTTGCGGAAGAGTGAGCGCGATATTACGCTTCCGTCAAGGTGATGCGAGTTCGGGCAGTCGAGCCTTCGCCGACGGTCCAGGGCGTTCTTCAATCGTACGGAGGTAGGTGATCATGGAAGATGAGCGTCGAGCTGAAGCCGACGGCGCGGGCAGCAAAGTGCGGACCTTTGGGGACGCCGAGCCTGACGACTACGCAAAGGCGTTCTCGTTGGAGGGTGGCGAAGACTTCGACTTGCATGTCGATCTGGACGCGGAGCCCGAGCACGAGAGCGATGTCGATTTCGGCCCTGTGACGGGTTGGCGTCCCGCCAACTGCCTAGAGACATTGAAGACCCAGATCAACGCGAGATGGCCCAATCGGCGTAAGTCGAGCGACGGGATGATTGGGGACGACAGACATTGTGCGGTCGTCACCGACAAGCCGTCCGATCACTGCGCGCATGTGCGGGACGGTGGAGTCGGGGTGGTGACGGCCTACGACATAACCTTCGATGATCGTGCGGGTATGTGCGATGCGCACGCGGTAGTCGAGGCTATTCGGCGCAGCAAGGATCCCAGAGTTAAGTACATCATCTCGAATGGGAAGATCTGCAGCTCGTATGCGGTTGGCCAAGTCCAGCCCTGGGCTTGGCGGCCGTACAAGGGCTCGAACAAGCACACCAAGCATGCGCATCTCTCGGTCGTCGCCACCAAGGCCGCCTACGACTCGACGAAGCCGTGGGTGATCGAGTGAGACTGTCCTTGTGGTCTTTGACGTAGAGCCGTTTTCTTGGACGCTGATCGCTCAGAACATCGTCCCGAAAGGTGGCTTCTTACTTTGAGGAAAAGACGATGCAGCACGGCGGTCTAGAGAATGGTTCGAGTATAGAAACCAGAACGCCTCTCTATAGCCATGTTCGACGCGAGCGCATTGGGCAATTGTCTACAAGTTTTGGCTTGCTCTGCAGTTTCTCAACGAATCGGTGTCCGCTTCGGCGGAATGCGCTTGCTTTGAGGCCACGGGAGGAGCTCGCGACGACGTTTGATACGCACCAAACAGGGCCGCGCCTATCTTTCCCGGCGAGCAGCAGCAGGTCTGACTAGAACCCAGGGCCCCGCCACTGACGCCAGTTCCGTGCACCGTCAGGGTGGCTACGCCCTCCCTGGTGCCGTCCAAAGGAAGGTCCCGGCTACCGGGGATCGGGTGAAGCAGGCCACTGCCTTCTGAGGTCGTGACCGCCCCGGGGAGGTTCGCTTCTCCGCTCAGAGCAGACGCGTCATCCGGCAAGCCGCTAGGTCTGCAAGGGGTCAGGACCGGCGGTTCGGGTCGGGGTGAGCGCCAACCTCGCCCTACCGGGCCCGACGCTCGGCTCGAACAGTCATCGCCACAGTTGCGGAAGTGCGGGCAGGTGCGGGCACTGCCGGCTGCATCATCATCGGGGATGCTGGTCAGTGGCCTCGGCCGGCCAGTGCGATAGCGTCAGCTCCGGCGGGCAAGCGCATCGGACAGGCTGGGTTGGTTGCAGAGCGCCAAACCACCTCCGCCACGTCGATGGATCACGTCACCGCGGTCGCGGACTTCCCGTTGCCTAGTCGCAAAGGCTTTGCGAGCGAAGCCCGCGTATGGCCCTGAGGAGCATGTGGCGGGGTTCGTCGTCCGACGGCAACAATTAGGCGTCCACGACAGCGTGCTGCATCCCGAGATCGTGCTACACCGTCGCCACATAAGGGTGCTACACTGCTGCTACGCGTAACAGGAAAAACGCCTGATAAATCAATGTTCTGTGGTGACGTGCCCCGAATCCCGTAGGGCGCGCCAGCAATCTCAACGAGTTAGCTGGCGCTTTGCCACGGTGTGCAGTTTTCGTTGCCGAAATCGTTGCGAAGTGGGTCGCTCGATGACACGCCCCCGGCCAACGATCACCGCGCGTTGGCCCTCCGGCCGAAACGTGCTGCCGGCCGCGATGCTCAGGCATTCCTGAAGGATGAGGCAGAACGCCTCGGGTCCGATCCTCTCGCGATCGCCCGAAGCGTCGAGAGAAACGAGCAGTCGGGTTTGATGGTCCTGGCGCTGCTGGGCTCACGCGCGCGGCAGTTTGCCCACCCAACCGGCCGAGGGACGTTCCCCGCGCGCTGCTCGTCATGAACGTCGTTGATGACCTCGTCGACGCCGGATGTACGAAGGCTGAGGCCTTTTCCATGGCGGGCCGGTATCTCGCCGAGCCGAGTCTTCGGGCTCGCCGCCGCATAGCCGCAGGCTTCAGAGATGAGGTTGTCACCGGGAAGGGCCCGGCTCCTAGGCCTATGACGCCGAGTGCGGTCCGTTCAGCCTATAATTCAGCTCGAGACCTCGCCGCTGAACTCTGGTTTCAGGATCCTGCTGAACAGGATCGTCTGTCGCCGAACGCCGGTTGATGTGTAACCTTCATCAGCTTGGCGGTGCAGCTCGGCAACTGAACCTAAGCTGTTGACCCGTGTGCGGGGATCAGGCGTCAGCAATGCGCCATCTCCGGGCTTCGAGTGGGCAGGCGCCGAACCGCCGCTCTAATTCCTAAGCCGACGTCTGAGCAGCAGCCGATGACCGTCAGGAGGGAGCGGAAAGCCACTGTTGCGGCTCTGCCCTCGAGCGGACATGGTTTGCCCCCCATGAGCCAAGGGCGGAGGTGTCGTGTCAGAGTGGCCTCACGGCAGCGGCGAGATGGCCCGACGCATCCGCATGCACGATTGGGCTGCAACCCCGCTCGGACCGACAGAGGGTTGGGCGTCCTCTTTGCGAACAGCGGTCGACATAGTGCTGGCAATGCCAGGCCCCGCGACGATCCTGTGGGGTCCGCAGAACATCCAGATCTACAACGACGCCTATGTCAGCATCGCCAGGAGCCGGCACCCCGCGCTCCTCGGTCGCCCTGTGGCGGAAGGCTGGCCCGACGCCTACGAGACCGTGATCGCGCCGCTCATCCATAGCGCGCGTGCCGGACGTGCAACGCGGCTCACAAGGTTTGCGGTCGCTCTGCGCAGGCCCGACGGGCAGCTGGAGGAGCGCGTCTTCGATACCGACTGGTCGCCACTTCGCGATGAGACCGGTGAGGTCGCGGGTGCGCTTCAGACGCTGATCGATGCGACCGACAGGCACCACGCTGAGACGGCCTTGCGGGAGGGTCAAGCGCGGCAGGCATTCCTTCTGCGGCTCACCGATACGCTGCGCGCCGAACTGGACGCGGATACGATCGTGGACCGTGCCGTACACATGCTGGCAGAAGAGCTGGTGCTCGACCGCTGCTATGCGACCGCGATGTACCCGGACGAGAATCGGGTCGACGTCACCCATGAGTTCCGGCGCCCTAATCTTAATCCAATGCCTGCGCGGCTCCGTTTCTCCGACTTTCCGGAGGCGGGCAGACAAAGTTTTGACCGAACGCTGGTCTTCAACGACACGGCGAACGATCCTGAACTGACCAATGCCGACAAACAGGCGCTCGCGGCGATGAGCTTCGGGGCGTTCCTTTCTCGGCCGTTGCGCAGTGGAGCAGGCAACCCGATCTGGGCATTGGGGGCTGTAAGCTCGCGGCCGCGGCCCTGGACGCATGGTGAGATCGTCTTGATCGAAGAGGTCACCGAGCGCACGTGGGCAGCAGCCGAGCGTGCGCGGGCCGAGGCGGCGCTGCGCGAGAGTGAGGAGCGCAATGCGTTCTTGGTCCGGTTTTCCGACGCGGTGCGCGGCCTAGCCGACCCCGCGCTCGTCGCAAGAGAGACCTGCCGCATCCTCACCGAACAGCTCGGCACCGACCGCACGCTCTGGGCCGTGCTCGATTGGGAAAGACGAGAATACGTGGCGGATTGGGCGTTTCTCGCGAACGGCACCCCGGTTGAACCCTCACGATGGCCCTTCGACGAACGGGAGCCATTCGCCCGAGAGCACCTCGCCGGGCGCCCGGTCGTGTACGATGACGTTGCGGTTAATCCCCTCATTCCCGATCCGGTCAAGGCGGCCATGACCGAACGTGGTCTCCTCGCGGGCATTGCTGTGCCGGTCGTCGTGGCCGGAAAGCTCGTGGCAGTTCTGAACACGAGCCAGTGCAGAGCGCCTCGCCGCTGGCGGGCGGAGGAGATCGCCTTCGTGAAAGTGCTTGCTCAGCGCGCCTGGGGCGAGATCGAGCGTGCGCGGGCCGAGGCGGCGCTGCAAGAGAGTGAGGAGTTGCGCCGCATCGCGCTCGAGAGCGGCGGGATGGGGGCTTGGCAGTGGGATACGCGAAGTCGCTCGGTTCGGGCGGACGAACCGTTCCAGCGGCTCTGGGGGGTCTCATTCGGTGATCGGCCGCACCCTGTCTCGGTTTACACGGAACGGATGAGCCAGGAGGGTGCTGCCGCGCTCGATGCCGTAATGGCACGGGAGCCGGTGCAGGGGGAAGTGCTTCAGGATCAGGTGGAAGTAATCCACGGTCCCACGGCAGGCCGGTGGGTTCAGTGGCGCGGGCGCGCCGATCGCGACCGCCCCTGGATCATCAACGGTGTCAGCTTCGACATCACTGTGCAGCGAAGCGCGGAACAGAGACTGCGCGAAAGCGAGGCACGATTCCGTAGCCTCGTCATGGCTGGCACTTACCTGATGTACCGTATGAGCCCGGACTGGCGGCAGATGTACGAGCTGTCCGGCCAGAGCTTGCTGGCCGATACGGTAGAGCCCGCCGAGGACTGGGCCGACGTCTATCTCCTGCCCGAGGACAGGCCCGTGATCTTCGCGGCCATCAAAGAGGCGATCCGGACTAAGTCGCTCTTTGAGCTGGAGCATCGCGTTCGCCTTGCCGATGGCGGGGTCGGCTGGGTCCTCTCGCGGGCTGTCCCGATTCTCGGGGCCGATGGCGAGATCGTGGAGTGGTTCGGGGCGGGCAACGACGTCACCGCGCGAAACGAAGCACAACAGAGGCTGCGCCAAGTCGAGGAACGGCACCGGATCGACCTGGAGCAGCAGGTTCGCGAGCGAACGACCGAACTTCATGCGAACCGTGACCTGCTTCAGGCGACGATGGACGCGTCGACAGACATGATCCAGGTGTTTGCGGCGGTCCGCGACAAAGAGGGAAAGATCGTCGATTTTCGCTGGGTGCTTAACAATCACACCTCAGAAAGCCATTACGGCAAGGTTCATGGTGAAAGCCTACTCCAGCGCAATCCAGGCGTCGTTGTGGAGGGCATCTTCGACGCCTTCAAGCGTGTGACTGAGACCGGCGTGCCGGAACAGGCCGAGCGGCATTATGCGCACGAGCAGTTCAACGGCTGGTTCTACCAGTCGGTCGTGAAGCTCGGGGACGGAGTGGCGACGACGACGAAGGACATCACCGAATGGAAGGCGGCGCAGGAGGAACTGCTTCGGCTCCAGGCGCAGGTCGCGCAGGCGCGGATCGACGAGAGCGAGGAGCGCTTCCGCGGGCTGGTGCAGGGCATGGCGCAAGCCGTGTGGGAGACGGATGCAGACGGGTTGGTCGTTGCCGACAGCCCGAGCTGGCGCGCCTATACGGGCCAAACTCTGGACGAGTGGCTGGGCTATGGCTGGCTGGATGCGATCCATCCCGACGACCGTGCCTTCGCCGAGCGGCAGTGGCATACGGCCGTCGCCGCAGCTCGGACTGTCGATGCCGAGTTCCGCCTGAGGCATGCGGGCGGCGGCTGGCGCTGGACCAACGTGCGATCCGTCCCCCTCAAGGCTGGCGACGGATCGATCCGCCGCTGGTCCGGCATAAACCTCGACATCAGCGAGCGAAAAGCGGTGGAAGAGGCGCTGCGTCGGCGTGAAGAGGAACTGAGGGTCATCACCGACAACGTGCCGGCGATGATCGGCTTCTACGATCGCGAGTTTAGATACCGCGTTGTCAACGAGGAGTTCGCACGTTTCTTCAAGAAGCCAAAGGAGGAGATCCTCGGTCGCACCGTCGCTGAGGTCGCTGGTGAACGGATCTTCGCCAACTTGAAGCCGTGGATGGAGAGGGCGCTGGCGGGTGAGCAGGTCCGCTTTGAGGACGAGGGCTGGCGAGCCGCGGATCCGACGCTCTGGGGCTGGACGGAGGAAAACTACGTCCCGCATCGGAATGAGGCTGGCGAGGTCGACGGCTTCCACGCTCTCGTCTTCGACATCACAGATCGCAAGCGGCACGAGCGGGCTCTGCGCGAGAGCGAGGCACGGTTCCGGCTCCTGGTGAAGAGTGTGCGCGACTACGCGATTTTCACCACCGACCGAGATGGCATCATTACCTCATGGCCGGCCGGCGCCGCCGCTGTTTACGGTTGGTCGGAAGCCGAGATCCTGGGCCGCTCGGTCGAGTTGACCTTCGTGCCGGAAGACGTCGCCAACGGGCAGCCTCAGAAGGAGCGGGAAACAGCAATCCGCGAGGGGCTGGCGCCGAACGTCCGGGAACATCTGCGAAAGGACGGGACACGCATCTTCATCAACGGCTCCACGCAGCCTCTGATCGATGTGGACGGCCAGACCCGCGAGTTCATCAAGATCGGTCAGGACGTCACCGAGCCGCGGCGGATGCAGGAGGCGCTGGCGGAGAGTGAAAAGCGGCTGCGCACACTTACCGAAGGAATGCCGCAGCTCGTCTGGCGATCAGCGGATGGGGGCCGCTGGACCTGGTCGAGTCCGCAATGGCAGGCATTCACGGGGCAGAGCCTTGAGGCGAGCCTCGGGTTTGGCTGGCTCGAGGCTGTCCATGTTGACGACCGTGAGATCGCCACAGCTGCCTGGAGGCAGGCGGTCCTCACAGACTTGATTGGTGTTGAGTATCGAATTCGCAGAGCTTCGGACGGCGCTTATCTTTGGCACCACACTCGCTCTGTGCCGGTCCGCGACGGAAGCGATCACATCGTCGAGTGGCTCGGCACAACAACAGACGTTCAGCAGCTGAAAGAGTTGCAGGAACGTCAGGACGTGCTTGTCGCCGAGCTGCAGCATCGCACCCGCAATCTGCTCGGCGTGGTAAGAGCCCTGTTCCAGGAGACCATGAAGAGGAGCGGCTCGCTATCTTCCTTCAACGAGCAGTTCGGCGAGCGCTTGAACGCACTCGCCCGGGTCAATGCCATGCTCTCCCGCTCGGGCCAACCGCGCATCACGATCGGCGAGCTGGTTCGGACCACGCTCGATGCGTTGGGCGGGAGCGCCATGGGGGAGCGTATCCGGTTCGATGGGCCGGAGGTACGGCTGCGGAGCTCGATCGTGCAGACCCTCGCGCTGGCGCTGCACGAATTGGCCACCAACGCCCGCAAGTACGGCGCTCTCGCGGCCGAGCAGGGCCGACTGGAGGTAACCTGGTCGACGCAGCAGTCGGACGGCGAGGGGCAGCGCTTGGTCGTGGAATGGGTCGAGCACGGGCGCGCGCCAATTCAGGTTAAGGCAGAGACGTCCCGACGCGGCTATGGCCGGGAGCTGATCGAGCGGGCGCTGCCCTACGCCCTCAAGGCCCGGACGCATTACGAGCTGGGCGAGGATGGGGTGCGCTGCTCCCTTGACCTGCCGCTCACCCGAGCACCCCGACGGGAAAGGACCTCATCATGACCTCGACGGACCCCTCCGCCGGCTACCGCGTACTGCTGGTCGAGGACGAGTACTTCTTGGCGCAGGAAATGGCCGAGGTGTTCGAGAGCCGCGGCGCTGAGGTGGTCGGCCCGGTGCCGAGCGTGGAGGAGGCTCTCGACCTGATCACCGCGACGGCCCGCCTCGATGGAGCCGTGCTCGACATCAACTTGCAAGGTGAGATGGCCTACACCGTTGCCGACGCGCTGGAAGCGCGGGGGGTGCCGTTCGTGTTCGCCACCGGCTACGATCAGGAAACGATCCCGAAGCGCTACGCGCGGGCGCAGTTCTTCGGCAAGCCGCTCGTCGCGGCTCAGGTCGCCGAGGCGCTCCTCGCCTGAGCGGCGCCGAGCGGCAGGGCAATCACGCAACGCAGGCCGGTGGGCTCGACGTCCCAGCTCACCTCCGCCTTTATCTCGTAGGGCAGTGTCTTCAGGAGCAGCTCGGAGCCGAAGCCGGAACGCCGCGGCGCTCCCACCTGGGTCAGGCCGCCACTCTCCTTCCAGGTGAGGACGAGCCGCCGCGCAATCGCCTCGTCCACCCGCCAGCTGATTGCGATCCGCCCGGACGGCATGGCGAGCGCGCCGTACTTGATGGCGTTGGTGGCCAGCTCATGGATGGCCAGGCCCAGCCGCTCCCCCAGCCGCTGCGGCAGGCGGATGTCGGGCCCCGTGAGCGTCACTCGCTCATCCTCTCGGATCTGGAGGGCGAGCAGTTCCTCCGCCACCACCAGCGACAGGTCTGCATCGGCCGCCGAAGCACTGCTGAAGATGGACTGCACGCGGGCGATCGCGTCGAGGCGCCCGTCGAGGTGGAGAGCGAGGTCCTCCAGCGTGTCGCTCGTCTGGATGCTGCGTCTCACCACCGCTCGAGTCACTCCGAGGGTGTTGCGGATCTGGCGTCTCAGCTCGGAAACCCCTGCCTGATCTCGGTCGGACATCTGCGAGGTAGCCGGGCTGGCTTCACGCAGGATGATGAGCATACCTGCGGGACCGTCGCCCTCGTCGACGAGGGGGGAGCAGGCGAGGTCGAGCCGGGTTCGTGCCGGCCAGAGCGTGACGCCGGACAACTCGGTGGCCCGGCCTGCCAAAGCGGCCCCGAGCGGATCGGCCGCGTGTTCGACGAGCTCGGGCCAGACCTCCGCCAGCCTGGAACCGATCAAATCGGAAGGGTCCACCCCGGTCAGGGCTGAGGCCGCGTCGTTGCCCACCAGGAAGCCAGGAGGCTCCCAGCCAAGGACCATCGGGACCGACGCGCGCAGGATCAGGTCGACGGCACTCCGAAGGCCTCTCGGCCATGAGGTGGGAACGCCGAGCGGCGTGGTCGACCAGTCACGGGCACGGATCAGGGCTCCGGCTTGGCCGCCGTCCTGGGGCCAGGGTTGGCCTCGTCGATGCTCAACACTCACGCGGTGCTCCCTCGATCAAGGCAATCAGCGACCCAGGTGAACGACCGGCCACATAGGTAACGTTCCAACGGGTTGCGCGTGCGCATCGAGCTACCGGCCCCCCTGATCGAGATGGAGGTAGTTCGGGTTGAACAACCCGACGTCTTCGAGCGCAGGGAGGTTCAGAATGGTGATGCGCCCACCTTTCCAGGTCATCAGCTCCGCGGTGCGCAGCTCCTTGAGGGTGCGATTGACGTGGACCGAGGAGATCCCCAGGGCATCGGCCATCTCGGTCTGAGTGATCGGCATCTCGTAGCCGCGATCGCCAACCAGGCCGACGACGCTCAGGCGGTGGAAGAGTTCGCACACGAGGTGAGCGACACGCTCGAGGGCCGTGCGCCGGCCGACAGTGACGATCCGCTCGCGGTAATTGGCCGCCGTGACCAAGGTCTCCCACCAGAGAGCCTGGGTGAGGCGCAGGTTGCCGTCGAGCATCTGCCGCAGCTGTTCGGGCGAAATCTGTGCCAGTGTTACGGGCGAAAGGGCGCCGATGGAATGATCCATGTCGCGGAGAAGAAAGACGTTGAGGTCGCACAGGTCGCCCGGCAGGAGGAACGACACAATTTGGCGGCGACCGTCCTCGAACTGCTTGTAGCGACAGGCCCATCCCGAGAGGATGAGGTTGACGTGGCGCGGGGTCTCTCCCTCCGCGATGATGTCGCAGCGCGGCTCGACGTTGCGCAGCCGAGAGGAAGCTGCGTGCTGGAGGATGGATTTATCATCGTCGGACAGACAGGCAAAGCGCTCCAACTTTCTAGTGAGTGGGTTCATGGTGCCGGATCCGCGCCGTGACGCATCCGTATCAGCTCCAACCCGAGCTGTTCCTAACCTGCGATAAAAGCGAGGAGGCCATCTCCGCCGGCCTTCCCGTTACCGGGCGGCGCACGCTTCTGGTGCGCTCTACCGCGCAAAGGACGAGAGCCGGAACGTGCACCGCCGCTTCGAGCCCGCAATGGACGCGGCGGCGGAGGCGCGGCGTAGATTGCAACTTGACCTGCGACAGGCGCTCGCCCGCGGCGAGTTCGAGGTTCATTACTGGCCCATCGTATCGGCGTTGGCCGGGCTGCCGGTCGGCGCGGAGGCGCTCGTGCGGTGGCGCCACCCCGTGCGCGGGCTGGTCCCGCCGGGCGAGCTCATCTCGGTCGCCGAGGAAACGGGCCTGATCGTGCCGCTCGGAGAACCGGTGCTGCGAACCGCGGTGGCCGACGCGCTGCGCATGCCCCCGAACCTTCGCGTCGCGGTCAACCTTCCGGCGGTGCAGGTGCGTCGGGGAGACCTGCTGCAAGTGGTGCGCGGCGCTCTGGCGGCGGCGGGCCTGCCGGCGCGCCGCCTGGAGCTGGAAATAACCGAGAGCGTGCCGATGGACGACGGCTCGCGCATCCGCGAGATCCTGGATGATGTGTGTGGGCCCTCAGGGTCGGGCTGGCACTCGACGACTTCGAGACCGGCTACTCCTCGTTGAGCGGCGTCCGTGGTGCGGGCGGTCGTCGGTTTGGCCCGCGCTCGGCATGACGGTCACGGCGGAGGGCATCTGCGCGCGAAGGCGAGCGCCACACGCAGTAGGCTGCCTGTTCGAGGACAAGGCCCCCGGTAGCCTGCTTGCTAGCCGGCCTGGAGCCGCCGCATCCCCAGGCCTCAATGCGCCGCCTCGCCGAGGTAGCGTGCGCGCAGATGGTCAATGAAGACCTCCGGCTCCAGCGGACGCCCGGTCGCCGCCACCATCAGATCCTCGGCCTCCAGGAGGGACGCCCGGCCATGCACGTTGGCGCGCAGCCAGTGCCTCAGCCGTGTGAAGTCACCCCGCCCGAGGGCCGGGACGGTGTCCGAGTCCGCCTGCGCGGCCGCCTGAAACAACTGGGCCGCCGCCATCGCCCCCAGCGTGTAGGTTGGGAAGTAACCCCAGCTTCCGCCGGCCCAATGGACGTCTTGGAGGCAGCCCCGCGCGTCATCGGGCACGTCGAGGCCGAGCCAGTGCCGCATGCCCTCGTCGAAGGCGCCCGGCAGGTCCTCGACGGCGAGGTCCCCGGCGACCATCGCCCGCTCCAGGTCGAACCGCAGAAGGATGTGCGCCGGGTAGGTGACCTCGTCGGCGTCGACCCGGATCAGCCCCGGCTCGACCCGGGTCATCAGGCGGTGGAGGTTGGCCTCCTTCCAGGCCGGGTCGTCGACGCCGAAGGTCTCGGAGGCGCGTGGGCCGAGGTAGGATGCGAATGCCCGGTTTCGGCAAGCCTGCATCTCGATCAGCAGCGCCTGGCTCTCGTGGATGCTCATGGCGCGCGGGGCACCGACCGGCTGGTACAGCCATTCCTCCGGACGTCCCTGCTCGTAGAGCGCGTGCCCGCTCTCATGCATGACGGCGGACACGGAGCTGAGCGGATCGCGCTCGTCATAGCGCACCGCGACGCGCACGTCGTGGTTGGCGCCGCCGCTGAACGGATGCGGGCTGACGTCCAGGCGCCCGTGGTCGAAGTCGAAGCCGACCGCGTCGAGGAGCTGACGCGCGAGCCGTTTCTGGTCGCCGACCCGGTATGAACCTGAAAGGGGCGAGGGGGCGGGCCGGCGGCGCTGATGCTCGCAGGCCTCCTGGATCAGGCCGGGGAGCACCTTCCGAAGCCCCGCGAAGGTCGCCTCCAGCTTTGCCTCGGTGAGCCCCGGATCGAAGCCGTCGAGGAGCGCGTCGTAGGGTGACAGCCCGAGTGCGGCCCCTTTCGCCGCGCCGGTCTCGCGCTGCAGGGTCAGGACCTTCGCCAGCTTCGGCGCGAACGAGGCGAAGTCGTTGTTCTTGCGCGCTTCCTGCCAGGCCTGCTGTGCCTTCGACGTGGCCCGCGCGCTCGCTTCCGTGAGATCGGCCGGCACGGCCGAGGCTTCAGTGAAGGCGCGGCGCATCTCTCGCAGGTTGGCCTTCTGCCACTCCCCGAGGTCGCCGGAGGCTTCCTCGGCCTGGTCGAGGAGGTCGCGCGTGCGTGAGGTCACCAGCAGGTCGCGCGCGACCCGCTTCAGCGTCGCGAGTTGCTCGGACCGGTCGTCCGCCGCCCCGGCCGGCATCATCGTGTCGGCGTCCCACTCCAGCAGGCCGCCGATGTCCGTGAAGGTCGCCGCCCGGGCGAAGATCCGCTCCAAGGCGGGGTAGGGTTCCATCGGCTTCGTCATGGCGTGCCTGCCTCGCTCGTGACTACAGGAGACTCGCCACGAGCCTGCGTTCCAGTGCCTCGTCCGCCGTCAGGTACCAGTTCGTTTCGGCGCGCTCGCGGATCTCGTCCTCGGAAACATCCGTGTCCTTCACCAACTCCGCGAACCCTTGCATCTCCAGCTGCAAGCCCTTCTCCAGTTCCGCGACCTTCGAGCGGGCAACCTGCAGGGCGGCCGGCAACGGGCCGTCGACGGAGGTGTCGCCGCTTGTGCGCCGGCCGTGGATCAGCAGGGCGGTATCCCTGGCGAGATAGCGGCAGCAGCGGGGGAAGGCCGCCATGATGGTGATGCCGGCCGAGTAGACCGTCGTCATGCCGACGAAATGCATCTCCTTGTGCAGGTGCTCGCGGCACAGGCGGACCTGCTGCGCGATCCGCCGGCCGATGTCGGCGTCGCCGCCCGAGGTCATCAGCTCCACGACCAGGGGGCCATCCTCGTCCATGACCTCGTCGAGGCGCTTGAGGAAATCGCCCAGCATCGCCTCGTCGACGGGCCCGTAGAGACGGACGTGGGGGTGCAGGAGCCTGTCGATATCGTGCTGCTGTTCCATGAGCGGGCTCGCCTGTCGCGCGGCGGAGCGAGACCGTCTCCCGCTCCGCCCGGGTTGCCGGTTCGATGTCGATCGTCCGCACCGGCCCTACTGGCGCTCGTCCAAGCCTGCCTGCCGGTTCTTCTCGGATGCCTGCTCGTTCCTCTGGCCCGTTTGTCGGTTCTCCTGACCGGATTGCTGGTTGCGTTGTCCTGTCTGCTGGTTCGCTTGCCCCGATTGCTCGTTGCGCTGGCCGCTCTGGCGGTCGCGCTCCGAGGCTTGCTGGTTCTGCTGCCCGGTTTGCCGGTCTTGCTCAGATTGCTGACGTTCGTTGTCCATTGGTGTCACCGTCATCGAGAGAAACAGGCCCGCAAGCAGCGGGCCTGATCGAAAAATCCTCATTGTTATGCGTTGTTCCTTCCGATGGTTTTCTATGAGATGGAATTCAACATAAGATAAAACAGCACGGCACAGATATTAACATGAGCCAAAATTCAACGGACGTTACCTGATGGACATGTGGGCGGCGGACACCCTGAGGTAACGCCACGCTCGCCCTTCTGCCTCATGGCACGATGGAGGCCGGGGCCAGCGAGGCTCCGCGGGTCGGCTCGGCGACGAGCGGTGAGCCCGTGGCCGCCATGATGGCCCGGAGTTCGTAGATGCCGGCATCCACCTCCTGGTATGTCATGAGGCCGGTCCGCGGGATGACCCTGCCCGTCGGATGTCGGCCTGGGTAGAGCATCGGCTTGAAGGCATTGCGGTCGAGTTTGCCGCATCGCCTGCTGGGTGACCTGGGGCAACTACGCCCTTGTACGGACTAAACCGACTTACAGCCGGTCGCTGATGTGCCCCAACTTGCTGATGTCATGGCCGCCGCTTTCAGGTCCGCTCTTGCTGTCGGAGCGGACAGCAGAACAGGCGCGGAGGAAGGTCCGGAAGGGGTCAGGACCGGCGGTTCGGGTCGGGGTGAGCGCCAACCTCGCCCTACCGAGCCCGACGCTCGGCTCGAACAGTGATCGCCACAGTTGCGGAAGTGCGGGCAGGTGCAGGCACTGCCGCTCCATCATCAGCGGGCATGCCGGTCAATGGCCTCGGCCGGCCAATGCGATGGCGTCAACGTCGGTGGGCAACCGGATCGGACGGGCCGGGTTGGTTGCGGCGCGCCGAACCGCCTTCGCCACGTCGATGGATTACGCTACCGCGGTCATGGACTTCCCATTGCCAAGTCGCAAAGGCTTTCCGAGTGATGGCGAGTGCCGGACCTTCCTCCGCAAGCACGGGCTGCCGGTCGCGACCGAGATCGCGCGGGCGGGCACGACCGAGAGGAACACGCCCAGGGCCGACAGGAGGGCCATGCCGCGGTCGCGGTGGCGGATCGTCCGGGCGGCGGCCGTGTAGCGGAAGGTGAGATCCTCGGCGACGGGCGTCCCCTCCGCGAGGTGCCGCTGCAACAGGCGGGTGGCCGACCGCGTCGGGGCGAAGCCCGTGGTCGCCGCCTGCTTCCTCATCGGCGCGGCGGCCATCCGTCTCCTGACCGGCGGCTTCCCGATCGGTGTCCTCCTGGCGACGGTCGCCATCGTGGGCCTCGGCACCAGCGGACCGCAGACGCTGATCTACGGGCTGGTGGCGAACTCCTACCGCACCAACGTCCGCAGCGCGGGCGTCGCCTGGTGCGCCGGCTTCGGCCGCCTCGGCGGCGTGGACGGTCCGGTGCCGGGCGGCACCCTGGCCGGCGGCGGGTTCGCTCTCGAGACGATCTTCGTCATCCTGGCCGGCATCGCCGTCTTCGGCGGCCTCCTGGCCGTCGTCCTCCCGGCGGTTTGCGCGGGCGGAGGCGTGTGGGAGAAGAGCGGGCGCGCCCGGGAGGTCCACTCCCGGTCGTCTCCACTCCGGTCATCTCCGCGAGAGCCGCCCGCCCCGCCGTCCCATGCCCCCCCGCCTCCGCTCCCTCCGTGCCCATCTCCTCGCGCTCTGGATCCTGCTCCTCGCCTCGGCGGCGGCCACCGCCTACCTGCTCGTCGAGTTCTACACCCAGTCCGCTGCCGTGCAGGTCGCCCAGGCCGAGCTCCAGGTCGCCCGCGCCTGCCGCGAGATCGGCGACCGGTACGCGTTCTTCGGTGCCGGCTGGACCGGCAGCGTCACGGAGGTCGACGACGCCCTGAAGCGCCAGCTCACCGACGTGGTGGTGACGGCGCTCGCCAGCCATCCGGGGGTCGAGGGCGGGATCTGGACCGCCTCGGCCGGCTCGGCGGCCTACGCGTTCCCGACCTACGAGGGCACCGGTCCGAAGACCGACCTGCCCGCGGCCGAGATCGACACGATCCGTCGCGTCAACGCCGAATCCTTCAGCGCCGAGCGGCCGGTGGCGACGCGGCGCGCCTCCCGTACCCAGACCCTGGTGGTGCAGGGCTGCCCCCTGCGCGGCCCGATCCAGGGAGCGACGGCCTGGACCATGGCGCGGGTCTACACCGACCAGGGCCGGGCCTACGGCCAGCTCGTCGCCGGCTTCGGCTTCCTCGCCGCCACCGTCCTCGGCTCGGCCCTGCTTCTCGGGCGGCTCCTGCTGCTGCTCGGCCGGCGCATCGCCCGGCTGGAGAGCCAGCTCGGGCGCGACGCCGATGCCGACGGTGTCCCGCCAGACGGCGACCTGCCCCACCTGGCCCCGACCGGGCTGCGCGAGCTCGACCGGCTGGTCGAGGCGCTGAACGCCGCCGGCACCCGCCTCGCCGCCGCCCGCCACCGCGCCGCGGAGGCCGAGCGGCTCGCCGCGCTCGGCCAGCTCGCGGCCGGCATCGCCCACGAGATCCGCAACCCCCTGGCGGCGATCCGGCTCAAGGCCGAGAACGCGCTGGCCAGCGCCGATCCGGCGCGGGGCCGCGCCGCCCTCGACCTCGTGCTCGACCAGGTCGCCCGCCTGGACCGGCTGCTGCGCGACCTCCTGAGCCTGACCCAGCCGCGGCGCCCGGTCCTGGCCCCCACCGATCTCGGCCTCCTCTTGCACGACTGCGCCCATCTCCACGAGGATCTCGCCCGGGCGCGAGGGGCGGCGATCGCGGTGGCGGAGGTGACGACTGAGCGCCCGCTCGTCGATGCCGGCCAGATCCGCCGCGCCCTCGACAACCTCGTGCTCAACGCGGTCCAGCACAGCCCGGCGGGGAGCGTGGTGCGGCTGTGGGCCGGACGGGAGGGCGACCGGCTGCGGATCCGCGTGACGGACCAGGGGCCGGGCGTCCCCGATTCCCTCAGGGCCCGCCTGTTCGATCCCTTCGTCACCGGCCGCCCGGACGGGACCGGGCTCGGCCTCGCGATCGTGCGCGAGATCGCCCGCGCGCATGGTGGACAGGCGCGGCTCGCCGCCCCACCTCCTGACGCACCGGGTCCCGGCGCGACCTTCGAGCTCGATCTGCCATGGACCGCCTCACCCCCGCCCGCATCCTGATCGTCGACGACGACCCAGCCTTGCGCGAGGGGCTGGCCGAGACGGTGAGCGATCTCGGTCACCGCCCGGTCCTCGCGGCGTCGGGCGCCGAGGCGCTGGCGCGGGTGGCGGCCGATCCGGGGATCGCCGCGGTGCTCCTCGACCTGCGCATGCCCGGCGACCTCGACGGGATGGCGGTGCTCCAGCGCCTGCGCGCCGGGCCGCGTCCGCCGCCGGTCGCCGTGCTGACGGCCTTCGCCAGCGCCGAGAACACCATCGAGGCGATGCGGCTCGGCGCCTACGACCACCTGACGAAGCCGGTCGGCCGGGCCGAGCTCGCCGGGCTCATCGGCGGCATGCTGGCCCTCTCGGCCTCCGCGGCGGCGGACGTCCCGGTCCCGGCGGCGCCCTCGTCCCTGATCGGCTCCAGCGAGGCGATGCGGCGGGTCCAGAAGGCCGTGGGGCTCGCCGCCGACAGCGACGCGACGGTGCTGCTCCAGGGCGAGACCGGCACCGGCAAGGAGGTGGCGGCCCGTACCCTCCACGCCCATGGCCGGCGGCGCAACCGCCCCTTCGTGCCGGTGAACTGCGCGGCGATCCCCGCCGACCTCCTCGAGAGCGAGCTGTTCGGCCACCTGCGCGGCGCCTTCACGGGGGCGATCCAGGACCGGCCCGGCGCCTTCCGGGAGGCCGAGGGCGGCACGCTCTTCCTCGACGAGATCGGCGACATGCCCCCGTCGATGCAGGCCAAGATCCTGCGGGCGCTCCAGGAGCGGGTGGTGACGCCGGTCGGCGGCCGGCCCGCGCCGGTGAACGTCCGGGTGGTGGCGGCGACCCACCGCGACCTGCCGCGCCTCGTGGCGGAGGGCGGCTTCCGCCAGGACCTGTTCTACCGCCTCAACGTCGTGCCGATCACCCTGCCGCCCCTGCGCGAGCGCCTCGCCGACATCCTGGCGCTCGCCGAGCATTTCCTGTGCGCGAGCGGCGCCGGGCCGAAGCGCCTCGGGGCGGAGGCCGCTGCCGCGCTGATGCGGCATCCCTGGCCCGGCAACGTGCGCGAGTTGCGCAACGTGATCGAGCGGGCGGCGGTGCTGGCCCGCGGCGCGGTGATCGGAGCGAGCGATCTAGGCCTGTCGGATCCGGGTCTCCCGGGGGAGGCGCCGGGTTCGGACGCGGCCCTGCCGGCCTGGCTCGACGGCGACCTGCCGGGCGCGGTGGCGCGGCTCGAGGAGGCGATGATCCGCCGGGCCCTGCGCGCGAGCGGCGGCAACCGGGCGCAGGCCGCCAAGAGCCTCGGCATCCAGCGACAGCTCCTCTACGCCAAGATCGAACGCTACGGCCTGCGCGACGCCGAGGTGTCGGAATATCCGACGGCGGATGTCGCGAATCCCGACGGCCGCACCCTCGCATGACGCAGGGTTCTTGAGTTCCTGCAAGGGTTTGGCAGTTGGCACGGGAGTTGTCAGGGAGCGCCCGAGCCGGCCGGCCGCCGGCGCAGACGAGCGACATCCATGACGATGGCCAAGCACCGCGACCCGCACCGCGTTCTGGCGGCGGGGTTTGCGGCCGCGATCCTCGCATCCCTGCCGGCCGCGGCGCAGGACAATTCGGTCTGGGATCCCGGCACCCTGCCGGAGACGAAGGGAACGGTGAAGCAGTACACCCTCACCCCCCGGGGCGACGTCGACGGCCTGATCCTCGCCGACGGGACCGAGGTGAAGCTGCCGCCGCGGATGTCGGGGGCGGTGGTGTTCACGGTCCGGCCGGGCGACCCGGTCTCGGTGCGCGGCATGCGCGCCCGGGCGCTGCCCCTCGTCGACGGCGCCTCGCTCCGCAACGAGGCGACGGGGGCCGCCCTCGTCACCCTCGGGCCGCCGGAGCCCGCCGCCGACGAGACGGTGATGAGCGGCCGGATCGCGGCCCTGCTGCACGGGCGCCGGGGCGAGGTGAACGGCGCGCTCCTCGACGACGGCACCACCCTGCGGCTGCCGCCGCACGAGGCGGCGCGCCTGAACGCGACCCTGCGGGCCGGGCAGAGCGTCAGCCTGCGAGGGGCGGTGGCGAAGAGCCCGCTCGGCACGGTGGTGGAGGTGCGCGCCCTCGGGACGAGCCTCGACAATCTGGTCGAGGTCGGCGGGCGCCCGCCGCGTCCGCCGGGACCGCGCGGCGAGGCCGGCCCGCCCGGCGGTCCCGACGCGCCGCCCCCGCCGCCGAACCCCGGCGCCGCTCCCCCGCCTCCCCCCGCTGGCGCGCCGCCGCCTCCGCCGCCCCGCCGGTCCTGAACCGGACACTCGTCGAAGACCCCCGTGGCGGCACGGCGCCACGGGGCAGACTAATCCCTCTTGAGTAGCAACTTTTCGCGGTCTGGCCGGTTCTCGGCTCCGGATCGGCCGGTCCTTCCTCAAGGAGACATCACGGTGAGCACCGCAACCTCCGCCCCTGTCTCTGCGTCCGGTGCCCCCGACCGGCAGCCCTCGAAGCGGGCCCTGCGCGGGCTCGACGCGCTCAACTTCACCCTGGCGGACGTGCGCGACGGCCTCGGCCCCTACCTGGCCATCTACCTCATCGCCGTACGCGGCCCCGACCAGGGCTGGAACGAGGCGACCACCGGCATGATCATGACGATCGCCGGCATTGCCGGCCTGATCGCCCAGACCCCCGCCGGCGCCCTCATCGACCGCTCTCGGCACAAGCGCGTCATCGTGATCGCGGCGGCGCTCGCCGTCACCCTGAGCTGCCTCGCCCTGCCCTTCATCTCGAACTTCTACGCCGTGGCCGCGACGCAGTCGCTCGCCGGCATCGCCGGGGCGATCTTCCCGCCGGCGCTCGCCGCCATCACGCTGGGGTGGTCGGCCCGAAGCTGTTCTCCAAGCGCATCGGCCGCAACGAAGGGTTCAACCACGCCGGCAACGCCGTCTCGGCGGCGCTCGCCGGGGGGCTGGCCTACCTGTTCGGGCCGATCGTGGTGTTCTGGCTGATGGGCGTGCTCGCCGCCCTGTCGATCGGTGCGATGCTGATGGTGCCGGACGAGGCCATCGACAACGACCTCGCCCGGGGCCTCGACTGCGCCGAGGAGCAGTCCTGCGAGCAGCCCTCGGGCCTCACGGCGCTCCTGCAGAACAAGTACCTGATGCTGTTCGCGCTGCTCGCGGCGATCTTCCACCTCTCCAACGCCGCGATGCTGACCTCGGTCGGCCAGCTCCTCACCCATCTGTCGGGCAAGGAGAACGCCACCTCGCTCATCGCGATCTGCATCGTGGCGGCGCAATGCGTGATGGTGCCGGTGGCGATGTTCGTCGGCCACAAGGCCGATGCGATCGGCCGGAAGCCGATCTTCCTCGCCGCCTTCGGCGTGCTGACCCTGCGCGGCGTGCTCTACACCTTCTCCAACAACCCGTTCTACCTCGTGGCGGTGCAGCTCCTCGACGGCATCGGCGCCGGCGTCTACGGCGCGCTCTTCCCGATCGTGGTCGCGGACCTGACCCGGGGCACCGGCCGGTTCAACGTCAGCCAGGGCGCGGTGGCGACCGCCCAGGGCCTCGGCGCCTCGTTGAGTGCGACGCTCGCCGGCCTCATCATCGTGTCGGCCGGGTACTCGGCGGCGTTCCTGACGCTCGCCGGCATCGCGGGCTTGGGCTTCGCCCTCTACCTGACGATGATGCCCGAGACCCGCGGCTTCGAGCCGGCCCAGGCCGGCACGCCCTCGGACCCGACCGGCCGCCCGGCGCTCGCCACCGCCTGAGAGCGGCACCCGATCGCGTTGCGATCGGGTGCCGCTCTCAGGTCTTTGATTTTGCCGCATTTTCTTCGCCCAACCGGGGGCCACTTGGTCGGAAAATGCTCTGGAGGGACCGGACCATGACCGCCCCGCTCGCCTTCGCGCATATCGGCGATCTCCACCTGACCGGGGCGGAGGCGGAGAACGCCCGCGACTTCCGGGCGATCGTCGCGCAACTCGGCGAGGTCGACGGGCTCGACTTCGTCTTCGTCCCCGGGGACAACGCCGATAACGGTGCTCCCGAGCAATACGCCCTGGTGCGGGCGGGCCTCGACCGGCTGTCCCTGCCGGTCCACGTCATCACCGGCGACCACGACAGGGAAGGCGGCAGCCTCGACGCCTTCTATGCCGGGCTGGACGTCCCCCGCCTGCCCTACGCGGTCGACGTGCGGGGCGTGCGCTGCCTGTTCCTCGACATGTGCGGGCCGGGCAGCGGCGGGCCGGATTTCCGCCTCGGGCCCGATCAGGTCGCCTGGCTCGCGGCCGAGCTGGAGCGGGCGGACAAGGACTGCGTCCTGTTCATGCACAGCTACCCTGCCGACCTGAAAGGCGAGGGCGAGGCGGCGCGGGTCGCCGACCTCATCCATCGCGGGCCGGTGCGCCTCGTCGAGATGGGCCACACCCATTACAACGAGCTCGCCAATGACGGCCGCACCGTCTACGCGGCGACCCGCTCGACCGGCCAGATCGAGGAGGGCCCGGTCGGCTACGCGGTCGCGGCCCTCGATCGCGGCGTGGTGAGCTGGCGCTTCAAGGAACTCAGCCAACCCTGGCCGTTCGTGCTGATCACCTCCCCCGCCGACCGCCGCCTCGCCTTCGACGCCGGCCACGCGGTCGGCGAGCGCTTCACCGTGCGCGCCCTGGTGCTCGGACCGGCGGAGCGCGTCGAGCTGCGCATCGACGAGGGCCCCTGGCAGGCGATGGCGCGGGAGGACGGGGCCCGCTGCCACGCGGCCGAGGTGACCTGGCCGGCGGGCGCTCGCGCCGTCACGGTGCGGGCGGCGGGCCGGAATTCCGAGGATACCGACGCGATCGAGCCGGCGGCCGATCCGAACGGGCTGCCGACCTCCCGCGGCATCGGCAGCGACGCGGACGCGCTCGGGGCCTGGCCGGGGCGGGGGCTGCTCGGGACCCAGCTCGGGCCGAACCGCAACGGGCGGCAGTGGTGAGGGCCGGCTTGGAGACTCCCGGAGCCCATTGGTCCCCTGGCGGATCTTTTACCCTCCGCGTCATTCCGGGGCCGCGCAGCGGAGCCCGGAATCCAGAAACTCAGGTGGTCCAAGCTAAGGCGGCACGCACTTCGCTTCGTCCTGCATCTCCGGCGCTTCTGGATTCCGGGCTCCGCTGCGCGGCCCCGGAATGACGCGGAGGATGTCAGGTTCGTCGGCCTGGCTCACCAGACTCAGCGATTTTCTCCCTCGACAATGACGACAGGACTTCTCTCCCCATGGCCGCGCTGACGCTCAGCCCCAACCTCGCGACCTGGGCGATCGCCGCCCTCGCCACGCTCGGCGTGATCGTGCGCCCGTTCTCCTGGCCGGAGGCGATCTGGGCGGTGACGGGGGCGCTCGCCCTGGTGCTGCTCGGCCTGCTGCCGGCCGGCACCGCCTGGGAGGGCGTGCTCAAGGGCACCGACGTCTACCTCTTCCTCGTCGGCATGATGCTGATGTCCGAGGTCGCCCGGAAGGAGGGCCTGTTCGACTGGCTCGCCGGCATCGCGGTGCGCACCGCCAAGGGCTCGGCGACGCGGCTGTTCACCCTGGTCTACCTCGTCGGCACGGTGGTCACGGTCTTCCTCTCGAACGATGCCTGCGCGGTGGTGCTGACGCCGGCGGTCTACGCCGCGACCCGCGCCGCCAAGGTCGAGAACCCCCTGCCCTACCTGTTCATCTGCGCCTTCATCGCCAACGCCGCCTCGTTCGTGCTGCCGATCTCGAACCCGGCGAACCTGGTGGTCTTCGCCGAGCACATGCCGCCGCTGACGCGCTGGCTCGGCCTGTTCGCCCTGCCGTCGGCGCTGGCGATTCTGGCGACCTACCTCGTCCTGCGCCTGACCCAGAACGGCACCCTGCGCCGGCAGGAGGTCGCCACCGAGGTCGAGACCGCGTCCCTGTCCCGCACCGGCATCGTGGCGGGCCTCGGCATCGTGGCGACCGGCGCGGTGCTGATCGGCGCCTCGGCGCTGGGGCGCGATCTCGGCCTGCCGACCTTCGTCGCGGGGCTGGCCACCACCCTCATCGTGCTCGCGCTGAAGCGCGGCAGCGGCGCGGTCGAGGTGGTCAAGGACGTGTCCTGGAGCGTGCTGCCGCTGGTCGCCGGCCTGTTCGTGCTGGTCGAGGCGCTGGAGAAGACCGGCGTGCTCGCGATGATCGCCGCCGAGCTGCAGCGCGCCGCCAGTACCGCGCCGGCCGAGACCGCCTGGGGCGCCGGCGCGCTGATCGCCTTCGCCTGCAACCTCGTCAACAACCTGCCGGCCGGCCTGATCGCCGGCGCCGCGGTGCAGGCCGCCCACGTGCCCGAGAAGGTCGCGGGCGCGGTGCTGATCGGCGTCGATCTCGGGCCCAACCTCTCGGTCACCGGTTCGCTCGCCACCATCCTGTGGCTCACGGCGATCCGCCGCGAGGGCCAGGACGTGAGCTTCTGGAGCTTCCTCAAGCTCGGCGCCCTGGTGATGCCGCCGGCCCTCGCGCTGGCGCTCGCCGGCCTCCTCCTCGTCTGATCCCCCTCCTACAGGAAGGTTTTCCGGTGTCGATCGCCGCGCTCCTCTATCCCTTCATCCTGGCGGCCGGTGCGCTGCAGGCGCTCGGCAACGCGATGAACGCGCAGCTGCGCGGCCGCATGGTCAATCCGTGGCTCGCCGCCACGGTGTCGTTCCTGCCGATCGTGTTCGTCTTCATCACCCTGTTCCTGGTGATGCCGACGCCGCTGCCGAGCCTCGAGACCTTGGGGAAGATGCCCTGGTACGCCCCCCTCGGGGGTCTCGCCGGGGCGGTCGCGGTGTTCGGCGGCCTCGCCTTCATCGACAAGGTCGGGGCCGGGCCGTTCAACGGCCTGACGCTGACGGCCAACATCATCACCTCGCTCGCCCTCGACGCGTTCGGGCTGTTCGGGCTCCAGGCCTCCGGCTTCAAGCCGCTGCCCTGGCTCGGCGGCCTCATGATGGCGGCCGGCGTGGTGTTCATCGCCCGCACGGCCGGCAAGAAGGACGACGAGGAGAGTCACGGCGTCGGCGGCAAGCTGCTCTACCCGTTCATCCTCGTCGCCGGCGCGCTGATGGCGATCGGCGTGGTGTGGAACGCGCAGCTGCGCGGGGCGCTGGTCAATCCGTGGCTCGCCGCCACCGTGTCCTTCGTGCCCGTCGTCTTCGCCTTCGCGCTTGTGTTCCTGCTCAAGCCGACCCCGCTGCCGACCCGGGAGGACCTCGCCGGGGTGCGCTGGTGGATGCCGCTCGCCGGCATCACCGGGGCGGTGGCGGTGTTCGCGGGCCTGCTCTTCGTCGACAAGGTCGGGGCCGGCGCCCTCAACGGGCTTCTCATCACCGCGAACCTCCTGACCTCGGTGGCGCTCGACCATTTCGGCTGGCTCGGGATGCGCCAGGTCAAGGCCGGTCCGCCGCGCCTCATCGGCGCTGCCCTGATGGTCGGCGGGATCGTGCTGATCTCGGTGTTCTGATCGCTCCCGGCGGAGACCCCATGCCCACCCTCCCGGACTGGGTCCTGCGCCGCGAGACCTTCGCGGCCGTAATCGTCGTCGCACTCGCGGCGGCGATCGCGGCCGCCCTCTATTTCAGCCAGGCGACGACGCTCACCATCGCGGTCGCGCCGCGGGACGGGACCGAGCCGGCGCTGATCCGGGCCTATGCCGACGCGCTGAAGGAGGACAGCGCCAACATCCGGCTCAAGATCCTGTCCTTCGACGACGTGCGCGAGAGCGCGGCGGCGCTCCAGGACGGCCGGGCCGACCTCGCCGTGGTGCGGCCGGACGTGCTTCTGCCGAAGAACGGCCTGACGCTCGCCATCCTGCGCGACCAGGCGATGCTGATCGTCTCGCCGGAGGGATCCGGCATCACGAGCTTCCCGAAGCTCGCGGGGCGGCGCCTCGGCATCGCGGCCCATCGCAGCGCCGATTTCTGGCTGCTCAAGAACATCCTCGCCTACTACGCCCTGACGCTGGAGGGGCCGGACGGCACGGCCGCCGCCGCGCCGGTGCCGGGCAGCACGGTCCGCCTCGTCGCCATCGAGGGTGAGGAGGCGGCGGCCGCGATCCGCGACAAGCGCATCGACGCCTTCGTCAGCATCATCGCGGCCTCGGCCCCGAAGGCGCGCCAGCTCGTCGAGTCGGTGCGGGGCATCGGCCGCACCGGCAAGGTCGACCTCGTCGACGTGCAAGACAGCGACGCGGTGATCGAGCGCTTCCCCCGCCTCCAGGCGGTCACGGTGCCGGCCGGCCTGTTCGGCGGCCGGCCGAAGCTGCCGGCGGAGGACGTGAAGACGGTCGGCGCCTCCTACCGGCTGATGGCGCGCACCTCGCTGAGCCGCGCGGTCGCCGCGGACGTGACCCAGCACCTGTTCGAGATGCGCACCGCCGCCGCCGAGCAGACCGACGCGGCGGAATACGTCCAGGCTCCGGCCTACGAGACCACGGTGGCGGCGACGAGCGCCCGCATCCCGATCCATCCCGGCGCGATCGACTATTTCGAGCGCGAGCAGCACGGCTTCGTCGAGCGCTACGGCGACACGCTCTACCTCCTGGCGGCGCTCGCCGGCGGTCTCGCCTCGGCGGCGGCCTGGCTGCGCCAGCGCCTGGCGAGCCTGCGCCGCGAGCGCATCGACGAGGTGACCGACCGCCTGCTCGAGATCACCGACCAGGCCCGCTCCCTGCGCGACCCGGACGCCATCGCCGCCCTGGCGGTCGAGATCGACAAGCTCGCCATCGAGGTCGTGCGCGACATCCGTCGGCGGGAGCTCGACTCGCGCACGATGGCGGCGGTGTCGATCGCCATCGAGACCGCCCGGGCGACGGTCGCCGATTGCCGGGCAGCGGCGGGGGAGAAGGAGGGGGCCGCGGCGCCGGTGGCGTGAGAGGCCGACGAGGGCGGCGGGCCGACCCGTCGCCGGACGAGGCGCGGGGCTTGGGGATGGGCGATCTCGCTCGCCGGTTGATCCTGTCCCGAAAGACGGTTGCCGCGACGGCTGCGCTCCCGCAATCCCGCCTCAATCCCGGGGTTAACAGAACCTTGTCCGAGCACGAGGGGAATGCGGGGTGCACACCCGGCACGATCCCGGAAACAAGGGAATGCGGGACGATGACTGCACTGCCGTCGAAGACGGGACCGCGGTCCGTGACGGGCGCGGCCCTCCTGGCTGCGCTCGCCGCCACGCTGCTGGCGGGAGCCGTCGCCCCGGCGCGGGCGCAGGGCTACCGCGTCGTGATCGAGGACGAGGACGACGCGATCCTGCCGCCGCGGGCGGTGGTCTTCCGCCTCGGCCGGGCCGGCTTCACCGGCATGAGCCATCCGCGCTTCGACGGCGAGACCTACCGCGTCGAGGCCGACAGCCCGTGGGGCAACCGGGTGCAGCTCGTCGTCGATGCCCGCACCGGCCGCATCCTCGACCGCGAGCGCCTGGAGGCGCCGCTGATCCCTCCCGGCTCCATCCCCGGCGGCCGCCGCCCCGGCTACGGCTGGACCGAGACCGAGGCGCGCCCATCCTGGCCGCGCGAGGAGGCGTTCCGCGAGCGCGCGCCCAGCGACGGCGGCTGGCGCGACGGCGGGGCTTATGCCCCCGTGCCGCTCTCCCGCGGCGAGCCGCTGCCGCCGGTGGGCGAGCGCCCGGAGGAGCGCCGCGTCGCCGCGCGCCCGCTGCCGCAACCCGCACCCCCGCCGGGCGCACCGTCCACCGAGGCGCCCGTTCGCGCCGCGCCGGCTCCCCGCACCGCCGGGCCGAACCCGCTCGGCATGAACCCCGACAGCCCGGCCGCCCGCACCGGCGCCGCCCCCCGCCGCGAGACCGCGCCCGAGGGCGCGAAGCCCGAGGCGCCGCGGCGCACGGCCGCCCGCACCAAGCCGGCCGAGACCGAGACTCCCGCGGCCCTCGTCCCGCCCCTGGCGCCGAAGACCGAATCCAAGGCCGCGCCCGCCAAGGTGGTCCCGCCCGCCAAGGCGGCGGAGGTGGTGCCGCCGAAGGCCCCGGAGACCAAGGACGGCGGCTGGAAGACCCCGCCCGACGGCAACCGCCCGGTGCGGGTGATCGGCGGCATCACGCAGGTGCCCGGCAAGGACGAGCCGGCGAAGGATTGAGGCGGCCGTCTCACGGTCGGTTTCGTCGAGCTTCGGACGTGTTTCACACCCTCGATGTCATTCCGGGCTCCGCTGCGCGGCCCCGGAATGACATCGAGGGTGTGAGATCTGTGGGCTCCCTTGCCTGTCGAGCCATGCCGTCCCTGAGTACTCCGCCTCACCTCCGCCCCGCTCTCTAGATCGAAAGACGCGCTCGACAAGCGCTGCCAATCTCGGTTCTATCCGGCACCCCGATCCACGGCCGACAAGGTCGGGACGGCAAGAAACGGTCCCCGGAGGAATCCAGATGCGCTCATCCCTGACCGCGCTCGCGGCGGCGCTCGCCTGCGCGACCGCCTTCGCGGCCCCGGCCCTGGCGGCCGACCCGATCAAGATCGGGGTGACCGGCCCCTATACCGGCGGCTCCTCGTCGATGGGCGTGTCGATGCGCGACGGCGTGCGGCTGGCCGCCGACGAGATCAACAAGAGCGGCGGCGTGCTCGGGCGCCAGCTCCAGCTCGTCGAGCGCGACGACGAGGCCAAGAACGAGGTCGGCGCCCAGGTCGCCCAGGAGCTGATCAACAAGGAGAAGGTGGTCGCCACTCTCGGCTTCATCAACACCGGCGTGGCGCTCGCCGCCCAGCGCTTCTACCAGGAAGCCGAGATCCCGGTGATCAACAACGTCGCCACCGGCACGATCATCACCAACCAGTTCAACCCGCCGGACTACGACAACAACTACGTCTTCCGCACCTCGGCCTACGACGTGCTGCAGGCCGGCATGATGGCCGACGAGGCGGTCGCGCAGGGCTTCAAGAAGATCGCGATCCTGGCCGATTCGACCAATTACGGTCAGCTCGGCCGCGAGGACCTCGAGAAGTACCTCAAGGCCAAGGGCGTGAAGCCGGTCGCGGTGGAAAAATTCAACATCAAGGACGTCGACATGACGCCCCAGCTGTTGAAGTCGCAGGCCGCGGGTGCGGATGTGATCCTCGCTTACGGCATCGGACCGGAGCTGGCCCAGATCGCCAACGGCATGGCCAAGCTCGGCTGGAAGGTGCCGATGATCACCTCGTGGCCGGCCTCGATGCAGAGCTTCATCGACATCGCCGGTGCGAACGGCAACGGCGTGATCATGCCCCAGACCTTCATCGAGGATAAGACGCTCCCGAAGCGCAAGTCCTTCCTCGACGGTTACTACGCCACATTCAAGGTCAACAAGATCCCGACCCCGGTGGCGGGCGCGCAGGGCTACGATTCGGTCTACCTGCTCGCCGCCGCGATCAAGCAGGCCGGCTCGACCGACGGCGCCAAGGTACGCGCCGCCCTCGAGAACCTGAACACCAAGGTCGAGGGCGTGGTCACCACCTACGACAAGCCGTTCACACCGAAGGACCACAACGCGATCAGCCGCAACATGGTGGTGTTCGGGAAGGTCCAGGACGGCAAGATCGTCTACGCCAAGGACGAGGACGCCAAGAACGCCGGCGTCGTCCGCGTCAAGGAGAAGGCCTCGAACTGAGGTCGCATCTTAAAGCCCCGCGCATGATGCGCGGGGCCCGCCCGTCGAGACGAGCCTTCCTCCCATGCAGATCTTCCTTCAGCTCGTGGCGAGCGGCATCGCCGTCGGCATGATCTACGCTGCGATCGCCTTCGGCTACCAGCTCACCTTCGCGACCTCGAAGACCCTGAATTTCGGCCAGGGCGAGGCGCTGATGCTGGGCGCCCTGTTCGGCCTGACGCTGGTGCCGTTCACCGGCTACTGGCTGATGCTGCCGCTGGTCCTGGTCTTCGGCTTCGCGCTCGGCGCCGTCGTGGAGCGGCTCGGCGTGCGCCCGGCGGTCAAGATCAAGTCCGAGTACGGGTGGATCATGGCCACCATCGCGCTCGGCATCATCTTCAAGAACGTCGCCGAGAACATCTGGGGCCGCGACGACCTCAAGTTCCCCTCGCCGCTGCCCGAGACCGCCCTCACCTTCGGCGGCGTCCGGGTTCTGCCGATGGAGCTGATGATCGTCGCCGGCGCGCTCCTGATGATGCTCGCGGTCGAGCTGTTCAACCGCCGCTCGATCTGGGGCAAGGCGGTGGTGGCGACCTCGAACGACATCGACGCCGCCGGCCTGATGGGCATCAACACCCGCAAGGTCATCACCCTGTCCTACTCGATCAGCGCGATGACGGCGGCCTTCGCGGGCGTGCTCGTCGCCCCGGTGACGCTCACCGGCGCCACGATGGGCTCGGTGCTGGCGCTCAAGGCCTTCGCGGTCGCGATCATCGGCGGCCTCGAATCGGGGCTCGGCGTCATCGTCGGCGGGCTGATCCTCGGCATCGCGGAGACCCTGACCGGCTTCTACATCTCGACCGGGTACAAGGACGTGCCCGGCCTGATCCTGCTGCTCGCCGTGCTGGCGGTGCGCCCGGTCGGCCTGTTCGGCAAGGCCGTGATCAAGAAGGTCTGAATCTTTCTCGCCGCGCCGCTCCCGGATCGCGGGAGCGGCCTCCGTCGTCCCCGCTTCCTCCAAGGTTCCTCACGATCATGGCGCAGTCCGCCCCCGCGCCGGCGCTGGCCCGGCAAACCGCCCCGCCGGTCCCTCAAGCCGGGCTCGGCCGCTTCGTCGGCCTCCTCGGGGCCGTGTGCCTCGTCGTCTTCCTGGCGGCCTTCCCGCACGTCGTCACCAGCCAGTACTACATCCACCTGCTGATCGTGATCGCCATCTACGCGATCCTGATCCTCGGCCTCGACATCGTGGTCGGCTATACCGGCCAGGTGTCCCTGGGCCATGCCGGCCTGTTCGGCATCGGCGCCTACGCGGCGGCCGTGCTGTTCCTCAAGCTCAAGCTCGGGCTCTGGTTCGGGCTGCTCGCCGGCATCGGCGTCACCGCGGGTTTCGGCTTGCTGCTGGCGATCCCGGCGCTCCGGGTCAGCGGGCCCTATCTGGCGATGGTGACGCTCGCCTTCGGCACCATCATCCAGATCTTCATCAACGAGATGACGGACCTGACCAACGGCCCGCTCGGCATCACCCTGCCGCCAGCCCGCGTCCTCGACTTCTCGCTGATCGGCCTGCAGGCCCCCTGGGGTGCGGCCGGGCGGAAGCTCGAATTCTACTACCTCGTCTGCGCCTGCCTCCTGCTCACGATCCTGGTGGTCAACCGGGTGGTGCGCTCGCCCTTCGGCCGCGCCTTCGAGGCCCTGCGCGATTCGCCGATCGCCTGCGACTGCATGGGCGTCAGCGTCTACCGCTACAAGGTCTACGCCTTCGTGATCTCGGCGGCGCTCGCGGGCCTCGCCGGGGCGCTGTTCGCCTGGTCCGAGCGCTACGTCGCGCCGAACTCCTACGGCTTCGAGCTGACGGTCCTGTTCCTGCTCGCCGTCACCATGGGCGGGCGCAAGTCGCGCTCCGGGCCGCTGATCGGCGCGGCCATCATCGTGATGATGCCGAACATCCTGGCCGATATCGGCCTCGTGCGGATCATGGCCGGCCTCATCGCCGCCATCGCCGTCGTCGTGGTCGGCCTCGCCTTCCTGCGCAAGCGGGATGACCGCATGACCCTGCTCATCCCCGGCGTGCTCTGCCTTCTCTTCTTCCCGGCGACGCTGGCGATGGAATCGGTGACGGATTTCCGCCTCACCGTCTTCGGCCTGATGATCCTGTTCGTGGTCTACTACCTCCCCGAGGGCATCGTCGGCTTCCTGAGGGAGAAGCTGCCCTTCCTGCGCCCGGCCCATACGGGCGCGACGCAGGAGCTGTCGGCCTCCGGCGAGGCGCTGATCCGCCAGGGCGGCCGCTCCGGCGCCGACCCGCTGCTCAAGGTCGAGCGGGCGGTGATGCAGTTCGGCGGCCTGAAGGCCCTCAACGAGGTCGACCTCGCGGTGCGGCCGGGCACGATCCACGGGCTGATCGGCCCGAACGGCTCGGGCAAGAGCACGATGATGAACGTGCTCACCGGCATCTACAAGCCGACCGCCGGCGGCGTCTCCCTCGCCACCGGCACGGAGGCCGCCAAGCGTCTCGACGGCCGCACGCCGTCCGAGATCGCCCTGTCGGGCGTCGCCCGCACCTTCCAGAACGTCCAGCTCTTCCGCGAGATGACGGCTCTGGAGAACGTGCTCGTCGGCCTGCACCACAGCTTCCAGGGCACGTTGTTCGACGCGATCCTCGGCACGCCGCGGCGCCGGCGCGAGGAGCGGGAGGCGCGCGCCCGCGCCATGGCGATCCTCGACTTCGTGGGCCTCGGCCCGCTCGCCCAGGTCGAGGCGCGCAACCTGCCTTACGGCAAGCAGCGCCTCCTCGAGATCGGCCGGGCGCTGGCGCTCGATCCCGTTCTCCTCCTCCTCGACGAGCCGGCGGCGGGCCTCACCGCGCCCGACATCGCCGAACTCACGCTCATCATCCGCAAGATCCGCGACGCCGGCATCACGGTGATCCTGATCGAGCACCACATGGACGTGGTGATGGGCCTGTGCGACCGCGTCAGCGTGCTCGATTTCGGCCACAAGATCGCGGAGGGCGGCGCCCGCGAGGTCCAGTCCGACCCCAAGGTCATCGAAGCCTATCTCGGCAGCCCGGTTGCCGACGCCGCGGAGTAGAGAGATGCTCGACGTCAGCGGCCTGTCGGCCGGCTACGGCCAGATCGAGGTCCTGCACGGCCTCACCTTCACGGTGCCGAAGGGCCAGGTCGTCACCCTGATCGGCTCCAACGGCGCCGGCAAGACCACCACCATGCGGGCGCTCTCGGGCATGATCCGGCCGCGCGCCGGCTCGATCAAGCTCAACGGGCGCGAGATCGGCGGCCTCGACAGCCACGACGTCGCCCGCACCGGCCTCGCCCACTCGCCCGAGGGTAGGCGCGTCTTCCCGACCCTCTCGGTCGAGGACAACCTGACGCTCGGCGCCTTCCCGCGCCTCACCGGGTCGCGGCCGAAGGGCGACGTCAACGCCGACCGGGAGCGGGCCTACACCCTCTTTCCGCGGCTGAAGGAGCGCCGGACGCAGCTCGCCGGCACCCTGTCCGGCGGCGAGCAGCAGATGCTCGCCATGGGCCGGGCCCTGATGCTGCGGCCGGAGATCCTGCTCCTCGACGAGCCGTCGATGGGCCTCGCCCCGAAGCTGGTGGAGGAGGTGTTTCGCATCATCCGCCGGCTGAAGGAGGAGCAGGTGACGATGCTCTTGGTCGAGCAGTTCGCCATGGCGGCCCTCGGCGTCGCCGATCACGCCTACGTGCTGGAGAACGGCCGCATCCGCTTCCAGGGCCCGGCGGCGCAGCTGCGCAACGATCCGCAGGTGCGGGCGGCGTATCTGGGCGGGGGTCACTGACGCATCCGGGCCGGCGGGGCGACGTCGCATCGCCGCCGGTTCATCACGCGCGCCTCTTCTCCCGCCGGGTACGGAAGCGGGAGAAGAGTCGTGGAATCGTTGCTTGCCGCCGCCGCGTTGCTCGCCATCGCAGGCGCGTCACAGGCCTGGGCTTTGGGCAACCCCGCCTCGGCCCACTGCACCTCCGCCGGCGGGCGCCTGGAGATCCGGAAGGGTCCGCAGGGCGAGGCCGGCTACTGCCACCTGCCCGATGGGCGGGTCGTCGAGGAGTGGCAGCTGTTCCGGGAAGCGAACAAGGAGAAGGGGTGAGAGCCTGTTTGCTTTGGGCAGATCGGTTTGCAACCCCCCATCGTCATCCCGGGACTCGCCTGCGGCGAGTCCCGGGATGACGCCGGGGGGTGTCATAGTCGAACCAGATGAAACGGAGCTGAAGGCGATATCCAACGAGCAGCCCCGCACCCCTCCCAGGATGCGGGGTACCCTCCGTCACTTCGCCTTCAAGAACTCCCCCACCTCCAGGAGCACGAACTCGTTGTCGTCCACCTTGTGCGGGTCGCGGCTCGCCGAGAACGGCAGGTTGTTGTCGTTGCCGACGATGATGTGGGTGTCGTCGACTTTGTCGACGTTCTCGATCGTGAAGAACGGGAAGGCGAGCGCGCCGTCGGTCAGCGGCTTGCGCGCCTTCTTGCCGGGATCGGCGATGCGCATCAGGTCGATGGAGCCGATCTTGCGCACCGGGCCGCCCTGGTTGGCGTCGGTCATCTCGATCTTGAAGACGCGCTTGAACGTCGCCGGCACCGAGAAGCAGTCCGGCCCCTTCTGGCCCGCCGGGCAGGCCCGGTCGGCGGTGCCCTCGCCGTCGTCGCGCTCGATGATGAGGCCGGTCGTGGCGTCGATCAGGTTGAAGTCGCCGATGGCGTTGCCGGCCTGCTCCAGCGGGTAGAGCCACGAGCGACCGGTCCAGGTCTCCGCCTTGGTGTCGAATTCGAGGATGCGCAACACCTCGCGTCCGTCGCGGCTCTCGAACGTCTTCGCTTCGGCATCCCAGAGCGGGCCTTCGAGCAGGGCGTAGAGCCGGCTGCCGTCGGGCGAGGCGGCCATGCCCTCGAAGCCCTTGGAGCGGCGGGCGTTGAAGGCCACCGCGCCACCGGGCGCCGCCGGCGTCGTCACCGCCGGGTTGTCGGGGGAGCGGACCGGCTTGCCCGAGGCCAGGGTCTCGACCACCGCTTCGACCTTGCCGCTGCGGTCCGCCTTGATCAGGAACGGGCCGAACTCGTCGCCGATCCAGATCCGGTCGCCGACGAACTGGAAGCTCTCGGGGTCGAAGTCGCTGCCGGTGAGGTAGCGGCTCTCGGTCGCCTCGTTGGCGATGCGGAACGGCACCTTCCTGTCCGGATCGCGCAGGAAGACCGTCTCCAGCCGCTCGACGCCGCCCTTCGCGAAGTCGATCCGGTAGTGGTTGAGGTAGAGCATCGCGTCGGGCGAATTCGCCTTGGCGCCGAAGCCGTTGTCGGTCAGCACCCAGTAGGTGCCGTCGGGCATGTGCTTGATGCCGGAATGACCCTGGAGCGGCTGGCCCTTGAGCGGCAGCTTGAGGCTGGTGGCGCGGCCCATCGATTGCGCCTCGACGGTGCCCACCGCCTCGACCCGCCGGCCGGTGGTGAACTTGCCCGGGGTGGCCAGGTCCTTCGGCGCGTCCTCGGGGAGCGGCAGGGTGCTCTCCGCCGGCAGGACGGCGTGACCGGCGAGCGTCGCCGGGAAAGTCTGCGGCACCTGCGCTTGCGCCAGGGCGGCGGGTGCACCCGACAGGAGGAGCGTGAGGGCGAGCAGGGAATGGCGCGGCATAGGATCCTCGCGGAGATGAGCGCGGCCGTTCTGGCGCATCACCCATGTCAGCGAAGTGACGACATCGTCGTTTCCGCGGGATCCGTGCCCCGTGGCGGCCTCAGCCGTGATGCGGCTCGCCCGGGGCCGGCATCGGCCTGGCGCCGCGATCGAGGGCGGCGCGGATCCGGTCGGCAAGCTCGGCCTTGCGGTAGGGCTTGCCGAGCACGTCCATGGTCGGGGTCGCGGGGCCGTCCGCCACCAGGTCCTCGTTGTAGCCGGTGGTCAGCAGCACCGGCAGGTCCGGGCGCATCGTCTTGGCCCGGTCGGCCAGGATCAGGCCGTTGACGCCGCCCGGCATCACGATGTCGGAGAACAGGAGGTCGATGCCCGTCTCCCGCTCCAGGATGTCCAGAGCCTCCTCGCCGTCGCGGGCGGCGAGCACCTGGTAGCCGAGGCTCTCGAGGTATTCGCGGGCGAGCGCCCGCACGTCGTCGCTGTCCTCGACGACCAGCACGGTCTCGTCGCCGCGCCGCAGCACCGCCTTGCGCTCGGCGGGCTCCTCCGCGGCCGCCGCGCCGGGGCCGGCCGGGAACAGCATCGTGATGGTAGTCCCGCCGCTCGGCCGGCTGTCGATCTCCAGCCGCCCGCGCGACTGCTGCACGAAGCCGTGCGCCATCGCGAGGCCGAGGCCGGTGCCCTTGCCGGGGGCCTTGGTCGAGAAGAACGGCTCGGTCGCGCGCTCGGCGACGTGGGGCGGCATGCCCTCGCCCTCATCGCGGACCCGGAGCGCCACGTAGTCGCCGGGCGGCAGGCCGCGAGACTTGCCGTTGCCGTTGAGATGCACGGACGCCGTCGAGAGCGTCACGGTGCCGCCCGCCGGCATCGCGTCACGGGCGTTGATGAGCACGTTGAGGAGCGCCATCTCCAGGTTGGTGCGATCGATCGTGACCGCCGGCAGCCGCGGCGTCAGGTCGAGGCGCACCGAGACGGTGCTGCCGAGCGTGCTCTCCGCCACCTCCGCGAAGGCGAGGACCAGGGCGTTGAGGTTGAGCGAGCGCGGCTCCAGCCGCGCCTTGCGGGCGAAGGACAGGAGCTGCTTCGTCAGCTTCGCGCCCCGCTCGGCCGCGCCGGCGGCGTTGGCGAGCTGGCGCTGGGCCCGCTCGCTCGTCACGGCATTGCGCGCCAGTTCGAGGTTGCCGGAGACGACCTGGAGCAGGTTGTTGAAGTCGTGGGCGAGGCCGGCGGTGAGCTGGCCGATCGCCTCCATCTTCTGCGCCTGGCGAAACGCCTGCTCCGACACGCGCCTTCGCGTCACGTCGAGCTGCGAGGCGAAGAAATAGACGATCTCCCCGGCCTCGTCGAAGACCGGGCCGATGAAGATGCCGTTCCAGAAGGCTGAGCCGTCGCGCTTGTAGTTGAGGATCTCGGTCGCGATCGCCCGGCGCTCCTCCACGGCCTGGCGCAGCTCGGCCACGGTCTCGCGGCTGGTCTCGGGCCCCTGCAGGAAGCGGCAGTTGCGGCCGATCAGCTCTCCTTGCGTGTAGCCGGTGAGATCCTGGAATGCCCGGTTGGCGAACACGATCGGGTTGTCGGGCTGCCGCGGATCGGTCAGGATCATCGGCATCCGGGTCATCTCGATCGCCGCGAAGAAGACGCTGCCGCGGTCGTCGAGACCGGGCTCGCGGATCGTCGCGGATTTCAGATGCGCCAAGGACGGCGCCTCCGCGGAGTGGCTGGCTCCCGGCTCCGGGACCCCGACCTGATCGTCCTCGCTCACGCCACCACCCGGCTCGCCATACGCCACCCCGCCGGTGTCGGCTTTTCTGACGGTGGGACAATGGCGGGCGGGAGCGGATCACGCAAGGCCTTCACGCTCCCGAGACCTCCCCCCTTCCCCCGCACCGCCCCTCCGTCGCCTCCGTCCTCGCCGGAGGGCCGTCGCGGTCCGAAAACGGGGCAGCCGAGGGGCCGGGCCGAGGAACCTGCCGGCCCGGGAAAGCTGCCGGCTCAAGAAACTCGGCCATCGCGCATGAACGGCCTTGCGGCCCCCGGATGCCCTCGCTATAAGCCCCGTCGTCGGCCACGGCCGGCCGTTCGGAGTGTAGCGCAGTCTGGTAGCGCACCACGTTCGGGACGTGGGGGTCGCAGGTTCAAATCCTGCCACTCCGACCAGCTCTCTCACGAGGCTGAGTCTTCCCGAGACCATCAGGCATCTGCACAAGATGTTTGGTTTGTACGATACCCGTGCCTTCGGGCGCGTCGGAGTGTAGCGCAGTCTGGTAGCGCACCACGTTCGGGACGTGGGGGTCGCAGGTTCAAATCCTGCCACTCCGACCATTCAGCCGCCGCCGGGCGGATCCTCCTCAAGACTTATCCCCAGCCGTTTCTCAGCCGGCCGCGATGCTGCGTGTCGGCCCATGCGCCGCGTCCGATGGCCACGCTGCGGCCCCTCCGCAGCGTTCGCCTACATCGAAGAGCGTAGCCCTTCTCATAAACATAAGTTAGTTCTCCCTCCTCCCAAGTGACTGAGGAACACTGGTTACGCCCACAGGATTAACCTCGGTCGACGCGCCGTCTGTTTGACGTTCGATCGTCATCATGCATTCTTCATCACGAATGCAGACGGGGTTGGGCGATGAATGTCGAGGAGAATGGCTCTGGTGACCGCGTCGTCGATCTTTGCGCCGCGATCATTACGGCTTACGTGTCCAACAATGCGGTGCCGCCGAACGAGTTGCCGCCGATGATCGGCGCCGTCCACTCGACCTTGACCCAGCTGATGGCGCCGCCCGCGCCCGAGCCGCCGAAGCCCGAGCCGCCGATCCCGATCCGCCGGACGGTGACGCCGGACCACATCATCTCCCTCGAGGACGGCAAGCCCTACAAGACGCTCAAGCGCCACCTCGCCGGCCGCGGCCTCACGCCGGACCAGTACCGCGAGAAATGGGGATTGCCGCGCGACTACCCGATGGTCGCGTCCAACTACGCCTCGCAGCGCTCGGAGCTGGCCAAGAACAGCGGCCTCGGCCGGCGCCGCCTGCGCGGGGCCGAGGACGACGCCGGCGCGCCGGGCGGGGCGCCGCCCGCGCGGCGCGGACGGCCGCGCAAGACGACCTGAACTCCCCCTTGTCCCCGGTCTCGCGCAGGCTGTAGCGTCGGGCCGGGACCACGGGACGAGGGCGTGCGCCGATGCCGGAGCCGATCACCCAGGCCGAGTACTGGAACGGCGATGTCGGCACGCGCTGGGCCGACATGCAGGCGGAGCTCGACCGGGTCTTCGCGCCGCTGACCGCCGCCCTCATCGACGGTGCCGGCCCGCGGCCAGGCGAGCGGGTGCTCGATATCGGCTGCGGTTGCGGCGAGACCGCCCTCGTGGCCGCCGCGCGCGCCGGGTCCGGCGGCGCGGTGACGGCGGTGGACGTGTCCCGGCCGATGCTGGCCCGCGCCCGCGCCCGGCCGGCCATCGGCGCGCCGATCGCCTGGATCGAGGCCGATGCCCAGACCCATTCCTTCGCACCGGAGCACGATCTCGCGCTGTCGCGCTTCGGGGTGATGTTCTTCGAGGACTCGCGCGCGGCCTTCGCCAATATCCGGCGGGCCCTGCGGCCGGGGGGACGGCTCGCCGTCCTGTGCTGGCGCGCGCTCGCCGAGAATCCGTGGGTGAGCGTGCCGCGCGACGCGGTGCTGAGCGTGGTGCCCGAGCCCCCGCCCTCGCCCCCGGGCGGCCCGGGTCCGTTCCGCTTCGCCGACGGCGGGGCGCTGGTCGCCCTCCTCGGGCAGGCCGGCTTCGCGAAGCCTGAGGTCGCGCCCGTCGACCGTCCGCTGGAGATCGGCGCCGATGCGGCGGAGGCGGCGCGCTTCGCCGCCACCGTCGGGCCCATTGCCGGGCTCCTGCGCGAGATCGCGGATCCGGTCCTGCGCGAGCAAGCCTTGACGGCCCTGCGCGAGGCGATGCCGGCACAGGGGCCGGTGTACCTCGGCGCCGCCTGCTGGCTTGCGACGGCGGTCAATCCGGGGTGACCGGAGCCGCCGCGCGGCCCCGGTCGCTTTCTTGTCAGAGGCTTCCGGCCAGCACCGCCACGCCCGCCACCGCCACGGCGGCCCCGGCGAAGGGCAGCGCGCGTCCCTGCGCCACGCGGCCGGCGGCAAGGCCGAGCCCGATGCCGGCGAGGTGGAGCAGCGCGCTGGCCGTCAGGAAGCCGAGTCCGTAGGTCAGGCCGGAGGCGGTCTCGGGCATCTCGGCGCCGTGGGCGTAGCCGTGGAACACCGCGAAGGCGCCGACGAGGCCGAGGGCCGCGGCGAGCGGCAGGCCGGCGCCGAAAGCGGCCGCGAGGCCGAACGCCACCACCGACAGGCCGATCCCGACCTCGACGAAGGGAAGCGCGATCCCGGCGGCGCCGAGCGCCCCGCCGACCGCCATCATGCCGAGGAAGGCCAGCGGCACCGCCCAGAGCGCCCGCCCGCCCCGCGCCGCCGCCAGCAGGCCGACCGCCACCATGGCGAGCAGGTGGTCCGCACCGCTCAACGGGTGGGCGAAGCCCTGCGCGAGCCCGGCGGCCTCGCCGTGGCCCGGATGCGCGAAGGCGGCGTGCGAGGAGAGGAGCAGCAGGGCGGCGGCGAGGCCGGCGTGACGACGCATCATGGAGAACTCCCGGAAAGGGGCAGCGAACCGTAGCGTGGGAAACCGTAGTGCAAGAGGGGCGGCCGTGGAAACCGCCGCGGCGTGGGAAACGCCGCGGGGATCGACGTTTCGCGCCCTCACCGGAAGTGGTCCGGGTCCTGGTGCCGGCCATGCGGCAAATCGAGCGCCGCGCCGCGCCGAGCGGAGCCGACGCCTCAATCCTGACATGCTGGCGCCGGAGAGACAGCCTCGAGGATCCGGCGCGCGGACCGCGCGGCCGGCTGGGGATGCGCCTCCCGCCCACCGTTGATTTCCCTGCGTGAGCCACGCATGGTCGCGATGCCGTGCAGCGAAGCGTCCTCCTCGCCGTCGTGGTGCTGCCGCGTCGGCTGTCGGAACGGATGAGCGAAGGAGAGACGGTGAAGCGCGCGCGGCTCGACCCGGTCGGATCCCAGCAGGCGCCCCGCGGCCGGTCGGCCGATCCGGGCCGGGAGCCGCCGCTCGACCTCTCGGGCGCCGCCTCGCCGCGCTCCGACCGGCGCGACGTCAACCTGCGCTGGCTCACCGCCTGCGTCCTCACCGGCATGACCGGCGCCGGGCTGATCGGCTCGGCGATCTGGGTGTCGCTGCAGGGCGAGATCACCTTCGCGGAACTGCCGCAGGCCGTGACCGTGGCGCCCCGCCCGGTCGCCAGCGAGGGCGGCACTAACCTTGTCCGCAAGGGCGACCGGCTGGTGCGCAACCCGATGGTGGCGCTCGCCAAGCAGAGCTTCAAGGCCCCGGTGACCCTGCGGGCGGGCGAGCGCGAGATCATCAAGGTCCGGCCGTTCGTGCGGATCGCCACCGCGCTCTCGGCCACCGCCGGGATGGCGGCGACCGACATCCCCTCCTTCGACCCGATGCGGTTCTTCACCGATCCGGGGACCGACCGCGCCCCGGAGGCGCAAAGTCCCGCCGAGACGCCGGATGCCGAGGTGTCGGTGGTCAAGCGCGATCTCGGCGACCTCGCGGTGCCGGCCGGGGCGCCGGCCCTCTCCGACGAGGACGTGGCGGCGCAGATCGAGGAGGAGCGGCGGCTCGCGGCCGAGGCCGGGCGGCGCGCGGCGCTTCCGATCGCCCCGCAGCTGATGCTCTCGCGCACGCTGCGCAGCATGGCGGCCCTGCCGGGCCTCGACGGCGGCGGCGATTTCGGCGGTTCGTCCGGCCCGTTCAAGTCGATCGAGGTCCGGGTGATGCGCGAGAACGTCACCGACCTCGCCAAGATGGAGCGCGAGCGCGACGCCCCGCTGGTCGAGGAGCGCGACGTCGCGATCAAGCGCGGCGAGACCCTGGAGGGCGTGCTCCGGGCCAATGGCGGCCTCGACGAGCAGATCCGCCCGATCCTGGCGGCCCTCGGCACCCGGGTCCGGTCCGGCGCCGTCGGCGAGGGCCAGCAGATGCGGCTCCAGGTCGGTCCCGGGCCCCGGGCCGGCGATCCGCGCCAGCTCACCCGGGTGATCCTCTACGGCGAATCCGGCGTCGAGGCGATCGCCGCGATGAACGACCGCGGCGCCTTCGTGTCGGTCGCCCCGCCGGTGCCGGAGGGCGTCGCCCAGAAGCCGGCCGCGAAGCCGGAGGCCGACGACGACGACGAGGGCACCGGCGCGCGCCTCTATGCCAGCCTCTACGAGACCGCGGCGCGCTACGACCTGCCGCGCTCGACGGTCGAGGACCTGGTGCGGATCTTCGGCTACGACGTCGATTTCCAGCGCCGCGTCGCCACCGGCGACGGCATCGAGCTGTTCTACACCTACGACGAGGAATCCGGCGGCTCGGCCGAGCGGCCCGACATCCTGTTCGCGGCGCTCAACCTCGGCGGGGAATCGCGACGGATCTACCGCTTCCAGTCACCCGACGACGGCAGCGTCGACTATCTCGACGAGGCCGGCCGCTCGTTGAAGAAATTCCTGCTGCGCAAGCCGGTCGCCGACGGCAACATGAGCTCCGGCTTCGGCTATCGCCGCCACCCGGTGCTCGGCTACGCCAAGCTCCATACCGGCGTCGACTGGTCGATCCGCATCGGCACCCCGATCTTCGCGGCCGGCAACGGCACGGTGATCAAGGCGGAGTGGGATTCGGGCTACGGCCGCCGAGTCGAGATCCAGCACGCCAACGGCTACGTCACCACCTACAACCATATGTCCCGGTTCGGCCGCGGCGTCAGCGCCGGCGCCAAGGCGCGCCAGGGCCAGATCATCGGCTATGTCGGCTCCACCGGCCTCTCGACCGGCGCGCACCTGCACTACGAGGTGATCATCAACGGCCACTTCGTCGACCCGATGAAGATCCGCGTGCCCCGCGGCCGCGAGCTCGACGGCCGGCTCCTGGCCGAGTTCCGCCGCCAGCGCGACCAGATCGACGGGCTGATCCAGAAGTCGGGCGCCCCGACGACGCTGGCGCAGCGCGAGGCGATGCGCTGAGGGGGGCGCTGCCGCGGCGGGAATGCCTCACGCGCGCCGCAAGGGCTACCTGTTCTTCGTAAGCCACCGCCCCTTTCCCGGACGACTGCAGCGTCAGCGGAAGGAGATCCGGGATCCAGCAGAGAAAGTGCCGCGAAGCGGCTCTATCTTTTCAGCGTTGCGGAGAGACGGACGCTTCGCGACTCTTTGTGCTGGATCCCGGATCTCCTTCCGCTGACGCTGCATTCGTCCTGGAAAGGGGGAGAAGCGGAAAACGGGCTGTCTCGTGGGCGACGCTTAGCCGATCGGGCCCCGCTTCGCGGGCCCGGAACGACGCGGCGGTTGCAGAATCGGCAGAGGCTGAACAGACCGGCTTTCGGGGTCCGCTCACGCCCCGACCAAGAGCCCCTGCCCCAAAAACCCGCCCGGCTCCGGCACGCCCGGCAGGGCGTAGAAGTACCCGCCGCCGACCGGCTTGATGTACTCCTCCAGCGGCTCGCCGTTGAGCCGGTTCTGCACCGCCACGAAGCCGGCGTCGAGGTCGGACTGGAAGCAGACGAAGAGCAGGCCCATGTCGAGCTGGCCCGACGGGGTGATGCCGGCCGAGTAGTTGTAGCCCCGGCGCAGGATCAGGCTCGACGCGGTCTCGGGCGTGCGCGGGTTGGCGAGCCGGATATGCGCGTCCATCGGCGTGCGGGCGCCCGCCGGGTCCGAGGCGTAGTCCGGCAGGGCGTGCTCGTCGGTCCCGCCCAGCGGCGCGCCGCTGTCCTTGTGGCGGCCGAAGATCCGCTCCTGCTCGCGCAGGGGCGTGCGGTCCCAGCGCTCGACGAAGTTTCGGATGATCCGCACCACCTGGTAGGAGCCGCCCGACGCCCAGGCCGGCTCTTCCCTGCCCGGCTGCACCCAGACCTGGCGGCGCATCAGGGCGTCGTCGGCGGCGTCGAGGTTGGCGGTGCCGTCCTTGAAGCCGAGGAAGTTGCGGACCGTGTCCTTCCCCGGTCGCTTCACCACGTGGGGCGGCAGCATGCCCTCGAGCTTCCAGCGCAAGGACACGAGGCCCGGGGTGTGGCGGATCACGTCGCGCAGGGCGTGCAGGGTGGTCTCGGCGGTATTGGCGCAGAATTGCAGCAGCAGGTCGCCGTGGCAGAGCTTGGCGTCGAGGGAATCGTTAGGGAAGCGATCCATCGGGCGCAAGGCCTTCGGCTTCACGCCCTCCAGCCCGTAGCGGTCGTCGAACAGGCTGGCGCCGACGCTGAGCGTGGCGGTGAAGTTGTCGGGCAGAACCTGCGGCCCGAGGATGCCGGAATCGGCCGGCGGCAGCCGCGGGTCGAGGGGCGGCACCGGCCCGCCGGCGCTCAGGAAGGCGAAGCGCTCGGTCAGGATCCGAAAGAGCTTGGCGAGCTCGCCCCGGTCCTCGGCGAGAACGTCGAGGGCGACGACCAGGGCGGCGGCGGGTTGCGGCGTGACGATGCCGGCCTGGTGCGGGCCGTGGAACGGCTGGCGGTCGAGGGTGCCGTCGCTGGCGGACGAGGGCGTCGCGTCATGGTCCCGGACCGCATGGGCGCAAACCGGCGCCGAGGCCAGAGCGAGGGTGCCGGCGCCGGTGCCGGCGGCGAGCCCACGCAGCAGGGCGCGGCGGGAGGTGGAGAACGGGCAGGAGGCCATGACGACGCTTCAGTCCAGGCCGAGCTTGCCGCGCAGGGTCGAGAGGTCCTCGGCCAGCACGGTGATCGGGCCCTTGAGGGCGTTGCGGTCGCGGTCGCTCAAGGAGTCGTAGGGGGAAAATCCCCCGTCCTCGGTCCGGTACTTCGCCAGCAGCGCCTCCACGCGCGAAAAATTCTTCTCGGTGCGGGCGACGAAGTCGGGGTCGCGGGGCGCCACCAGGGGGCGCAGGAGGTCGAAGATCTTGCGCGAACCCTCGACATTGGCGTGGAAGTCCCACAGGTCGGTCCGGCTGTAGCGGTCCTCCTCGCCGGAGATCTTGGTCGCCGCGACCTCCTCGATCAGGCCGGCGGCCCCGCCCGCCATCCTGGCCGGCGGGATGGCGAGGTCGGCGACGCGCCGCTTCAGCTCGGTGGCGTCGCCGAGCAGCCGGTCGGCAGTGGGGCCAAGGCCCTCCGTGCTGGCGTCGGCCCACAGCCCCTTCTCGAGGCGGTGGAAGCCGGTGAAGCCGGGATCGGCCTCCTTCCGCTCGAAGTCGTCGGCCCGCACGTCCATGCTCTTGTCGAGGTCGTTGAACAGCGACGCCACCGGCTCGATCCGCTCGTAGTGGCGGCGCGCCACCGGATAGAGCGCCTTGGCCTCGGCGATCCTGCCCGCCTTCACCGCCGCGACGAAGGCGGCGGTCCGCGCGTGGAAGGCCTCGACCTCGCCCATCACGTAGAGCTTGTAGGCGGCGAGCGGCCCGACGAGGGCCATCGGATCGGGCGCGCCGGCGGCGGCCGCGGTGGCCGTCACCGTGAGCGTGCCCTTCGGGTTGCTGAGGAGCCCGCAGGTCATCTCGTAGGACCCGGGCTGGAGCGTCGCCGAGAGCGACTGCACGAAGCCCGGGATGATGTTCTCCCGCTCCTCGACGATCATCGTGCCCTGGAGGATCTCCCACTCCAGCACCCGGCGGCTCTTGTTGCTGATCTTGAACACCGACTTGCCGGCCGGAACCGTGAGCGCGGCGGGCTCGCAGCCCTTGTCGGTCACCGTGACGGCGACGGGCTCGGAGACTTGGGGCTCGGGCGCCTGCGCCGAGGCGGCGACCGTGGAGAGGAGGACAAGGGCGAGGGCGGCCGGCCGGTGGGCTTTCATCGTCGGGTGTCCTCAGGCGTGGCGGGGCCGGGCGGCGGGGCTCGGCCGGGCGCCCGCCAGGAAGGCCCACAGGGCCGGGATCAGGAAGCCGAGATAGACCAGCACCTCGCCCCAGGCCGGCGCCTCCTGGTAGCCGAAGATGCCGGTGAGGAGGGTGCCGAGCACCGTGTCGGCGGGGAGGACATGGCCGAGGTCGAAGGCGGTGGCCTGGAGGTGGTTCCAGAGGCCCGCCTCGTGGAAGGCCTTGAGCGCGCCGGCGAGCAGGCCCGCGGCGACGAACAGGATGAACACCCCGGTCCAGCGGAAGAAGCGGCGCAGGTCGAGGCGCACGGCGCCCCTGGCCAGCGCGATGCCGACCAGCACCGAGAGGGCGATGCCGAGGACCGCGCCCACGGGCACCCCCCAGCCGACATCCTGCTGCACCGTGGCGAGGAGGAAGAACACCGATTCGAGCCCCTCGCGGCCGACCGCCAGGAACGCCATCACCGCGAGGGCGAACCCTCCCCTCGCCTTACCGTGGCGGCTCAGCGCGTCGTCCACCGCCCCGTGCAGCTCGGCCCGCACCGAGCGGGCGGCCCTGCGCATCCAGAACACCATCGTGCACAGCATGACGGCGGCGAGCAGCGCGATCAGCCCTTCCGCCATCTCCTGCTGCTTCTGCGGAAACTCGGCGCCGATCGCCTGCAGCCCCAGGCCGAGGGCGAGGCAGAGCAGCGCGGCCAGCACGACGCCGCCCCACACGGCCGGCATCCAGGCCCGCCGCCCGGTCTGGGCGAGGTAGCCGGCGATGATGCCGACGATCAGGGCCGCCTCGATCCCTTCGCGCAGCATGATCAGGAACGCAATCAGCACGGGCGTCTTTCCGGAAGTGACACGAGAAAGGCCGCTGTTTAATCCAAAAGCCCGCGCGCTCATAGCGCCGCATCGCGCTTCTTCTTTATACTAACTTGAAACTGGCACGGGCTTATCGCAGGGCCCCGATACGGCCCGGCCGCGGGCCGCTTCTCAGATTCGCCGCTTTCTGCGGCTACGTCCGAGCCTGCCGGCCGCCGCGACCGGCCTCGTTAACCGTGCGGATGCCGGCTCGGCGCATGATCGGTGGGGCCCCCGGGCCAGACCGTCGCGCGTCTCCGCGAGGCGGCCGCACCCCTCTCGAGCGTGTCCTTATCCGCCGATGATCCGCCTCGACAACGTCACCAAGATCTACAAGACGGACGGGTACCGCCGTACCATCCTCGACCAGGCGTCGCTGACCCTGAAGCCCGGGGTGAGCTACGGCATCCTCGGCATCAACGGTGCCGGCAAGTCGACGACCTTGCGGCTGATCGCCGGCTGCGAGATGCCGACGAAGGGCCGGGTGATCCGCACCACCCGGATCTCCTGGCCGCTCGGCTTCGGCGGCGGCTTCCACCCGCTGATGACCGGGCGCGAGAACGTGATCTTCGTGGCCCGCATCCACGGCGAGGATCCGCGCCGGGTGCTGGCCTTCGTGGAGGATTTCGCCGAGCTCGGCGACTACATCAACGTGCCGATCCGCAACTACTCCTCGGGCATGGGCGCGCGCCTCGCCTTCGGCATGAGCATGGCGATCCCGTTCGACTGCTACATCGTCGACGAGATCACCGGCGTCGGCGACGCGCGCTTCGCCAAGCGCTGCGAGGAGGTGTGGAGCCAGCGGCGCAAGAATGCCGACATCATCATGTGCTCGCACTCGATGGACACGATCCGGGACTACGCCCAGCAGGGGATCGTGCTGGCGAACGGCCGCGCCGTGATCTATCCCGACATCAACGACGCGATCGAAGTCTACCAGCGCCTGAACCAGTGAGCGCGACGCTCCCCGTCGCCCTCCCCTGCCACGCCCTCCCCGTCTTGCCGGCCGGTGCCTCGCGCGCCCCGGCCCCGCCCCAGCCGGAACCCCCGCCATGACGATCGACGCCCGCAATCCGGAAGGCAAGGCGCTCAGCCCCGCCGACCGCTCCCGGATGATCGGCGAGGCCCTGCGGCAGGCGGCCCGGGTGTCGCGGTTCTCGAACCCGAACAAGTCGACGATCCGGACGATCCGGGCGCAGCGGCGCCGGGACGTCGTCACCCCGCTCCTGTGCCTGTTCCTGTTCGTGCTCCCCTCCTTGGGCAGCATCGTGTTCTTCGGCCTCTACCTCTCGGACCGCTACGTGACCGAGGCGCGCTTCGCCCTGCGGCCGGCGATCGGCGGCGCCGAGAAGGCGGCGCCGGACTCGGTCGGTACCACCTCGAGCATCCCGTCCCAGATGATCGCCCAGGATTCGATGATCGTCGGCGAGTACATCAAGAGCCGGACGATGGTCGAGACCCTCGAGCGCAGCCTGCCGCTGCGCAAGATGTTCTCCCGCGACGACATCGATCGCTATTCCCGCTTCGATCCCGAGAAGCCGATCGAGAAGCTCACCCGCTACTGGGGCGAGCGGGTGAAGGTCAGCGTCGAGTCGTCCGGCCTGATCGAGGTCGCGATCAACGCCTTCGACCCGGACGATTCCCTGACCCTGAGCCGGGCCGTGCTGACCGAGAGCGAGCGGGTGGTGAACCAGCTCACCGAGCGGGCCCGCAACGATGCCCTGGCGGAGAGCGAGCGCGAGATGAAGCGCGCCGAGGCACGCCTGACCAAGCTCCACCTCGCGGTGCGCGACCTGCGCAACCGGGACGGCGTGCTCGACGCCCAGAAGTCCAACGACACCAACCTGAAGATGATCGCCGAGATCCGCTCCCAGCGCATCGGACTCGCGGTCAAGCTCAGCCTGCTCCAGCGCGACCTGCGCGACGACAGCCGGAGCATCCAGGACCTCAAGGCGCAGATCGTCCAGCTCGACGAGACCATCGCCCGCATCGAGCGCGAGGCGGCCAACCAGGATCCCGAGCAGCGCCGGGTGCTCTCGGCCACGCTGACCAAGTTCGAGGAGCTCGACGCCGAGCGCAAGACCGCCGAGAAGTACTACGCGGCGACGATCGCCGCGCGGGAGCGCTCGCGGATGATCGCCGACCGGCAGATCGAGTTCTTCAGCATGATCGTCGAGCCGGTGCGGGCGGAATCGGCCCAGCAGCCGCGGCGCTCGCTCTACATCGCGATCTCCGTCGCCGTCTCGGCCCTGGCCTTCGGCCTGTCCGTCCTGATCCGCAAGGTTCTCGCCTGATCGTCATCAGGGCCCGCCCAAGGGCGGGCTTTACGCCGACCTCGAACCCCCGCCGCCCGGGCGGGGCACGGAACCGTCATGCTCTCCCCCGCGCCGTCCGGCTGGACCCTCTTTCGCAACCGCGACTTCCGGCTCTTCGGCAGCGCCCGCTTCCTCACCGGCCTCGCCTACCAGATGCAGGCGGTGGCGGTGGGGTGGTTCGTCTACGACCTGACCCGCAGCGCGCTCGCGCTCGGCTTCGTCGGCCTCGCGAGCTTCGCCCCCGCGATGCTCGGCGCCCTGGTCACCGGCCACGTCGCCGACACCTTCGACCGGCGCCGGGTCGCGGCGATCTCCTACGGTCTCCTGGCGCTCGCCGGCCTCGGCCTGATGGCGCTCGCCGCCTCGCATGCCACCCCGGTCTGGCCGGTCTACGCCCTGATGGTGCTGGTCGGCACCGCCCGTGCCTTCGCCAATCCGGCGAGCCAGGCGCTGCTGCCGACCCTGGTGCCGCGCGAGCAGTTCGGCAGCGCCATCGCGCTCAACTCGTCGCTGTGGCAGAGCGCGTCGGTGACCGGGCCGGCGCTCGGCGGCCTGCTCTACGCCCTCGGGCCGGCGGTGGTGTTCGGGCTGGCCGCCGCCTGCTTCGCCTTCGCGGCGTTCAGCATCATCGGCGTCCGGCCGCCGCCGGCGGCCGTCACGCAAAGGCCCGCCGTGACCTGGGCGACCCTGCTCGCCGGTCTGACCTACATCCGCTCGCAGCCGGTGGTGCTCGGCGCCATCACCCTCGACCTCGTGGCGGTGCTGCTCGGCGGCGCCACCGCGCTCCTGCCGATCTTCGCCCAGGAGGTGCTGTTCGTCGGCCCCCTCGGCCTCGGGCTCCTGCGCAGCATGCCGGCGCTGGGCTCGGTCGCGACCGCGATCCTGCTGGCCCACCGCCCGCTGACCCGCGGCGTCGGCCCGCGCCTCCTGATCGCGGTCGGCGTGTTCGGCCTCGCCACGATCGGCTTCGGCCTCTCGACCTCGCTGCCGCTCTCGATGGCCTGCCTGTTCGTGACCGGCGCGGCCGACATGGTCAGCGTCTACGTCCGCCAGAGCCTGGTTCAGGGCGAGACGCCGGACGCGATGCGCGGCCGGGTCGCGGCGGTCAACACCGTGTTCATCGGCGCCTCGAACGAACTCGGGGAGTTCGAATCCGGCACGCTCGCGGCCCTGGTCGGGGCGGTGCCGGCGGTGGTGATCGGCGGCGTCGCGACTGTGGCGGTGGCGGCCCTGTGGGGGCGGTTGTTCCCGGCCCTGCGGCGGCGGGACCAGCTCATCACTTGAGGCGGACCGGGGTCTACCGAACCACGCCGAGCGCCCGGAAGGCCGCGTCCGGTTCCGCGGCGACGATCGTCAGCAGCGAGCGGGCCGCCGGGTCCGGCTGCTTGCGCCTCTGCTCCCAATTGCGGACCGTCGCGACCGGGACACCGATGGCCTTCGCGAAGGCGATCTGTGTCATCCCGAGACGCTCGCGGATGGCGGTCACGGACAAGACCAGTCGGTATCCCACCGGTTCGGCATCGGGATCCTCACCGTCCTCGACCATGTGGCGGCGGATGTCCTCCTCCGTGGTCGCATCGATTTTAGCTCGATTGGCAGTCGGGCGGTTGGCCCTCAATTGGTCGAGAGAGATGCGAGCCATAGCTGGCACTCCTTCCTGTTGGCGCGGCGCGCTGAGATGATCCAGCAGACGCGTCCACGCTCCGTGTAAGTGACATTGTAGATGACGCCGTCAATCTCTCCGATCGCATTGAGCCGGACTTCGCCGTAATCCCGCCGATCATCGATGCGCGTCACGATGTGACCAAAGAACACCTGGGCAGCGTAATCGAAGCCGAAACCTCGCGCTTCGAGGTTCCAATCCGATTTCGCAGGATGCCAGTCGAACTCCATACGGCTTCATACGCTTGGGGCGCACAAAAATCCAGAGTGTCCTTACCCTCCGCCCCCCATTGGATGCAGCGACAGCAACCGCCCCGCCCGCTCTCGCACCGGCGCCCCGTCCCGCCGGCAATCCGCCACCGCGGCCCGCGCGGCATCGACCGCCAGGATCAGCGCGCTCATCGTGCGGATGTCGGTGGAATGCGCGCGGGCGTGGCGCACCACGTCGATCACGAGGCCGTCGATCTCGATCGCCAGGGCGTCGAGGGCGGCCGGCTCCTGCGTTGCCCTCGCCTCGATCAGGATGGCGAGCAGCCGGTCGAGGACGGCGTCGATGCGGGCGCGCTGCTCGCGGGCGAGGCGCTGGCCGAGCCAGGCCACCGCCGAGCCGAGTCCGCCGCCGAAGAACGCCACCAGGTAGACCCAGTCCTCGTAGCGCTGCAAGAAGGTCTGCTGCTCGCGCTCGTAGTAGTCGACCGCGCCGGGATGGATCGGCAGGCGGGCGCTCGTCGCCTCGGCGGCGCTGTCGAAATCCGGCGCCTTCATCAGGTTGGCGGTCGGCACCATCGCGGCGAGGCGCGAGCGCAGCTCGAACAGGTGCTGGGTCACGCTCGCGGCGGTGTCGCGGTTCAACGAGGCGCGGGCCATCAGCCGGTAGGAGGCGCCGACGGTCTTCACCTCGTCGTCCGGGCGCTTCGGGCGGCCGCCGAAGGTGCCGGCCGCGATGGTCACGGCCTGGAGCTCGGGCAGGCGCTGCACGATCGCCTCGCCGTCGGGGATCGCCACGATCGTCGCGCCGTGACCGGGCGAGGCCGCCTCCACCGCCTGCACCACCCGGGCGGCGGGCTTCGCCGACGGCGCGGCGATCACCGCGGCGGCGTCGATCCGGTGTTCGGAGAGCGCCGCCGCCACCTCGGAGGCCCGCAGGGGCACCAGGGCGACGCTGCCGGCGGCGGCCGGCAGCGTGCCGCCCGGATCGGCCGTGGCCGGCGCAGCGCCCACGGGCGCCGGCGTCAGGGCGTAATAGGCGAGCAGGCTCGCGACCAGCGGCTGGTCGGCGCCGTGATGGGCGACGAGGCCGAGGCGCTTGCCGGCGAGATCGGAGAAGGCCTGGATGCCGGAATCCGGGGGGGCCGCCACCACCAGGGCCTCGTCGTGCAGGACGGCGAGCGTCAGGCCGTTCTCGGGCAGGCGCACGTCGGGCCGCACCACCGCGAGGTCGGCCCGCCCGCTCTGGAGCGCCGCGGCGCTGTCGCGCACGTCGTCGTAAGGAACGACCTCGAGTCGTATATCCTCGCGGGCGCGGGCGAGCGCGTCGGCATAGGCCTGGATCAGGTGCGTCTCGACCCGATCCCGCGGGCCGACCGCGACGCGCAGGGTCGTCGGTCGCGACAGGTAGAGCACCACGCCGGCCACCGCCCCGAGGGCGAGGGCGACCAGGAGGAAGAAGGATTCACGCTTGTGCAGAAACGCCGGCATCACCCCTCGCACGGGCCGGACGCCCCCGCCGGGACGGAGGCGATCCGGGACGGGGCCGATGAACCCGGCCGCGATGGCGGATTGAGGGCGGCGCGGCCCATCACGCCGGCCTATCTCGAACGGGCGGCCCTGTACTACCTGGAGCGCTACGGCGCCTCCGCCGAGATGCTGCGCCGGGTGCTGCGGCGCCGGGTCGAGACCCGCTGCCGCCTGCGCGGCGAGGAGCCGGACGATTTTTCGGAGATGGTCGAGGCGGTGGTGGCGCGCGCGCTCGGCGCCGGCCTCGTCGACGACGCCGCCTTCGCGGCCGCCAAGGTGCGCTCCCTGCGCCGCCGCGGCGGCTCGGCCCGGGCGATCGGCGCCAAGCTCGCCGCCAAGGGCGTCGACCGCGACATCGTCGGTGCGGCTCTCGCCGAGGAAGACGCGGGCGGCGAGGACGAGGCCGCCTTCGCCTATGCCAGGCGCCGCCGCCTCGGGCCGTACCGCGCACCGGGTGCCCGGGTCGCCGCGCGCGAGCGCGACCTCGCCGCCATGGCCCGGGCAGGATTCCCGTTCGCCCTCGCCCGCCGGGTGATCGACGCGGAATCCGAGGATGACCTTGGGCAGGATGACGGTAGCAAGGATGACCTGGGGACGCGCTGACCTACCTGTGGGCGTGAGCGGCTGCCTGGAGGGCTCCGCCGAGATCGGGGCCGCCCGCGCGGCCTCCTCATGTGTCACGGGAGACGAGCATGAACCGCAAGGCGAACGCCGTTTGGCAGGGTAGCGGCAAGGACGGCAAGGGCCAGCTGACCACGCAGTCGGGCGTGCTGTCGAGCAACCCCTACGGCTTCAACACCCGCTTCGAGAACGAGCCGGGCACCAATCCCGAGGAGCTGATCGCCGCGGCGCATGCGGGCTGCTTCACCATGGCGCTGGCCTTCCAGCTCCAGGGCGCCGGCTTCACCGCCGACGAGCTGCGCACGGAAGCCGTGGTGAGCCTGGAGAAGGACGGCGACGGCTTCACCATCACGGCGTCGGCCCTGACCCTGACCGCGAAGATACCGGGGATCGATCAGGCGAAGTTCGACGAACTCGCCGGCATCGCCGAGAAGAACTGCCCGGTCTCGAAGGTGCTGAACGCCAAGATCAGCCTGAAGGCGACGTTGCAGGGCTGATTTGGGTGCGAGGCGTTCTGCCGGGTGACGGGCCGAGCGCCTCGGTCAGTGACACCCTCCGCGTCACCCCGGGGCCGCGAAGCGGAGCCCGGGACCCGGAGCCGCGGAGGGTTCAGGACGACGCGATGAGCGGTCCGCTCTGCCCTGCTCCACCTGCGCGTCTGGACGCCGGGCTCCGCTGCGCGGTCCCGGAGTGACGATCGAGGATGTCTGGACCCGGCGGCTGGAAGCCCCGGCCGGTCACAGCATGCTGGGCAGGATCCGGTCCGGCGGCCGGTGGCCGTCGAGGAAGGTCTTGATGTTGATGATGACCTTCTCGCCCATGTCGACGCGGCTCTCGTGGGTGGCCGAGCCCATATGGGGCAGGAGCACCACCTTGCCGGCCTTCGCGAGCTTGACGAGGCGCGGGCTCACCGCCGGCTCCTGCTCGAACACGTCGAGGCCCGCGCCCGCGATGTCGCCGGCCTCGATCAGGCGGGCGAGCGCGGTCTCGTCGATCACCTCGCCGCGGGCGGTGTTGACCACCACGGCCTCGGGCTTCAGCAGCTTCAGGCGCCGGGCCGAGAGCAGGTGGTAGGTCGCCGGCGTGTGCGGGCAGTTGACCGACACGATGTCGACCCGCGCCAGCATCTGGTCGAGGGATTCCCAGTAGGTCGCCTCGAGATCGGTCTCGATCCGGGCGCCGACCCGGCGGCGGTTGTGGTAGTGGATCGAGAGGCCGAAGGCCTTGGCGCGGCGGGCCAAAGCCTGGCCGATGCGGCCCATGCCGACGATGCCGAGACGCTTGCCGGTGATGCGGCGGCCCAGCATCCAGGTCGGCGACCAGCCGCCCGACCAGGCGTCGTCCGGGATGATCCGGGCGCCCTCGGTGACCCGGCGCGCCACCGAGAGGATCAGCGCCATCGTCATGTCGGCGGTGTCCTCGGTCAGCACGCCCGGCGTGTTGGTGACCGTGATGCCGCGCTGGAGCGCCACCCCGACGTCGATGTGGTCGACGCCGTTGCCGAAATTGGCGATCAGGCGCAGGTTCGGGCCGGCCTGGGCGAGGAGCGAGGCGTCGATCTCGTCCGTGACCGTCGGCACCAGCACGTCGGCCTCCTGGAGGGCCGTCGCCAGGGCGGCACCGGTGAGCGGCGTGTCCTCGTGGTTGAGGCGCGCGTCGAACAATTCGCGCATCCGCGTCTCCACGACGTCCGGCAGGCGCCGGGTGACCACCACGAGCGGCTTGCGCTTCAACGACATGATCCCTCCCCTGCCCCGGGCGGGCCTCCCGGCCTGCCCGTGCGGCCCCGACACGCGATATGGGCGCCCGCGCCGCCCTAAGAGTAAGCGACGCGGCGGCCCGGCGAAAAGCCCCGCCTTGGTGCGGACCACAGGCGTCGTTACGCCCCGTTAACCATGGCCCGGCGATAGGGGCCTTTATGCCCCTCGATCCGGCCGGGGCTCGATGCCCGGCGGCCTCTCTAGCAGAGGTGATCGGGAAGACAATCCGCGCCGCTTCCCTGAAGGGAGACCGACCGCCGATGCTCCACCCGCGCCTCCTCGTCGCCCTCGTGCTCTCCGCCCTGGCAATGCCTGCCGCCGCCGCGCCGCCGACCCCGGCCGTCAACCCCGCCCCCGGCGAGATCGGCGTCACCATCGGCCCGGCGACGAAGCTGCCGCTGCCGCGCTACGTCAGCCTGAAGACCGACCGGGTGAACCTGCGCGAGGGCCCGTCCAAGGACCATCGCACCCTGTGGGTGTTCCAGCGTGCCGGCCTGCCGGTGGAGATCATCGCCGAGTTCGAGACCTGGCGCCGCATCCGCGACTCGGAGGGCACCGAGGGCTGGGTGCTGCACTCGCTGCTCTCCGGCCGGCGCACCGCGGTGGTGCTGAGCCGCGGCACCGACAAGGGCGCCCCGGTGCCTCTCTACGACCGGGCCGACGCGGCGAGCGGCGTGGTGGCGCAGCTCCAGGCCGGGGTGATCGGCAGCGTCAAGACCTGCGACGGCTCCTGGTGCCGCCTCGTCGTGGCCCTGCCGCAGAAGCGCGGCGACGTCGACGGCTACATGCGCCAGGACCGGCTCTGGGGCGTCTACCCGAACGAGAAGGTGGACTGACGCGCATCACGGACCGTGCGCCGCCTCGTTGCGGCGGCGTACGGTCCACGACGCGCGAAGGCGCGCCCGCCGGGCGGCATGAGCCGCCGAACGAGCGCGCCGGGCGAGCCTGTGACCTTGCGGTCTGGCTCAGCGGGCGTGGTGGTGACGGTGCATGCGGCGGTGCTTCATCATGCGCTTCTTGCGCATCGTCGGCTGCATGGTGGCGCGGGGAGCCGCACCCACGGCCGGCGCGCCGCCGGGAGCGCCCATCTCGCGCTGCGTGCCGCCGAGCGGGCCGCCGGCCTGCGAGCCCGAGTTGTTGTAGGGCGAACCGCCCTGGGCGAAGGCCGGAACGGCGGCGACGGTGAGGACGGCGGCGACCAGGGCGGACGTGATGATCTTCATCGGGCACCTCGAAAGGTAAGGCCAGCCCGTCAGTCGGGCCGTGCAGAGAAGACGCGCCCAGCCTCGTTTGGTTTCACGGCCCCGCTTCATTCCGTCTCATCCCTGTGGATAAGGCGTGGCGCGGGGCCGCCGCATCGTTCGTGCCGCCTGGAGGGCAGGCCTCACCAGCTGGTGAGCACCGCGCCGCCGAACTTAGCGTCGATGAAGGCCTTCACCTCCGGCGAGCGGTAGGACTCGACCAGCGTCGCGACCCAGGGCTTGTCCTTGTCGGCACTGCGCACCGCGATCACGTTGACGTAGGGGCCCTTCGGCTCCTCCTTCAGGATCGCGTCGCCGGGCTTCAGGCCGGCCGCGGTGGCGTAGTTGGTGTTGACCGCCGCCGCGTCGACGTCGTCGAGCGAGCGCGGGGTCTGGGCCGCGTCGACCTCGATGATGCGCAGGCGCTTCGGGTTCTCGGTGATGTCGGCGACGCTCGGCTTGAAGCCGACATTCGCCTTCAGCTTCAAGAGGCCCTTGTCCTGCAGGAGCAGCAGGGCGCGGCCGCCATTGGTCGGGTCGTTCGGGATCGCCACCGTGCCGCCCGCCGGCACCGCGTCGAAGCTCTTGTGGCGCTTCGAGTAGACGCCCATCGGGAAGTTCACCGTCTGGGCCACGCTCTCGATCTTGTAGCCGCGATCGGCCTTCTGGTTGTCGAGATAGGGCTGGTGCTGGAACGAGTTGGCCTCGAGCTCGCCCGACGACAGCGCCTCGTTCGGCACGACGTAGTCCGAGAACTCGACCACCTGCAGGTCGAGGCCCTTCTTGGCGGCGATCGGCTTCACCACCTCGATGATCTGGGCGTGCGGGCCCGGCGTGACGCCGACGCGCACGCGCTGGCCTTGAGGGGAGGCTCCTTGGGCGAACGCCGGCAGGCTGGCGGTGGCGAGGAGGACCGCCAGGGTGAGGGTACGCAGCATCGTCTTACGCTCCGAGAGTAAAAGGGAAATGGATCAGCCGTGGCGCAGGCGCTTGTTCATGCGCCGCGCCAGCCGGTCGCCCAGGGTCTGGACCAGCTGCACCAGGACGATCAGCACCACCACCACGGCGAGCATCATCTCGGGCATGAAGCGCTGGTAGCCGTAGCGGATGCCGAGGTCGCCGAGGCCCCCGCCGCCGACGGCGCCGACCATCGCCGAGAAGCCGATCAGCGACACCACCGCCAGGGTGAGGCCGAGAACGATGCCGGGCAACGCCTCGGGGATCAGCACCTTGAGGACGATCTGCAGCGGGCTCGCCCCGAAGGCCCGGGCCGCCTCGACGAGGCCGCCATCGACCTCCCGCACCGCGCCCTCGACGAGGCGGGCGATGAAGGGGATCGCCGCCACGGTCAGCGGCACGGTGGCGGCGTTGGTGCCGATCGAGGTGCCGGCCAGCAGCCGGGTGAACGGGATGATCGCCACCACCAGGATGATGAACGGCGTCGAGCGGGTGGCGTTGACGACGAGTCCGAGCGCCCGGTTGAGCCAGGGGGCGGCCAGGAGCTCGCCGCGGCCGCTGGTGGCGAGAAACACGCCGAGCGGCAGGCCGACCAGCGTGCCGAGGGAGGCCGCCACCGCCACCATCTGCAGCGTGTCGAGGGTGGCCTGGACGAGGAGGCGGAGGAGTTCAGGCGACATGGCGAGCATCCGTGGAGCCGGGAGCGGCGGTCCGCTGCCAGCCGGCGAGGTCGAGGGTGCCGAGCATCTCGACGTCGAGGCCGCGCGCCGCGAGGAAGGTCCTGGCCCGCTCCACCGTGCCGGGATCGGCCGCAATGCCGACCACCAGGGTGCCGAAGGGACGGCCGGCGATCTCGTCGACGGTGCCCGAGAGGATGCCGGCCGGGATGCCGAGCTCGCTCGTGAGCTGGGCCAGCACCGGATCGGTGGCGTGCGGCCCCCGGAAGGTGATGCGCAGGACCGCCTGCTTTCCCTCTCCCTTCCCCTCTCCCTCCCCGGCCGTCAGGCCGGGGGTGAGGCGGGCGGCGAGTGCCGGCGGCAGGGTGCGGCCGGTCTCCTCGTCGAGGAAGGTGCGGGTGATCGCGGCGCGCGGCCGCGTGAACACCTCGAACACGTCGCCGCTCTCGGCGATGCGGCCGCCGTCGAGCACCGCGACCTCGTGGGCGATCGCCCGGATCACCGCCATCTCGTGGGTGATCAGCAGGATCGTCAGGCCGAGCTCCCGGTTGATCCGGCCGAGGAGGTCGAGGATCGAGCGGGTCGTCTCCGGGTCGAGGGCCGAGGTCGCCTCGTCGGAGAGCAGCACCTTCGGGTTGGTGGCTAGGGCCCGGGCGATGCCGACGCGCTGCTTCTGCCCGCCCGACAGTTCGGCCGGATAGCGGTCGGCCTGCGGCGCGAGCCCGACGAGGTCCAGAAGCTCGGCCACCCGCCTGCGGATCGCGGCCTTGTCGTAGCCCGCCACTTCGAGGGGCAGCGCGACGTTGCCGGCGGCGGTGCGGGCCGAGAGCAGGTTGAAGTGCTGGAAGATCATGCCGATGCCGCGGCGCTCGGCCCGCAGGGCCGATTCCGACAGGGCCGAGATCTCGGCGCGGTCGACGATCACCCGGCCGCGGCTCGGCCGCTCCAGCCCGTTGACCAGGCGGATCAGGGTCGACTTGCCGGCGCCCGAGCGGCCGATCACGCCGAGCACCCGGCCGCGGGACACCGAGAGGTCGATGTCCTCCAGGGCCGTCACGGCGCCGGCGCCGCGGCGCGCCGTGTAGGTCTTGGCGACGCTCTCCAATCGGACGAGCGCGTCGGGATCGCCGATCCGGTCGCTCAGGTCCGCCGGCACCGGCACGCGGACGGGGGCCGTCACGGCGCGCGGGTCCGGGCGGGCGGGAAGACGGGAGCGGTCATCGGGGTCCTTCAGCGGAATGTCTCAAAGCCGGGTGTGGGCCGGCACAGAACCCGGAAGCGGACTTTCTGTCAACCGGAATGTTCTTTTTGCAGAACGCGTCTGGGGAGAAGAGCGTTTTTCTCGCCCTTCTCCGTCGCGCCTAACCCTCCCGCCCCGCGACGATCCGCAGAAAACCGTGCATTCTCCGGGATCTGCCCTTGCCCTCCCGGCGCCGCACGGCCCAGGACGGCACAGATCGCAGGAGCGCGCGATGCGACGGCAACCCTTCGGACGCACCGGGCCCGCGGTGCCGGTGATCGGGCAGGGAACCTGGTACCTCGACGAGGGCGAGCCCACCGTGGCGGCCGCCGCCCTGCGACGGGGCCTCGATGTCGGGATGAGCCACGTCGACACCGCCGAGATGTACGGCGAGGCCGAGCCCCTGATCGCCGAGGCGATCGGCGACCGGCGCGACGAGGTCTTCCTGGTCTCGAAGGTCCTGCCCGGCAACGCCTCGCGCCGGGGCACGGTCGAGGCCTGCGAGCGCTCGCTCCGGCGCCTGCGCACGGACCGGCTCGACTGCTACCTGCTGCACTGGCGCGGGCCGCATCCCCTGGCGGAGACCTTCGCGGCCTTCGAGGACCTGGTGCGGGCGGGCAAGATCCTGTCCTGGGGGGTGAGCAACTTCGACGCCGACGACCTCGACGAGGCGTTGTCCGTGGCCGGTCCCGACCGCATCGCCTGCAACCAGGTGCTCTACCACCTGGAGGAGCGGGCGATCGAGCACTCGGTCCTGCCCTGGTGCCGGCAGAACGGCGTCGCGGTGGTGGCCTACAGCCCCTTCGGCCACGACAGCTTCCCGGGACCGGCGACCCCGGGCGGCCGGGTGCTGGCCGAAATTGCGCAGAGCCACGACGCCACGCCGCGGCAGGTCGCGCTCGCGGCGCTCACCCGCGGGGACGGCGTGCTGGCGATCCCGAAGGCGTCGAGCCCGGCCCACGCGGCCGAGAATGCCGGCGGCGGCAGCCTCACCCTGAACGAGGCCGAGCTCGCCCGGATCGACGCCGCGTTTCCGCGCGGGCGGGAGCCGCGGCATCTGCCGATGCTGTGACACCGGAAGCCGGGAGGTCACTTCCGGATTCGGTGTCACCAGCCAGCGCGGCGCTTGAGCGAAGCCGGTTTCCGTATTGCTCGGTCGGAAACCGCATGAGGCTCTTCACGCCACCCCGCGATCCGGTGCCGAACAGGCGTGCAGGCTGTCGCGCAGGGCCAGGATCTCGTCGCGCAGGGCCACCAGCCGCTCCGCCGGCTGGCCCGTGGCGCAGACGATCTCGTGCGGGAACGGCGTCGCCCTCTCGCGCAAGGACGCGCCGGCCTCGGTCAGGTTGATGCGCATCAGCCGCTCGTCCTGGACATCGCGGGCCCGGCTCACCAAACCCGCCGCCTCCAGCCGCTTGAGCAGCGGCGTCAGGGTGCCGGAATCGAGGTAGAGGCGCTGGCCGAGGGTCTTCATCGTCTGCCCGTCCTGCTCCCAGAGCAGGAGGAGCACCAGGTATTGCGGGTAGGTCAGGCCGATCCGGTCGAGGAGGGGCTTGTAGATCCGGTTGAACGCGTGCGCCGCCGAATAGACCGCGAAGCAGATCTGGCTGGAGAGCAGCAGGTCGTCGGCCCGTCCGTCCGCATGGTCGGGTGTGGGGCCGCGCGCGTCGATCTCGGACATGTCCCGCTCCTCAAGTCCCGATTCTCAAGGGGGCTCCGTCGCGCGGGGCCTGACCGTGACGCTCAGGAACGATCTGCGCCCGAGGCCGCTTCGATCATAGCTAAGACGGCGCGCAAAAACAAATTGCGCGCAATCGAAATTCCTCCTATGACAATGTCGCGGGTGGCCGGGAAGCGCTTCGGCGAGGCCGCCGCGATCTTTGAGGAGAGCCCGATGTCCGTCGACGTGAAGTACACCACCCAGGCCACGGCGAATGGCGGTCGCGACGGTCGCGCCCAGACCCAGGACGGCAGCCTCGACGTCAAGCTGTCGACCCCCAAGGAGCTCGGCGGGGCCGGTGGCGCCGGCAACAACCCCGAGCAGCTCTTCGCGGCCGGCTACGCCGCCTGCTTCCTCGGCGCGATGAAGTTCGTCGGCGGTCAGGAGAAGATCGCCGTCCCGGCCGACACCACCGTGACCGCCAAGGTCGGCATCGGCCCGCGCTCCGAGGGCGGCTTCGGCATCACCGCCGACCTGACCATCTCGCTGCCGGGCCTCGACAAGGCGACCGCCGAGACGCTGGTCGAGAAGGCCCACCAGGTGTGCCCCTACTCGAACGCCACCCGCGGCAACGTCGACGTGGGTCTCACTGTCGCATAACCCAACGTCACCCGGGACGGGGCGGCGCTCGCCGTCCCCGCTCCCGCTGCGACCGAGGCGCCCCTCCCCCGGAGCGGGCGCCTCGTCCCGCTCAATCCGGCCGGCGCAGGCAGGCCGCGGCGAGCGCCAGGAAGGCGCGGGCGCGGTGCGAGAGCGCCTCGCCCTTCGCCCAGTCGATGCCGTGCTTCTCGTCCGAACTCAGCTCGCCGAAGGTGAGCGGACTCTCGTCCGGCTTGAACATCGGGTCGTAGCCAAAACCCTTGTCGCCGCGGGGCGGCCAGACCAGCTCGCCGAAGACCCGGCCCTCGAACAGCTCCTCGTGCCCGTCCGGCCAGGTCAGGACCAGGGCCGAGACGAAGTGCGACCGGCGGTTCGTCGCCGCCCGGGTAGTCAGTTCGCGCTCGATGCGCGCCATCGCACCGGAAAAATCCTTCGAGCCGCCGGACCAGCGGGCCGAGAACAGGCCGGGCGCCCCGTCGAGGGCATCGACGCAGAGTCCCGAATCGTCGGCGAAGGCGGGCAGGCCCGTGGCCTGCGTCGCCGCCCGCGCCTTGATGGCGGCGTTCTCGGAGAACATCGTGCCGGTCTCGTCCGGCTCGGGCAGGTTCAACTCGCCGGCCGAGACCGCCTCGACGCCGAAGGGCGCCAGCAATTCGCGCATCTCGCGCAGCTTGCCGGCATTGTGGGTCGCGATCACAACCCGCCCGGTGAGGAGGCGCCCCATCAGGCGATCGCCTGCTTCTGGAGCGCCACCAGCTCGGCCACGCCCGCCTTGGCGAGGCGCAGGAGGCCCAGGAACTCCTCTTCCGAGAACGGCTTCACCTCCGCCGTGCCCTGCACCTCGACGATGCCGCCGCTGCCGGTGATGACGAAGTTGGCGTCGGTCTCGGCGCCGGAATCCTCGGCGTAATCGAGGTCGAGGACGGGGGTGCCCTTGTGGATGCCGCAGGAGATCGCCGCGACGTGGTCGCGCATCGGGTCGACCGAGATGATCGAGCGGCCGCGCATCCAGGTGAAGCACTCGTGCAGGGCGACCCAGGCGCCGGTGATCGCCGCCGTGCGGGTGCCGCCATCGGCCTGGAGCACGTCGCAATCGACCACGATCTGGCGCTCGCCCATCGCCGGCAGGTTGACGACGGCGCGCAGGGACCGGCCGATCAGGCGCTGGATCTCCTGGGTGCGGCCGGAGGGCTTGCCGGCATTGACCTCGCGCCGGTTGCGGTCGTGGGTCGCCCGCGGCAGCATGCTGTACTCGGCGGTGACCCAGCCCTTGCCGGAGCCGCGCAGCCAGGACGGCCCGCGCTCCTCGAGCGAGGCGGTGCACAGCACCTTGGTCTCGCCGAAGGTGACGAGGCACGAGCCCTCGGCGTAGCGCGAGACGCCCCGCTCCAGCGTGACCTTGCGCAGCTCGTCGGGGGCGCGCTTCGAGGGGCGCATGGGCAACTCCTGTCCAGGGCGCCGCGCGCTGACGGCGCGGCGCTTCGATCTGCTAAGGGCCGCGCGCTCTTAGGCGCTGGCGCCGGGGGCGGCAAGGGGAGCCCTCGGGGAGAACGGCCCGGGTCTCCCCCCCTCACCCGTCAGTAGTAGCCGTAACCCCGGTGATGGTGCCGGCCGTGATGGTGGCCCCAGTGCCGGTGGTGGTGATGGTGGCCCCAGTGCCCGTGATGGCGCCGGTGGTGGCCCCAGCCGCCGTGGTGGTGATGGCCGTGCCCCCATCCGTGGTGGTGACCGCGGCCCCCGCCGTGATGGTGGCCGTACTGGACCTGCAGCACCTCGGCCGCTGGCGCCGTCGCGGCGCCTGGCGCGAAGGGCGCCGCCTGGGCGGTGCCCGCCGTGAAGAGACCGCCCGCCACCAGAGCGGCCGCCGCCAGAAGCCGTGTGCCGGCCACCATCGGGTTTCGCATCGTCAGCATCCTCGCCTCCGGATCGTCTCGCCGCACGACGCGTGCGGCCATGGAGACGAGATTGGCGCCGGCGGGCTGAACGCGGTCTGAGACGCGAAGCCGGCTTCCGTTCAGGTGACGACACCCGTCGCGGCCGCGAAACCGGACCGCCGCGCGGCGTCGCGTCCGCTTGCACGGAGCGTCGGCTCGCATCACAGTAAGGGGTCGTTTGGCTCCCGTAGGGTTGATGAACACGCGCGACCTTCCACCCCTGCCCGGCGGCTCCGGACAGGCCCGTGCCATTGCCGAGCTCAACGAGCGCTCGCGGGAAATCTTTCGCCAGATCGTCGAGAGCTACCTCGCCACGGGGGAGCCGGTGGGGTCGCGCAACCTCGCCCGCATCCTGCCGATGGCGCTCTCGCCGGCCTCGATCCGCAACGTGATGTCGGACCTCGAGCAGGCCGGGCTGATCTACGCCCCCCATACCAGCGCCGGCCGGCTCCCCACCGAGCACGGCCTGCGCTTCTTCGTCGACGCGCTGCTCGAGCTCGGCGATGTCGGCCAGGAGGAGAAGGGCCGGATCGAGGCGCAGATGCGCGCCGCCGCCTCGCGCCACACCTTCGAGAGCGCGCTCACCGAGGCCTCGGTGCTGCTCTCGGGCATCTCGCGCGGCGCCGGCGTCGTCGTCACCGCCAAGCAGAACCCGCGGCTGCGCCACATCGAGTTCGTGCGGCTCGATCCCGGCCGCGCCCTGGTGGTGCTCGTCTCCGACGACGGCTCGGTCGAGAACCGCCTGCTCGACCTGCCGCAGGGCCTGCCGGCCGGTGCGCTGCAGGAGGCCTCGAACTTCCTCAACGCCCGGATCCGCGGCCGCACCCTTGGCGAGGTGCGGGGCGAGATCGAGGCCGCGCGGGCGGCGATGAAGCAGGAGCTCGACGAGATCACCGGGCGCCTGGTCGATGCGGGCCTCGCCCGCTCGGTCGGCCCGAGCGAGGAGCGCCAGCTGATCGTGCGCGGCCAGGCCAACCTCCTCGACGACCTGCGGGCGGCCGAGGACCTGGAGCGCATCCGCCTGCTCTTCAACGACCTGGAGAGCCAGAAGGACGTGATCGACCTTCTCTCCCGTGCCGAGGGCGGCGAGGGCGTGCGGATCTTCATCGGCTCGGAGAACAAGCTCTTCTCGCTCTCCGGCTCGTCGATGATCGCGGCGCCGTTCCGGGACGGCAGCCAGACCATCGTCGGCGTCGTCGGCGTCATCGGGCCGACCCGGCTCAACTACGCCCGCATCGTCCCGATGGTCGATTTCACCGCCCGGGTGGTGTCGCGGATGCTGGAGCGCGGGCGCGGCTGAGAGGTCAAGACCGGCGCAAGCGTTTTGTGATGTGGGGAACGCGGAAAAGCTGCTTGTCCCCCGGATTCACAAGGGAGGCGGGCTCCGGCATGGTCCGGGGATGGTTCGCGATTCCCTCCACCCGTGAGCGCCCCGTCCCGCCCCCTGCGCAGCCACCAGCGCAGCCTGTCCGAACTCGTGGGCGCGCTCGCCCGCGGCGAGGCGACGGGCATCACCGACATCCTGGCGGCGGTGACGCCCGGCGGCGGCAAGTCGCTGCTGCCGGTCATCGCGGCATCGAAGCTGATCGCGGCGGGCCTCGTCGACCGGGTGGTCTGGATCGTGCCGCGGGATTCCCTCCGGCTCCAGGCCGAGGAGGCCTTCGCCGATCCGGCCTGGCGGGCGGCTTTGGGCCACGCCCTCTCGGTGCGGGCGGCCGACAACTCGCCCGATCCGAGCCGGGGGCTGGCCGGCTACGTCACCACCTACCAGGCGGTGGCGGCGGCCCCCGCCCTGCACCTTTCCGAGATGCGGCGCCACCGCACCCTCCTCGTCGTCGACGAGGTCCACCACCTGCCGGCCATCGCCGACGGCGAGGCGGGGAGCGAGGCCGCGGCCTGGAGCAGCGCCCTGCTGCCGCTGTTCCGCGAGGCGAGCGTGCGCCTCCTCCTCTCCGGCACCCTGGAGCGGGCGGACGGCCGGCGCATCCTGTGGCTGCCCTACCGGACGGAGGGCGGCGCCCCGGTGCCGGACATCGAGGCCCCGGGCTGGGCCGTGATCGGCTATTCCCGCGCCGAGGCCCTCGCCGAGAAGGCGGTGCTGCCGGTCAATTTCGGGGCACTGGACGGCGAGGCGAGCTGGCTCGAGGGCGGGCGCACCAGCGGCCAGGCCCGGGTCGGCCCGCACCGGCTCTCGGGCTCGGGCCCGAGCGCGACGACGCGGCCGGCCCTGTTCACGGCGCTCCGCACCGGCTTCGCCCGCGACCTGTTGCGCGAGGCGTTCTTCGCCACCCGCCGTGTGCGGGCCGAGCGCCGGCGCAAGCGCGGCCTCAGCGCCACCGAGGCGGTCCGGGGCCTCGGCAAGCTCCTCGTCGTCGCCCCCGATCAGGCGAGCGCGCAGAGCTACCACGCCATGATCCAGGCCTGGATGCCGGAGGAGCAGGCGCGCCGCGACGTGCGCATCGCCACCTCGGCCGAGGCCGACGCCCATGCGGCGCTCGCCGCCTTCCGGCTCACGCCCGAGCCCGCCGTGCTGGTGACGGTGGCGATGGCCTATGAGGGGCTGGACGCGCCCGAGGTCGCGGTGGTGGCGGCCCTCACCCATATCCGCTCGCGGCCCTGGCTGGAGCAGATGATCGCCCGGGCGACCCGGGTCGATCCCCATGCGGGCGACTACGCCGACCAGCACGCCCTGGTCTTCCACCCCGACGACCCGCTCTTCGCGCAGTTCCGCGCCCGCATCGAGACCGAGCAGGCGACCGCGACCCGGCCGCGCAAGCGCCCGACGGGGGCCGCCTCGCCCGAGCCGCGGCCGCTGGCGCGCGAGACCGACGAGGGCATCGTGCCGCTGGAGAGCAACGCGCTCGGCCTGCGCTACGCGATGCTGCGGCCCGGCCCCTCGGTGGCGATGGCCCGACCGGAGGCACAGCGGGAGGCCGGGCAGCCCGGCACCGATGCGGGCCCGGTCCCGCCCTCGCGGGTCGAGCGGGCGCTCCGCGCCCGCGTCGCCGCCATGGTCACGGCGCAGGCGGTCGAGGACGAGGCCGAGCTGCGGCTGCCCCGCGGCGCGTCGCTCGCCCACCGCTACAATGCGGTGCTCAAGCGCCTCTTCAACAACAAGAGCCGCGCCGCGATGACGGCGGAGGAGCTGGAGGCGGCCCTCGCCTGGCTGGAGCGCAACCGGCTCCAGGACCACCTGCACCTGCTCGACGGCGACACGCGCTACGCCTGGAGCGTGCGGCGGCGCTGGGCGGGGGCGGAGAGGCGGCCGGGCTGAGCCTGCTTGAGCGGGCGGACCGAACTGAAACCCGCCTCGTCATCCCGGGCCCGCGCAGCGGAACCCGGGATCCATAACCGCCGACGGTGCAGGATAAGGCGGGAAGCGTTCCGACCTCTTCTGAGACGTCGGCGGCTATGGATCCCGGGTTCTCGCCTGCGGCGAGCCCCGGGATGACGTCGAGAGATGTGACGACCGGTGTCGTGCCGGTCCCGACTGTCCGGTCGTGTGGGCTTCAGCGCCCCGGCCCGACCACCTCCGGCACCTTCACCGGCACCGGCACCACCGGCGGGGTCACCGTGCCCGGCGGGATCGTGCCGACTGTGGCGGTGCCGTTCTTCGCGGCCGCTCCGCCGTTGAGCGAGCCCGGATTGTGCGTGGTGGCGGCCGCGGCGGGCTCGGGCTCGTGGGCGGGGCCGGAATGGGCGCGGCCCAGCAGGTCCGGCGGGGTCTGCCAGACGAAGGCGTCGAGGCGCCCGCTGACCGGGGAGATCGGCGCCCAACGGTCGGTGACGAGGCCGTCGGCGCACCAGGCCGGGTCGCGCGGGGCGCGGGTCGCCCGCGCCTGCCACTCGCGGGCCTTGCCGGACTGGGCGCCGTGCTCGGCCTCCTCGATCTCGGCCATCAGCTGGTAGGCATGCGCGGTCGGCTGGTCGGCGAGCAGCGGCGCCAGCACGTCGCGGGCGCGGCTGAACTCCCGGGCGTCGATCGCCGCGCGGGCGATGGCGAAGCGCGATTCCGGGTGCCAGGATGAGATCCGGGCCAGGGTCTCGGCGCGGGCGAGCCGGTCGCGGCTCGAATCGCCGGTGCGCAGGTCGAGATAGACTCGGGCGAGGTCCGGATGCGGGTTGGCACGCCAGGCCGCCTCGACCACCTTGGCGCCGCGCTTGAGGTCGCCGCGGCGGGCGAAGAGGCGGCCGGCCACGGCGGCGGCGGGCACCAGATCGGGGGCGAGCTTCACCGCCTCCCGGGCCTGCGCCAGGGCGCGCTCGGGGTCGCCCGCCTCGAGGTCGAGGGCGCTGGCTGTCAGCAGCACCGCGCGCTGGCGCCGCATCGCCGCCTTGTCGGAGAGGCCCAGGGCCGCGCGGCGCGAGACGGTGTCGAGGGCGCCCGACCAGTCGCGGTCGGCGCACTGGCTCTCCATCACCGCCTCGTTGGCCCAGGTCACGCTCGGGGCGAGGCGGGCGGCCTCGATCGCGTAGGCGCGGGCGGTGGTCTCGTCGTCCTGGCGCCGGGCCTCGACGAACAGGCCGCGCAGGCCGAGCACCCGGGTCTCGGGATCGTCGACCATGCGCTGGAAGGCGCGCTCGGCCCCGGCGCGGTCGCCGGAGATCTGAGCGGCCTGCGCGGTCAGCAGCAGGGCGAGCGGCTCGGGGCCGAGCAGGCGCTCGGCCTCGCCGGCGTGGCGGCGCGCCGCGATCGGATCGCCCGAGCCCACCGCCACCATGCCGCGCGAGAGCGCGTTGTAGCCCCGGGCCTGGCGCCGGCGACGGCTCGACAGGGTCAGCCGCTCGGGCAGGTTCAGGATGCCGCGGGCGAAGGCCCAGACGAAGCCGAGCACCACCGCCAGCACCATGACGCCGACGAGCGCGGCCGCGAGGCTGGTCGCCAGCTCATAGCCGCCCCAGGTCACGGTGACCACGCCGGGCCGGTCGGCGAGCCAGACCGCCCCGTAGGCGGCGAGGGCGAGGAGAGCCAGGAAGGCGAGTGCGCGCCACATCGGTCGATCAACTCCAGAAAGCCGCGCTGCCGCACCGGGCGCGCGAGGGGGCGTCGAGCGAGCCCCGGGATGTCACGGCGGCCGCCGTGGCGGCCGCACCGGAAACGGGCGCCGCTCCCATCCCGGAGGATGGAAGCGGGCGGAGCCTCAGCGGGTCGCCGGGCCCTGGAGGGCCGCGAAGGAGGCGGCGAGCCGCGCCCGGGCGGCCTCGCCGGCCGCCGCGCGGGCCTTCAGGCGCTTGCCGAAGTCGCCGGCCTCCTGACGGGCCTGCTCCGGCAGGGCGTCGAAGGCTTGCGCCGCCTCCGCCACCGCGCCGCGGGACAGGGCGTCCTGGATCTTGGCGACGCCCGCCTCGGTCGGGTCGGCGGCGGGGCTCGGCGCCGGGGCTGCCCCCTCGCTCCCGACCTTGCGCACCGAGACGATCGACTCGGCCATGCTGCTCAGTTTGTCGGTGATGCTGCCGCGCTCGGCCACCGCCCGCTGCCGGGCGGCGAGGGCCGCCGCGTTCAGCTTCGCGGCGACGGGCTGGAAGCTCTGGGCGAGCGCCGCCGCGGTCGGCGCGCCGCTCTGGGCGAAGGGCTCCAGCGGCGCCAGCGCCCCGGCCTGGCCGGGGTCGAGCTGCTTGAGCGTCGCGAGCGCGTCGGCGTAGGGGGCGCCGGTGGCGAGCGCGCTGGCGATCCGGTCGGACGCCACCACCCGGAGCGCCGCCTGGACGCTGCTCGCCTCGGCTCGTCCCTCCACCGCCTTGGCGAGGTCGGCCAGGCGCTGGTCTACGGTCTTGGTGCGGGCCTCGACGGATTGCTGGAGCGCGTCGAAGCGCTGGTCGGCGGCCTTGGCCCGGCCGTCAAGGGACTGGCGCAGCTCGTCGAGGCGCTGGCCGAGCGCCTTGCCGGCCTGCTCGTCGGCCGCCGCGCGGGTGCCGAGATCGGCCTGGAGCGCCTTCAGCCCCTTGTCGAGCCCGTCGATGCGCTGGCGCAGGCCCGCATCGCCCCCCGCGCGACCCTGGAGGTCGGCGAGCTGCTTCTCGATGCCCTGGAGGCGGGCCGGATCGATGCCCGCGGCGGCGGGCGGGGTCGCGGGCTGGCTCGGGACCTGGGCCGCGGGCACCGCCTGTGCGGGGGCCGCGGCGGGCGCGGCCTCCGCCTTGCGCAGGGCCTCGTCGGCGCGCTGCCCCGCACTCTTGGCCGCGGCGTCGGCGGCGCGCACCGCGTCCGGCAGCGGGCGCAGGGTCGATTCGAGCGAGCCGATGCGGCGGTCGAGGGCCTGGACGCTGTCGCGCGGCGCGAGGTCAGCCAGGCGCTGCTCCAGCGGCACGGTGCCGGCCGCATCGGTCTCGGGTGCCGCCGGCTTCGGCAGGTTGATGCCGTAGGCCGGGCCGTAGGTGGTCACGCCGTAGAGCAGGCCCGCCCCGACCACGCCGCCGAGGAGCGAGGCGGCGAGCAGCGAGCCGAATCCGGCGCCGGACTTGCTACCGGGGTTGGCGTTTGACTTGGCCTGCGGCGCCGTGGCTGCGGCCGGGATCGCGCTCGTCGTCCGTGTGGCCTCGGGCTTCGGTGCGTCCTTCGGCGGCGTCGTGCCGGTCCCGCTCGCCTGCGGGCCCGTCTTGGGCACCGCCGAGAGCGTCGCGCCGGCCGGGCTGGCCGGGTTCGGGCGCGAGCCCGCCGAGGCGGCCCCCGCCGTCGCGCCGGTGCCGGCCGCGGGCGACTTCGTGTCCAGGGGTTTCGAGTCGATGGGCTTCGAATCGAGGGGCTTCGCGTCCAGGGGCTTGCCCGATTCCGACGGCGTGCCGCCGGGAATGCCGGTCGCCGGCGCGCCGGGCTTCGCATCGCCCGGCTTTACATCGCCCGGCTTGGCGTCGCCGACCTTGAGCGGACCGCTGCCGGGGCCGGTGACGACGGTGCCGGTCGCGGGCTTCGGGGCGCCGCCCGCGGCGGACGGAGTCGTGGACGCGGCCGAAGCGGGACCCGTCGCGGAAGACGGCGTGCCGGGCTTGCCGTCCCCCGGCTTGGTCTCGCCCGGCTTCGCATCGGTCGGCTTGTTATCTGCGGGCTTGGCCTCGCCCGGCTTCGCGGGCGTGGTCGCCGTCGCACCAACGGTGGGCGTAGCGGAGCCCGCGGGCACAAAGCCGGCCGGCTTCGGCGCCGAGGCGCCGAGCGGCGCGGCCGGGCCGGACGCGGCACCGGTCGGGCCGGGCTTCGGGGCGTCGGCCGGCTTCACCTCGGGTGCCTTCGGCGGCTCGCCCGGCTTCACGGCCGCGGTCGCGGGAGCGGTCGTGCCGGGCTTCGGCGTCTCGGTCTTGGCGGCGTCCGGCTTGAACGCATCCTTGGCCGCGTCGGCCGGCTTGGCGGGCCCGGTGCTGCCCGGCCCGGTCTTGCCCGGCTCGGACTTGCCCGGCTCAGTCTTGGGCGCGTCGGGCACGCGGGTGGCCTTCAGGTCGATGATCGGCCCATCCGCCGGGTTGCCGCCGCGCCCGCCCGGGCGGTTGCGCGAATCCTTCTGGTCCTTGTCGGAGGGGGTCACGGCCGAAGATCCTCACCTGTGGGTCCGGGCCGGGGCGCGCCGGACGGCGGCCTGATCGGCGCGGCGTGAGCGCGACCGCGGGGCAGGATCCCGCCCGGGCCGCGCATGGGTTGATCGTCCCTTAGCATCGCTCCCGGCCCGGGCGAAGGGCCGCCGACGCCTCTGCGTCACTGTCCTGTCGAATGGGGTGCAGGCCGGCCAGCAGGGCCTCCTCGTCCGGCCGCGTCGCGACGACATGGGACAGGATCCCCGCCGCGACCAGAGGTGCGGCCACGTCCGCCGACAGGCAATGATGCGCCACGCGCGAAAAGGCCTCCTCGCGCCCCGCCGCCCGGGCGAGGCCGAGCGCCGTCGCGGCGCTGCGCCGGGAATAGTGCAGGGCCGCGTCGAGGCCGTCATGGCCGAGCGCCTCCGCCACCGGCTCCGGCAGGGCCGGCAAGGCCCGCGCCGCGTAGGCGACCCAGACCGTGAGCCGGTAGCCGCGGGCGGCCAGCGTGTCGCCCGGCTCGTCCTTGCGCTCGCGCCCGGCGGCGTGAAGGAGCCGCGCGCCCCGCGGCAGCGACCGGCCAATCAGGTCGGCGAGGGCGAGGGCGTCGCCCCCCGCCTCGTGGACGGGCGCGAGCCCCGCCGCCCGGGCGGCCTCCGCCGTGCGGGCGCCGACGCAGTAGGCCGGCAGCATGGCGAGGGGAGAGCCGGCCAGGGCCGGCACCGCGCTCGCGCTGGTCAGGACCAGGGCGTCGAACGGGCCCGCCGGGGCCGGCGCGCCGCTGGGCGCGAGATCGAGGACGGGGGCGACGAGCGGCCGGTGGCCGAGGGCCGCGACGCGTGCGGCCGTGCGCGCCCCGGCCGGCAGCGGCCGCGCGACCCAGACCCTGAGGGCGGTCCCGCACGCCGTCGCCGGCGTCACGCACCCTCCCCTCATGCGCCCTCCCTCATGCATCCGACCCCTTTGCCGACCTGGCGCCGGCGGGTTATCTGGAGGGCACCATACCGGCCGCCGCGCGGCGTGCCAGCCCCCCTCGCGAGACCATGCCCACACCATGAACGTCCTCGGGATCGAGACCACCTGCGACGAGACCGCGGCCGCGATCGTGACGGTGGAGGAGGACGGGCGCGGCGCGATCCGCTCCAACGAGGTGCTGAGCCAGATCGCCGAGCACGCCGCCTATGGGGGCGTGGTGCCGGAGATTGCCGCCCGCGCCCATGTCGAAGTGCTGGACCGGCTCGTCGCCCGGGCGCTCGACACGGCCGGCATGCGGCTGTCCGACCTCGACGGCATCGCGGTCGCGGCGGGGCCGGGGCTGATCGGCGGCGTGCTGGTCGGGCTCGTCACCGGCAAGACCCTGGCGCTGGTCTCGCGGAAGCCGCTCATCGCCGTCAACCACCTCGAGGCCCACGCCCTCACCGCCCGGCTCACCGACGGCCTCGCCTTCCCCTACCTGCTGCTGCTGGCCTCCGGCGGCCACACCCAGCTCGTGGCGGTCAAGGGCGTCGGCGAGTACGTGCGCCTCGGCGGCACCATCGACGACGCCATCGGCGAGGCCTTCGACAAGGTGGCGAAGCTCTTAGGGCTGTCCTATCCGGGCGGGCCGGAGGTCGAGCGTGCCGCCGAGGGCGGCAACCCGGAGCGCTTCGCCCTGCCGCGGCCGATGCTCGGCCGGCGCGAGCCGAATTTTTCGTTGTCGGGCCTCAAGACCGCCCTGCGGATCGAGGCCGAGCGCATCGCGCCCCTCACCAACCAGGACGTCGCCGACCTCTGCGCCAGCTTCCAGGCGGCGGTGGTCGACGTGGTAGTCGACCGGGTGCGGGTGGCGTTGCGCGATTTCGGCGCCGTCGCCGGCCATCCGACCGCGCTGGTGGCGGCCGGCGGCGTCGCGGCGAACGGCGCCCTGCGTCGCGCCCTCGCCCATCAGGCCGGCGAGGCCGGGCTGCCCCTCGTCGCCCCGCCCCTGCCGCTCTGCGGCGACAACGGCGCGATGATCGCCTGGGCCGGCATCGAGCGCCTGCGCCTCGGCCTCACCGACGACATCACCGCGCCGGCCCGGCCGCGCTGGCCCTTCGCCCAAGCCAAGGATCTTGCCAAGGATCTTGCCAAAGATCCTGCGAAGGACATGGCCAAGGATCCTGCCAAGGACTCCGCCCAGGCCGAGACCGCCGGATGACCCCCGCGGAGGCCGAGGCGCAGCAGCGCCGCTGGCGGGCCCTCGTCGACGAGCGCCTGCCCGAGGCGGCGGCCGCGCACCCGGACTGGCCGGTCTCGCGCAACCACTGCTTCGCCCGCATCCTGCTCGACAATGCCTGCGGCGGGCCCTGGCGCGAGAGCGTCGCCCCGCCCGCCTGGGCCAACATGCCGCCCGAGCGTCTGGCGGTCGCCCTCGGCCTCGGCGAGGCGGTGCTGGCCGGTCGGCAGGACCTCGCGGTGCTCAACCACCGCTCGCTGCTGTGGCGGCGCAAGGTCCGGCGGCCGCCGCCGCCCGCACGCCTGCCCGGCGACGATTTCACCTTGAGGCGCTGGCAGCTCGCCGACGACGAACCCTTCGCGGCGCTCTGCGCCGACCCGGAGGTGATGCGGTTCTTCCCCGCGCCCAAGACCGCCCGCGAGAGCCAGGCCGAGGCCCGGGCGCTGGCCCGGCGCTTCGACGAGGACGGGTTCGGCCCCTGGGTGGTCGAGGCGTCGGAGGGCTTCGTCGGCTTCGTCGGCTGCTGGCGCCCGGCCCGGCCGCTGCCCCTCGGACCCCTGATCGGTCAGGAGACGGGTCTCGTCGAGATCGGCTGGCGCCTCGCCTGGCCCGCCTGGGGCCGGGGCTTCGCGGTGCGCGGCGCCCGCCTGGCGCTCGCCGACGTCTTCTCCCGCTGCGCGATTCCCGAGGTCGTCGCCTACACCGCCGACGTGAACGCGCCGTCGCGCCGGGTGATGGAGCGCCTGGGCATGAGCGAGGTCGGTGGGTTCGCGCATCCGGGGCTGCCGGAGGGGCACGAACTCCGGCCGCACCGGCTGTACCGGTTGGTGGCGGCGGATTTCATGACAGGACAGCCAGAATGACCGCCATCGGCCCGGTCGCGGTCCTGGGCGGCGGCGCCTGGGGCACCGCTCTCGCCAACGCCGCCGCGGCGGCGGCGGAGCGGCCGGTGGTTCTGTGGATGCGCGACGCCGCGAGCGCCGCCGCCATGGCCCGCAGCCGCGAGAATGCCCGCCACCTCCCCGGCGTGGCGCTGCATCCGGGCGTGCGCCCGACCGCGTCCGCGGCGGACCTCGCCGCGGCCGAGGCGGTGCTGGTGGTGACGCCGGCCCAAACCCTGCGCGGCGTGCTGGGGATCCTGCATCCGCACCTGAAGCCGGACGCCGCCCTGGTCCTGTGCGCCAAGGGCATCGAGCGCGCCACCCACGCCTTCCTCACCGACGTCGCCGCCGCGGCCGCGCCGGGGGCCCCGATCGCGGTCCTGTCGGGCCCGAGCTTCGCGGCGGACGTCGCCCGCGGGCTGCCGACCGCCGTGACGCTGGCGAGCCGCGACGGCGCGCTGGCGGCGCGGCTCGCCGCCGCCCTCTCGGGGCCGAGCTTCCGGGTCTATCACGGCAGCGACCCGCGCGGGGTCGAGATCGGCGGGGCGGCCAAGAACGTGCTCGCCATCGCCTGCGGGGCGGCGATCGGCCGGGGCCTCGGCGAGAGCGCGCGGGCGGCCCTGGTCGCCCGCAGCTTCGCCGAACTGATGCGTTTCGCCCGCGCCTGGGACGCCCGGCCCGAGACCCTGATGGGCCTCTCCGGCCTCGGCGACCTCGTGCTCAGCGCCGCCTCGGCGCAGTCGCGCAACTTCGCCTTCGGCGAGCGGCTGGGACGGGGGGCGAGCCTGGAGGACGCCGCCGGCGGCAAGCTCGCCGAAGGCGCCCTCACCGCGCAGGGGCTCGTGGCGCTTGCCCGAGAGCGGGGCGTCGAGATGCCGGTGGCCGAGGCGGTGGCCGGGCTGCTCTCCGGGACGCTCAGCCTCGACGCGGCGATCGCGGACCTGCTCGGCCGGCCCCTGCGGGCCGAGATCTGAGCGGGCCGGACACTCATAGCCTCGCGCCCTGCCCTCGCGCCTCGGCATCGACACGTCGATGCCGAGGCGTCCGGCGCATCAGCGCCGACGCCCGTTCGGGCTCGCCTTGCGCCTCCGAACGGATCCGTTCGAAGGCGCGGCGGTAGCGGAGGTCTTCGGGCTCAGAACAGCCCCTCGATGCGTCCCTCGGGGTCGAGGTGGATGCCTTCCGCCGCCGGCACCTTCGGCAGGCCCGGCATGGTCATGATCTCCCCGCAGATCGCCACCACGAAGCCGGCCCCGGCCGAGAGGCGCACGTCGCGCACCGCCACCACGTGGCCGCTCGGCGCGCCCATCAGGGTCGGGTCGGTCGAGAACGAGTACTGGGTCTTGGCCATGCAGACCGGAAGGCCGCCGTGGCCGGCCTGCTCGAACGCCGCGAGCTTCCCCGCCGCCTTCGATTCCACCTGGATGTCGGCGGCGCCGTAGAGCGTCTGCGCCACCGTGCGGATCTTGTCCTCGAGCGGCATCGCGTCCGGGTAGACGAAGCGCGGCGCGGAAGCCGGGCCGGCATCGGCGAGGTTGGCGACGGCGTGGGCCAGGCCCTCGGCCCCGGCGCCGCCCTCGGCCCAGTGCCGGCAGGTGATCGCCTCGACGTCGAGGCGGTCGCGGCAGAGCGCCTTGAGGGCCGCGTGCTCGGCCTCCGTATCGGCGTGGAAGTGGTTGACCGCCACCACCACCGGCGCGCCGAAGCGGCGCACGTTCTCGACGTGGCGGGCAAGGTTGGCAAAACCCCGCTCCAGGGCCGGGACGTTCTCCGCGCCGAGCTCGGACTTGGCGACGCCGCCATGCATCTTGAGGGCGCGCACGGTGGCGACGATCACCACCGCGGAGGGGCTCAACCCCGCCTGCCGGCACTTGATGTCGAAGAATTTTTCCGCCCCGAGATCGGCGCCGAAGCCGGCCTCCGTCACCACGTAGTCGCCGAGCCTGAGGCCCGCCCGGGTCGCGATCACCGAGTTGCAGCCATGGGCGATGTTGGCGAAGGGGCCGCCATGGATCAGGGCCGGGCTGCCCTCGAGGGTCTGGACGAGGTTCGGCTGCAGCGCGTCCTTCAGCAGCACCGTCATCGCGCCGGTGGCCTTGAGGTCGGCGAGCGTCACGGGCCTGCGGTCGCGGGTCTCCGCCACGACGATCCGACCGAGGCGGGCCTCGAGGTCGGGAAGGTCGCGGGCGAGGCAGAACACCGCCATCACCTCGGAGGCCACCGTGATGTCGAATCCGTCCTCGCGCGGGTAGCCGTTCGCGACGCCGCCGAGGCTCTGGGTGATGCTGCGCAGGGCCCGGTCGTTCATGTCGACGACGCGCCGGAACGCCACCCGGCGCAGGTCGATGCCGAGCGGGTTGCCCCAGTAGACGTGGTTGTCGATCAGCGCCGCCGCGAGGCTGTGGGCCGAGGTGATGGCGTGGAAATCGCCGGTGAAATGGAGGTTGATCGCCTCCATCGGCACCACCTGCGCCTTTCCGCCGCCGGCCGCCCCGCCCTTCTGGCCGAAGCAGGGCCCGAGCGAGGGCTCGCGCAGGCAGATCACCGTCTTGCGGCCGATGCGGTTGAGGGCGTCGCCGAGGCCTACCGTGGTGGTGGTCTTGCCCTCGCCGGCCGGGGTCGGGCTGATCGCCGTCACCAGGATCAGCTTGCCCTCCGGTCGCGCGTCGAGGCTCCGGATATGGGCGTGGTCGATCTTGGCGATATGCCGGCCGTAGGGGTGCAGGGCCTCGTCGGGGATGCCGAGGCGCTCCGCAATCGCGGTGATCGGCTGCAGGGTGGCTGCGCGGGCGATCTCGATATCGGTCGGCATTGGGTCCCGATCGTTGTTCTGGAGCCGTGAGGGGGGCGGCTTGACGTGGCCAGGATTCTAGGCGGAGGCCGCCCTTGTCGAAAAGATCAAATCGCTTGAGCAGGATGCTCAGAAAAATTGAAGCCCCCCGCGCGGGTTGCGAACAGGATCGGGGTCCGCGCAAGGGCCGTCGCGGGGGCCGTTAGGCATGTCGGCAGATCGGCCGCTCCGGTCGGCAAACGCTTCACGATTGCCGCCCAGAGTGGCGCCGTCGTCGGGGTGAGCGGGGGAACGGGATGGCCTTCTGGCTGCGGGCCGGGCTGGTGATCGGCGCGATCTACTACCTGTCGCCGCTGCGCCTCGGCGAGGCGCCCGCCCCCGCCCGGACGGCACAGGCGACTCCAGTGCTCAAGGACGCTGCGCTCGGGCAGATCGCCGGGCCGGTCCTCGACGCGCTGCCCGGCGAGATGCGCGCCCGGGTGATCGAGGCCGCCGTGGCGGAGGCCGGGCGCGCCCTGGGGACGGGCCTGCGCTCCACTCTCCTGGAGGCGGGCCGGTCGCCCTCCCGCGACACCCTGACGGTCCACGACCGGCAGCCCGCCTGGCGCGGTGCCGCCGAGCGGGAGATCCATTGATGCCCCCGCGCGGTCCCGGGACGAATCGACAACCCTCGGGTGGCAAGCAGCCAGCGACATAGTCCTTTACTGGGCAAATTACTAGACCGAAAGGCTTATGCCTCGCCGCATGTCGCAAGCGGAACTTTGGCCGGCTCCCTCCGTTTCTGAACTGTGAACTAACAAGTGGTCATCGCAATTGCTGTGCGGCCTCCGCCTGGCGACCGGCAAAGCGGTGATTTTTCTTATCCGTGTCATGTTAGCACTTCGAGTCCGATCAGCCGTGCCGCGCTACTTCTTCGATATCATGGACTCGACACGGAGCGTGCCGGACGAGGCCGGGCTCGATTGCCGCGACCTCGGCGAGGCGCACAGCCAGGCGCGGATCCTGATCGCCGATGCGATGAACGGCCCGGAGGCGACGCGGATCGACTGGCGCGCCTGGCGCGTCGAGGTACGCGACGAGGCGCGGGACCTGGTCTTCACCGTGCCCTTCCCGCCCCGCTGCGACTGAGCCCTCGCGGAGCTCCCCTCGCTGTCTATCCCCAGGACGGCTCGCCTTCCCGGAATACAGGGGCTAACATCTGACAGCTCCATCCCTATACTCAATGGGAGTTCTGTGGGTCCGGCTACCCCTGGTGGCGGGATGCGACGGGTCGGAGCGCGTCTTCGGCCGCGCCGGGAAGGCCATTCGATGTTCGAGACCGAGGAGGAAGTTCCGGTCGGCCGCGTGGTCGAGACCCTGGAGATCCTTCTGCGTGCGCCACCCTTCCTGCGCTCGCCGAAGCTCGCGCGCTTCCTGCGCTTCGTCGTGGAGGAGGAACTGGCCGGGCACGGCGCGACCATCAAGGCCTATACCATCGCCACCCAGGCCCTCGGCCGGAACCCCGACTTCGACCCGAGCCTCGATCCCAGCGTGCGCGTCGAGGCCGGGCGCCTGCGGCGGGCGCTGGACGACGCCTATGCCCAGCACCCGGAGGGGCTGGACGTGCGCATCACCGTGCCGGTCGGCGGCTACCGGCCCCGGTTCGGCTTCACGGATGCGGCGGTGTCCGCCCCGGAGGACCCCGTCGAGGCGGAGCCCGGGGTGCCGCCCCCGCCGGTGGTGCAAGACTGGGCCGCAACGGAGGCGCCCCGCCCCGCGGTGGCCGGGTTCGGCCCCCGCGCCCAGGCGACCGTCATCGCGCTGCTCGCCGGCATCCTGCTGGTGCTCTGCATCGATCTCGGGCTGACCGTGAGCGCCCGCCTCGCCTCCGGCCCCGTGGTCCCGCGCGACGTCGCCGTGCGGGGCCGGTGATGCCGGACCCTCAGGTCCAGCGCGTCGCGAAGCGGGCGAGGTCCGCGGCGCTGCCGAAGGCGACGACACCCAGGGTGCGGGTCTCCTCCGGCCAGCCTGGGAACGGCGCGTAGGTCACCTCGCGCCGGCTGAACGCGGTACTCGGCGCCTCCGTCGCGGCCCAGTCCCGCACCTCCGACGCGAGCGCGTCGGGGTCGTCCGGCGCGACCAGCCCGGACCGCTCGCGCAGGGCCAGGACGTAGGGGCCGAGATCCGGGTGCTGCTCGCGCAGGACCTTGACGATGTCGATCATCGTTCGAGCATTTTCGAAGAAGGGGATGCCGGCTCGGCGCAGACGACGCAGCGGGATTGATGGTCTGGAGCCGTGTTCGATCGTAGGGCGATCGAACACGGCTCCACAGCCTCAGAAGCTCTGCGGCTCGTTGATCTGCACGACCGGCTGGCCCTTGAAGAAGTTCGGGATGTCCCCGAAGATCTCCTTGCCGTGGGCCGCGCCCGCCTGCTTGAAATCGTCGAGGGAGCGGAAGGTTAGGAGCGCGATCACCTGGAACGGCGCCGGGCTGCCGTCGGGCGTGCCGCTCGCCCTGACCACCTCGGCCTTCTCCAGGCCCATCGGGGACCAGCGCTCGCGCACCAGCGGCATATGGTGCTTGAGGTAGTAATCGAGGTCGAAGGACTGGGCGTCGGCGCCGCCCGGATACATCACGCTGACCAGGATCATGGCGTTCTCGTCTCTCCCGGAGGCGGGACCCGTTCCCGGTCCCTGGCCGTCAGAGAGCACCCTTTGCCGGCCCGGCGCAAGCGCGCCGGGCCTGCCCAAAGGTCGCTCATCCCCAAAGCGCCGGCTCCGGCGGGTGGATCAGGCTGCCCTCGAACGACAATCCGGGCTCGCGGTCGCGGGCCAGCAGCAGCGGGCCGTCGAGGTCGACGAAGTCGGCGAAGCCGGAGAGCAGCATCGCCGGCGCCATGGCGAGCGACGTGCCGAGCATGCAGCCGACCATGATCGACAGCCCCCGCGCCTTCGCGGCTTCCGCCAGCCGCAACGCCTCGGTGAGGCCGCCGGCCTTGTCGAGCTTGATGTTGATTGCGTCGTAGCGATCCCTGAGGGCGTCGAGGTCGACGTCGCCGTGCAGGCTCTCGTCGGCGCAGATCGGGATCGGCCGGGCGATCCGGGCGAGCAGCCCGTCGTCGCCCGCCGGCAAGGGCTGCTCGATCAGCTCGACGCCGGCCGCCGCGCAGGCCGCGAGGTTGGCCTCCAGCGTCTCGGCCGACCACGCCTCGTTGGCGTCGACCACGAGGCGCGAAGCCGGCGCGCCCCGTCGCACCGCCGCGATCCGCTCCGGGTCGCCGGCGCCGCCGAGCTTCACCTTCAGGAGCGGGCGGGCCGCCGCCACATGGGCCGCCGCCGCCATCTCCTCGGGGCTGCCGAGGCTCAGCGTGTAGCAGGTCGTGACCGGCACCGGCGCCGGGATCCCGGCGAGCGCGTGGGCGGGCCGTCCGGCGCGTTTGGCCTCGAAATCCCACAGGGCGCAATCGAGGGCGTTGCGGGCGGCGCCCGCCGGCATCCGGCCGGCGAGCTCCCGCCGGGTGAGGCCGGAGGCCAGCGCCTCGGCCTGCCGGTCGATCAGGTCGCGCACGCCCTCCACGGTCTCGCCGTAGCGGGCATAAGGAACGCACTCGCCCCGGCCGGTGACGGTGCCGTCGGTGACCGTGGCGGTCACCACCACGGCCTCCGTCCGGCTGCCGCGCGAGATGGTGAAGGTGCCGGCGATCGGCCAGCGCTCAACGGCGGTCGCGAGCCGGATCACGCCGGGAACTCCGACACGAGGCGGTCGACCAGCCCCTCGACCCCGAACCGCACCGGATCGGTCGCCGGCAGGCCGTGCTCGGCGGCGAGCGTGTCGAGGAGCGCCCGCGCCTCCCCCTCCGCCAGGGCCTGGGTGTTGACCGCGATGCCGGCCGGCCGGATGTCCGGGTTGGTGAGCCGGCCGAGCTGCACCGTGAGGTCGATCACCTGCTGAATGGTCGGCAGCGGGTGCTTGACCCCGCGCATCGTCGTGCGGGTCGGCTCGTGGCAGACCACGAAGGCGTCGGCCTGCGCCCCGTGCAGCAGGCCGAGGCTGACGCCGGCGAAGCTCGGGTGGAACAGCGAGCCCTGGCCCTCGATCAGGTCCCAGTGGTTCGGCGCGGCGGCCGGCGCGATCCACTCGACGGCGCCGGAGATGAAGTCGGCCACCACCGCGTCGATGGCGACGCCGCGGCCGGAGATGAACACCCCGGTCTGGCCGGTGGCGCGGAAATCGGCGTCGAGGCCGCGGTCCCGCATGCCCTTCTCGAGCGCCAGAACGGTGTACTTCTTGCCCACCGAGCAGTCGGTGCCGACGGTGAGGAGCCGCCGGCCCGGACGCCGCGTGCCCTTGCCGGTGTCGAAGCGCTGGTCGGAATGGCGCACGTCGTGGAGCTGGCGCCCGTGGCGGGAGGCGGCCTCGGCGATCTCCGGCACCGAGCCGAGGCGGGTGTGCAGGCCGCTCGCCACGTCGAGACCGGCCTCCAGCGCCGCGACGATGGTGGCGACCCAGTGCGGCGGCAGCACGCCGCCGGCATTGACCACGCCGACGATCAGCGTGCGGGCGCCCTTGGCGACGCCGTCCGCGATCGTCAGGTCCGGGATGCCGAGATCGGCGGCGCAACCGGGCAGGCGCAGTTGCCCGACGCACCATTCGGGCCGCCAGTCGACGATGCCGTAGGCGGTCTTGGCGGCGAGCCGGTCGGGCACGTCGCCGAGGAACATCAGGTAGGGGGTGGCGATCTGCATCGGTCTCGTCGGTCCGTCGTCGCGGGGGCGTCACGGGTGCCGGGCAAGAGTCGAGCCGCGAAGGCCCTCGTCCTCGGCGGCGGCATCGTCGCGCGGGCGGCTCCAGGGTGCAACAGCCCGTCGCGAAGGACTGCCAGGACGACGCCATGCCGGAGAGCGGCCACGGTTGGCCCGCGCCTTGCCAGGGCGAAGCGGGCACAACCTCCAGCCTGCGCAATTCGGCCCCGTCCGGGCGCCCCGTTCATCCCCAGGCCAGCCCTTGACGCCAACAACGCCGTGACGGACTAGGTCTGTGCCCAAAAGGAGAGCACGAATGCGTTTGAGAAGCCTGCTTCCTGTCCTGCTCGCCGGCCTGGCGGCCTCCGCCGGCGCCGCTTCGGCCCAAGGTACCGCCTCTGCACAAGACCTGACCGGGACGCTGAAGAAGATCAAGGAGACCGGGCAGATCACGCTGGGCACCCGCGACGCGTCGGTGCCGTTCTCCTACCTCGACAACAACCAGAAGCCGGTCGGCTTCGCGATGGACATCTGCTACAAGATCGTCGACGCGGTGAAGTCCGAGCTGAAGCTCGACAAGCTCGAGGTCAAGCTCAACCCGGTGACCTCGGCGACGCGCATCCCGCTGATCGCCAACGGCACCGTGGATCTCGAGTGCGGCTCGACCACCAACAACGCCGACCGGCAGAAGCAGGTCGCCTTCACCAACACCCACTTCCTCACCGCCAACCGCTTCGTCACCAAGAAGTCGAGCGGCCTGACGAAGTTCGAGGACCTGAAGGGCAAGACCGTCGTGTCGACCTCGGGCACCACGAACATCAAGATGATCAACGAGTACAATGCCGAGAAGAAGCTCGGCATCACGATCCTGCCGGCCAAGGACCACGCCGAGGCGTTCCTGATGGTCGAGACCGGTCGCGCCGCCGCCTTCGTGATGGACGACGTGCTGCTCGCCTCGCTCGCCGCCGGCTCGAAGGAGCCGGGCGCCTACGTGATCTCGACCGACGCCCTGTCGAAGCCCGAGCCCTACGGCATCATGCTGCGCAAGGACGACGCGCCGTTCAAGAAGGTCGCGGACGCCGCCACCGCCGCCTTCTACAAGAGCCCCGAGGCTAAAGTGACCTACGACAAGTGGTTCATGAAGCCGATTCCGCCGCGGGACATCAACCTGAACCTGCCGATGAGCGACGCGCTGAAGAGCGCCTTCGCCAAGCCGAGCGACAGCCCGGACCCGGCCGCCTACTGACCTGACGCCGGGCGCCGCCCCGATCACGGGGCGGCGCCTCCCCGAATCCTCGTCCCCCGGCACTTTTTCCCTGTGCCTCGACCGCGCCCACCCTCGCCCGGGCCGGAAAACCGTATACCATCGCCGCAGAGATCGCCTCGACCAAGCCGAACAGACTCGGCCGAACGCACCCGGAAGACAGGGCATGAACTACAACTGGAACTGGGGCATCTTCTTCGAGGCGTCGCCCGAGGGGACCGGCACCTACGCCGACATGCTGCTGTCGGGTCTGGTCTGGACCATCGTCACGGCGCTCTGCGCCTGGGTCATCGCCTTCGCGGTCGGCTCGGTGATCGGCGTGCTGCGCACCCTGCCGAGCCGCGGCGCGCAAGCTGTCGGCAACGCCTATGTCGAGCTCTTCCGCAACATCCCGCTCCTCGTGCAGATGTTCCTGTGGTTCTTCGTGCTGCCCGAGGTGCTGCCGGAATCCTGGGGCACCTGGCTGAAGCAGCTGCCGAACGCGCCGTTCTACACCGCGGTGGTCTGCCTCGGCTTCTTCACCGCCTCGCGCGTCGCCGAGCAGGTGCGGGCCGGCATCCAGGCCCTGCCGCGGGGCCAGCGCATGGCCGGCACGGCGCTCGGGCTCACCACCGCCCAGACCTACCGCTACGTGCTCCTGCCCAACGCCTACCGCATCATCCTGCCGCCGCTGACCTCCGAGTTCCTCAACAACCTGAAGAACACGTCGGTGGCGCTGACCATCGGGCTCCTGGAGCTGACCGCCCGGGCTCGCGCGATGCAGGAATTCTCGTTCCAGGTCTTCGAGGCCTTCACCGCCGCGACGATCATCTACATCCTCATCAACCTGCTGGTGGTGACCGCTGCCGGGCTGATCGAGCGCCGCGTCGCGGTGCCGGGCCGCTGATCCCCTCAAGCTCGGGCAAGATCCTGCGATGTTCTCGAATTTCGACTTCGGCGTCATCCTCAATTCCTGGCGCTACCTGTTCTTCGACGGGATGACGTTCACGCTGACGCTGACCGCCTTGGCGGCGGTCGGCGGCGTGATCCTCGGCACGCTGATCGCCATGATGCGGCTCTCCGGCCTGCCGGTGCTGCCGCAGGTCGCCAAGGCCTACGTCAACTTCATGCGCTCGCTGCCGCTGGTGCTGGTGATCTTCTGGTTCTACTTCCTGGTGCCGTATATCGGGCAGTGGATCATCGGGGCCGAGCGGCCGATCCAGGTCGGCGCCTTCTCGTCCTCGCTCATCACCTTCACGCTGTTCGAGGCGGCCTACTTCTCCGAGATCATGCGGGCGGGCATCCAGTCGATCCCGAAGGGACAGGCGGCGGCGGCCTCCGCGCTCGGCCTCACCTACTGGCAATCGATGAGCAACGTCATCCTGCCCCAGGCCTTCCGCAACATGCTGCCGGTGCTGCTGACCCAGACCATCGTGCTGTTCCAGGACACCTCGCTGGTCTACGTCCTCTCGATCACCGACTTCCTCGGCGCGGCGTCCAAGGTGGCGCAGCGCGACGGCCGCCTCGTCGAGATGTACCTGTTCGCGGCGGTCGTCTACTTCGCCGTCTGCTTCATCGCCTCGCTCCTGGTGCGCCGCCTGCAGCGCCGGGTCGCCATCATCCGATAGGGTTTGCCGCCATGACCTCTTCCGCGATGCCGCCCGTCAGCCCCGCGTCGGAGCCGCAGGCCACGTCCGCGGCGGCGCCGGCCTCCGGCCCCGTCGGCACCCTGCTCACCGATCCGCCGCCGGTGGCGGCGACCGGCGCGCCGATGATCACCATCGAGGGCGTCTCGAAGTGGTACGGCGACTTCCAGGTGCTGACGGACTGCACCACGGCGATCCGCAAGGGCGAGGTGGTGGTGGTCTGCGGCCCCTCGGGCTCCGGCAAGTCGACGCTGATCAAGTGCGTCAACGCCCTCGAGCCGTTCCAGAAGGGCCAGATCACCGTCGACGGGACGCAGATCGCCAACAAGAAGACCAACCTGCCCAAGCTCCGCTCGCGGGTCGGCATGGTGTTCCAGCACTTCGAGCTCTTTCCGCACCTGTCGATCACCGACAACCTGAACCTCGCCCAGCGCAAGGTGCTCGGCCGGTCGAAGGACGAGGCGCAGGCCAAGGGCCTCGCTCTCCTGGAGCGGGTCGGCCTCAAGGCCCACGCCCACAAGTATCCGGGCCAGCTCTCCGGCGGCCAGCAGCAGCGCGTCGCCATCGCCCGGGCGCTCGCCATGAACCCGATCGTGATGCTGTTCGACGAGCCGACCTCGGCGCTGGACCCCGAGATGGTCGGCGAGGTGCTGGACGTGATGGTCGAGCTCGCCCGCGAGGGCATGACCATGATGGTCGTGACCCACGAGATGGGCTTCGCCCGCAAGGTCGCGCACCGGGTGATCTTCATGGACAAGGGCGAGATCGTCGAGGACGCGCAGAAGGAGGACTTCTTCGGCAGCCCCCGCAGCGAGCGCGCCCAGACCTTCCTGTCGCGGATCCTGTCGCACTGAGCCGACACCCGATCCGGATGTGAGCGAGGGGCCCCGTTGCGGGCCCCTCGTCGTTCCGGCCCTCCCTCCCCTCGCGATCACGCGGATGTGAACGGGCGCGACGCGGTGAGGGCACCGCGCGGCGGAACGCGGAGGGATTAGGAACCGGCCGCCGGACGTTTACCCGGTATGATGCTTCGCAAGCGCCCCGACGTCCTCGACCTTCTGGTGCCGCTCCGGCGCTACGCCCGGTCCCTGACGCGCGATCCCGCGCAGGCCGACGACCTCGTGCACGACACCCTCGTGCGCGCCCTCGAGCGCCAGGGCACCCTGCGCCCGGGGACCAACCTGCGCACCTGGCTGATGACGGTGCTGCACAACGCCTTCATCGACGACCAGCGCCGCCGGAAGGTCGAGGCGCGCTACGCCGACGCCCTCGGCCACATCGTCGAGGAGGCGACGCCGCCGGCGCAAGAAGGGCACGTGCGCCTCGCCCAGGTGCGCGAGGCGTTCCAGCGCCTGCCGGCGGAGCAGCGCGAGGCCCTGCACCTCGTGACCATTGAAGGGCTGGCCTACCAGGAGGCCGCCGACGTGCTCGGCATCCCGATCGGCACGCTGATGTCGCGCCTCGGGCGGGCCCGGGCCGCCCTGCGCACCATCGAGAGCGGCGCCGGCTCGCGCCTGCCGGCCCCGGAGGACGCGCCGGAGCGACCGCGCCTGCGCGTGGTCCAAGGTAGCCTCCAAGACGGCAACACCGCGAGGGCGTCGTGATGCGTGGCGAGCAGTCACCGGAGGCGACCATGGATCCGATCACCGAGGCCGACCTGAACGCCTATATCGACGGCCAGCTCGATCTCGGCCGACGGATCGAGGTCGAGGAGCACCTGGCGGCGCGGCCGGAGGTGGCGGCCCGGGTGATGGCCGACCTCCACACCCGCGATGCGCTGCGCGCCGCGTTCGGGCCGGTCGAGGGCGTGGCCGTGCGGCCCGGCCCGGCCCCCGAGCGCCTCGCTTCCGCGGCCCGCCGCCTCGACCGGGCGCTGACCTGGCGCCGCATCGGCGCGCGGCTCCAGCGCGCCGCGGTGATCGCCATGCTGGTCGGGACCGGCTGGCTCCTTCACAACGAGACCGGCGATTTCGGCGTGCAGAACACCATCGCGTCGACGCACTCGCCGGCCTTCGTCGAGGAGGCGCTCCAGGCCCGCCAGGCCGCCCTGGTCCGCGCCCGGGTGACCTCGCAGCGCCCGACCCCGGCCTATGACCGGCGCGAGGTGGAGGCGGCGACCGGTATCGCCCTGCCCGACCTGCCGTCGGACTGGCGCGTCGACGACATGCAGATCTTCCCCTCGCGCAGCGGTGCGGGCGTCGAGGTCGCGATCGATGCCGGCACCCTCGGCAAGGTCGCGCTCTTCGCCACCCGCAGCGCGGATGCGGAGGCGAGCGCCCCCGCCATCGTCCGCTCGCCGGAGGCCGTCACGGTCTACTGGAAGGTCGGACGCGGCGCCTACGCGCTCAGCGGCTCGGGGAACGAGCCCGATCTCGGCCGCGCCGCCGCCACCCTGGCGGCTTTGCACCACTGACGTCACCCGCCACCATCCCGGAGCACTCTCCCCGATGAACACCCCCTACGCCTGGCAGACCCACGCGGCCCCCGCCGGTGCGGTCTTCGACGAGGGCCTGCGGCGGCACATGCTGCGGGTCTACAACACGATGGGCCTCGGCCTGGCCCTGACCGGCCTGGTCGCCCTCGGCGTGTCCTCGACCCCGGCGCTCTACAAGCCGCTCTTCGGCACGCCGCTGAAATACGTCGTGATGCTGGCGCCCCTCGCCTTCATCATGGTGCTGTCGTTCCGCGCCGACCGGATCTCGGCCGCCACCGCCCACACCCTGTTCTGGACCTTCTGCGGAGTGATGGGGCTGTCGCTGGCCTCGATCTTCCTGGTCTTCACCGGCACCAGCATCGCCCGCACCTTCTTCATCACCGCGGCGATGTTCGGGGCGACGAGCCTCTACGGCTACACCACCAAGCGCGACCTGTCGCGGATGGGCTCGTTCCTGGTGATGGGCCTGATCGGCCTCGTCATCGCCAGCCTGGTCAACATCTTCCTGGCGTCGAGCGCGCTGCAATTCGCCATCTCGCTCATCGGCGTCGTGATCTTCACCGGGCTCACCGCCTACGACACGCAGTCGATCAAGGAGCAATACGCCGAGAACTGGGGCGAGGAAGCCAATTCCAAGCTCGCGGTGTTCGGGGCCCTGTCGCTCTACCTGAACTTCATCAACCTGTTCCAGATGCTGCTGAGCCTCACCGGCGAGCGGGAATAGCAGACTCCCTCCACCACGGACGGACCCTCGACTTCACCCGCCTGTCCCGCAAGGGATGGGCGGGTTTTTCATGTCGCCCTGGGCCGGAGGCGGCGCGAACTGCCCCTTGACCTCCCGCCGCCCCAAGCCCCACACCGCGCGGCTAAGAGGCGCCCCATGTCCGACATCCTGGTCATCGACAACTACGATTCCTTCACCTGGAACCTCGTCCACTTGATCGGCCCGCTCGCCGGTTCGGTCGAGGTGGTGCGCAACGACGCGATCACCGTCGAGGAGATCCGCCGCCGCGCGCCCGACGCCCTGGTGCTCTCGCCCGGGCCCTGCACGCCGAGCGAGGCGGGCGTATGCCTCGACGTGGTGCGGGATTTGAGCGACGAGATCCCGATGCTCGGCGTCTGCCTCGGCCTCCAGGCGATCGGCCAGGCCTTCGGCGGCGACGTGGTGCGGGCGCCGGCGCCGATGCACGGCAAGGTCTCGCAGGTCCAGCACCGGGCGACCGGGCTGTTTCGCGGCATCAACGGCCCGTTCGCGGCGACGCGCTACCACTCGCTGATCGTCGAGCGGGCGACCTGCCCGCAGGACCTCGTGGTGACGGCGGAGGCCGACGGCCTCATCATGGCGCTGGAGCACGCGGAGCGGCCGGTGCACGGGGTGCAGTTCCACCCCGAGAGCATCCTGTCGCAGCACGGAGAGACCATGGTGCGCAATTTCCTCGACCTCGCCGCGGCCTGGAATGCCAAGGCTCCGAATGTGAAGCCCCGGGGTGACAAGCGCGGCCCAGATGTGCATTGACGGGGTCGGGCGCGTAAGCCCGCGCTGAGATCAGGCCCGTACTCGTCATGGACTCGTTCAAGCCCTACCTGGCGAAGGTCGCCACGGGCGCCGCGCTGACGCGCGAGGAGGCCCGCCGCGCCTTCGACCACCTGCTCTCCGGCGAGGTGACGCACGCCCAGGCCGGCGCCTTCCTGATGGCTTTGCACGTCCGCGGCGAGGCTCTGGACGAGATCACCGGTGCGGCCGGGGCGCTGCGCGAGCGCATGACCCGCGTCGCGGCGCCCGACGGAGCGATCGACATCGTCGGCACCGGCGGCGACCATTCGGGCAGCTACAACGTCTCGACGCTGGCGGCGATCGTCACCGCCGCCTGCGGCGTGCCGGTGGCCAAGCACGGCAACCGCGCCGCCTCGTCGCGCTCCGGCGCCGCCGACGTGCTCTCGGCGCTGGGCGTCGGCATCGGCCTCGCCCCCGACCACCTCGCCCGCTGCCTCGCCCAAGCGGGCCTGTGCTTCATGTTCGCCCAGTCCCACCACGCCTCGATGCGCCACGTCGCGCCGGTGCGGGTCGAGATCGGCACGCGGACGCTGTTCAACGTGCTGGGACCGCTCTGCAACCCGGCCGGGGTCTCGGCGCAGCTGCTGGGCGTCTACGCGGCCTCGCTCGCCGAGCCGATGACCCGGGTGCTGGCCGAGCTCGGCAGCCGCCGGGTCTGGACCGTGCACGGCTCGGACGGTCTCGACGAGATCACCACCACCGGCCCGACCGCCGTGGTGGCGCTGGAGGACGGCGCGATCCGCCGCTTCACCATCGATCCGCGGGAGCTGGGCCTGCGCCTCGCCCAACCCGAGGAACTGCGCGGCGGCGACCCGGCGCACAATGCCGGGGCGCTCCGCGACGTGCTCGACGGCGCCCGCACGCCCTACCGCGACATCGGCGTGCTCAACGCCGCGGCGGCCCTGATGGTCGCCGGGCGCGTCGACAGCCTGCAGGACGGCGTGACGCGCGCCGCCCAGGCGATCGACACCGGCGCGGCGCGGGCGGTCCTGGAGCGCCTGGCGGCCGTCTCCCACGCGTGAGCCACCCGCCGTTGCGGCGGAACCCGACACTCGCTCAGCGGAGTTGCCCGGTGCAACTCTGCTCACGTCTTGGTTTTGCATCATGTGAGTCCCCGAACCGGTGACTCCTTTGGCACCGGGCGGTCACGACCGGCAGAGTGATGCATGACATCCCCGATACGCTCCCGAGGGGAGGATACGGCCTTGTCCGACACCGATACGACGTCTCCCGACGGCGAGGACCGGCCGCGCCCGGCCGACGTTCTCGCCCATATCGAGGCCTACAAGCGGCGGGAGATCGCCGCCGCGAAGCTGCGCGTGCCGCTCGCGGAGCTGGAGAAGCGCGCCGCGAAGGCCGCCCCGCCGCGCGGCTTCGCCGATGCGATCGCCGCGCATGTCGCGCAGGATCGCTTCGCGCTGATCGCCGAGATCAAGAAGGCCTCGCCGTCCCGCGGCCTGATCCGCGAGGATTTCGATCCGCCGGCGCTCGCCCGCGCCTACGAGGCGGGCGGCGCCACCTGCCTGTCGGTGCTCACCGACGAGCCCTCGTTCAAGGGCAAGCCCGAATACCTGACGGCGGCCCGCGACGCCTGCACCCTGCCGGTCCTGCGCAAGGACTTTTTGTTCGAGCCCTACCAGGTGGTCGAGGCCCGGGCCTGGGGCGCCGATTGCGTCCTGGTCATCATGGCGAGCCTCGACGACGAGGAGGCGACGGCGCTCGTCGAGACGGCCCACGACCTCGGCATGGACGTGCTGGTCGAGGTGCATGACGAGGCCGAACTCGCCCGCGCCCTGCCGCTGGGCACCCGGCTCATCGGCGTCAACAACCGCTCCTTACGCACCTTCGAGGTCTCCCTCGACAACGCCGTGCGCCTGAGCCCGCTGGTGCCGGCGGACCGGATCCTGGTCGGCGAGAGCGGCATCGGCAGCCATGCCGACGCGCAGGTGCTGGGCAAGGCCGGCATCCGCGCGCTGCTCGTCGGCGAGAGCCTGATGCGGCAGGACGACGTGACGGCGGCGACGAAGCGGCTGCTGTTCGGCGATCAGGCCTGATGCGGTTTCCGGAAGGTTCCTTCCGGAAATCGCATCACCAGTCCGCGCGGCGCTTGAGCGAAGCCGACTTCCGCATCGCGAACGCGATTGCGCAGCAATCGCCGAGCGATCAATCGGAAGTCGTATGAGCCGAGAGGCCCGCGCTCCCGGCGGTCAGGAAGCCGATCAGGGCTTCGTTGACCGCCTGCGCCTCCTCGTGCTGGAGCCAGTGTGTGGCGGCGGGGAAATACCGCACCGCCCCGTCCGTGCAGAGGCGCAGGCTCTCGGCGGCAAGGCCGCGTTCGAGCGCGGTGTCGCGCTCGCCCCACAGCACCAGGACGGGCAGCCGGATCGGCCCCGTCGCCGCATCCCGGGGCAGGCGCAGGGCGCGATACCAGTTCAGCATCGCCGTGATCGCGCCGGGCCGGCGCCAGGCGGCGGCGTAGAGGTCGAGGTCGTGGGGCGAGAAGGCGCCGGGCCGGCTCGACCGGGTCAGGGCGCGGCGCAGCGCAGCGCAGTCGCCGGCGCGCAGCAGCGCCTCGGGCAGGCCTGGGAGCTGGAACAGCCCGACATAGAAGCTCCGCAGCACCTGGCTCGGATGCCGGCGGGCATAGGCGCCGAAGACGTCGGGGTGCGGCGCGTTGAGGATCGCCACCCGCTCCACGCGATCGGGATACCGCGAGGCCACCCACCAGGCGACGAGGCCGCCCCAATCGTGCCCGACGAGGCGGAACCGGTCGTATCCCAGGGCGTCCGCGAGCCCGATCACGTCCTCGGCGAGGCGGTCGAGATGGTAGGCGGGGATGCCCTCGGGCCGGCTCGACTGGCCGTAGCCGCGCTGGTCCGGCGCCACCACCCGCAGGCCCGCCGCCGCCAGCGGGCCGATCTGGTGCCGCCACGCCCACCAGGTCTCGGGAAAGCCGTGCAGCAGCAGGGTGGGCGGCCCGTCCGCCGGTCCGGATTCGGCGATGTTGAGGGTCAGGCCGCGGACCGGGATGCGGCGCGTCGTCGGGTCGGTCGGCGTCATCGCGGTGGCTCCTTACGTGTCCCGCCACGCGTCTCGACGGGCGAGAGCGAAACGCGGCGGTCGCGGATCCCGGTGCTTGACGCTGCGTGAGGCGTTGCGTTGCGGCATCACCTGCGTCGCGGATGCCACAAAACGCGAGCGAACCCTTGCCAGCGAAGCGGGCAGGGCTTAGCTATTGAGTGGCAACGCGGCGATGGCGTCGCAGCGTTGCTGCCCTCTTTGGGCGTTTCCTCCCTAGACTTGGGCCACACCTCGCGTGTGGCCTTTTTTCTTAGGTGCGAGAGCATCTGTCAACGGCCAAGCCGCCGCGATCACGCCTCATTTCACGCGGTTCCGCCTGACCAATCGGGCCCTCGCATCGGGCTGGCGCGAGGCCCGGCAGTGCCGGGCGGGCTCCGTTCACCATTCGTCAAGCACAGGTGCGAATGCGCACTGCGCCGGGGTGCCTCCGGCCCTACACGTCGCCTTGTCTCGCGGTGCAGGAGGTTCGGCGATGATCAGGGAAAAACTCGACGACATCCGGTTCCTCGTGACCCTCGCGACCGTCGCGATGCTCGGCAGCCTGCTCGCCGGCCTGTTCGCGTAAGGCGAAGTCTCCGCATCTCTGAAAAACATCTTCCCACGGGTGGTGCCTCACGCGGCACCCGCGAGCAGGGCCGCGACCGCGGCCCGGTCCGGCAGGGCGTCGAACACGCCCTTGTGGCGGACCACGCAGGCGCCGCACGCCGCGGCGAGGCGCAGGGCCTCGGGCAGCGGGCGCCCCGAGGCCAAGCCGACGGCGAGGCCCGCCGTGAAGGCGTCGCCGGCGCCGAGCGTGTCGACCGCCGCCACCGGAAAGGCCGGCTGCACCAGCGCCGGACGGCCGGCCTCGAAGGCGATCGCCCCGGATGCCCCGAGGGTGATGACGACGAGGTCCGGCCCGCGGGCGCGGAGCGCTCCGGCCAGGGTCTCGAAGGCCGCCGGCTCCGTCGTCCCCTCTGACACCGGCACGTCGAGGGCCGCACCGAACGCTGCCGCCTCGACCGCGTTGACGACCAGGATCGCGGTGTCCGCCAGAATCTCCGGCGCCGGCATCCGGAACGGGGACGGGTTGAGCAGGGTGCGCCGGCCCGCCGCGCGGGCGATCCGAAATGTCTCCGCCACTGCCTCGTCGCCGGCCTCGAACTGCGCCAGGACGAGGGTGCTGCGGGCGATCCTTTCCGCGGCCGCCCGCACCTCTGCCGCCCCGAGCCGGGCATTGGCGCCGGGATGGACCGCGAGGCAGTTCTCGCCCGCGGCGTCGGTGAAGCCGATGCCGGCCCCGGTCGGGCCGGAGAAGCGGTGGAGCATGCCGGCCGGCAGGCCGGCGCGGTCGAGGGCCGGCCCGGCGAGGGCCGCCAGGGGGTCGTCCCCGATCGCCAGCAGGCCGTCCACGGCGCCGCCGAGGCGCCGGGCCCCGACCGCGAGGTTGAGCCCCTTGCCCCCCGGCTCGACCAGGAAAGCCTGTGCCCTCAGTGATTCGCCCGCTCGCGGCAGGCGGTCAACCGTGGCAGAACAGGCAATCACGAAGCTCCCGAGCACGAAGAGAGCCGGATCGGCCACCATGTCGACGCTACCCTCGACGCTCATGTCCCCTCTCCGTCCCGTCGCTTCCGCCGCCCCGGCGCGCGCCTCCCGCATCGGCTGATCCGCCGATGCCCGAGCACCCGTCCGGGCCCGGCCCGGGCCCCCCCGCCCTGACGAGCCTGGTGCGGCTGCGGCACGATACCGCGAAGCCGCTCTACCAGCAGCTGGAAGAGCAGCTGCGCGCGCTGATCGAGGATGGGACGGTGGCGGGCGGCACCACGCTGCCGGCCGAGCGCCCCTTCGCGGAGGCGCTGGGCGTCAGCCGCACGACGGTGCAGCGCTGCTACGATTCCCTGCGCCGCCAGCACTACCTGACGGCGCATGGCCGGCACGGCTTCATCGTCGCGCCCGGCCGCACCCGCCTCAGCCCGGGCATGGACCGGCTCAAGGGCTTCACCGAGGAGATGCGCGAGCTCGGCCGGGTGCCCTCGACGCAGGTCGTCGAGCGCCGGGTTGTCCAGGACCGCTCGATCGCCTCGCTGTTCGGCCTGCCCTCGACCGCGCCGTTCCTGAAGCTCGTCCGCATCCGTTGCGGCGACGGCATGCCGCTGTCGCGGGAGGTGGCGTGGTACGACCTCACGGCGGTGCCGGCCCTCGCCGAGGGTGAGCTCGACGGCTCGGTCTACGCCTTCCTCGGGGCGCACGGGGCGGCCCTGGTGCGCTGCCGCCAGACCATCGAGGCGGCGACGCCGGACGAGGCCGAGTGCGCGGTGTTCGGCTTCACGCAGGCCCTCCCCTGCCTCCTGATCAAGCGCCGCTCCTACGACCGGGACGACCGGATGATCGAGTACGTCGAGGGCCTTTTTCGCGGCGACGCCTACGCCTACCGGCTCGATCTCAGGGCGTGAGTCGGGGCCTGCGCGGCCTCCGCGCAGGCGACCGGCAACTGCACCGCCGCCACCAGGGCGACGAGCTGGCTCTGCTGCTTCGTGCCGGTCTTGAGGAAGATGCGGGCGACGTGGGTGCGCGCCGTGGTGACGCTGATGCCGAGCTCCGCGGCGATCTCGGCGAGGCAGCCGCCGCGGGCGAGCGCTGCGCCGACCTGCGCCTCGGCCCGGGTGAGGCCGAACAAGGTGCGCAACTGCACCTCGATCCGCCCCTGCGCCCGCAGCAGGCGCGCCACCACCACCGCCCGGCCCGGTGTCTCGGGTGCCTTGGCCTCGGCCTCGGCGAGGGGCGAGACGCAGACCGAGACGCCCGGCTCGTCCGGGCTGCCGCTCTCGAGCTGCAGGAAGCCGCCGGCCTCGCCGGAGCGCCCGTCGCAGGCCGCCTGGATCAGGGCATGGAGTCGGGAGCGGCCCTCCGCCTGTCGCGCCCCGAGATGCTTGAACCCCTGAGGCTTGGATCCAGGAGAGCCGTGGCCCCCGGCGGGCTGGCCCGACAAGGCCCCGTCGGGGCGATCGAGCAGGTCCGTCGCCTCCCGGTTGGCGTGGAGGATGTGCCCCTGCCGGTCGACCACCAGCACCGCGAGGGCGAGCGCGTCGAGGGCGGCCGCCGCCGCCGGCTGCCAGGCGGTCACGGCGCGGTGGTCCCGGTGACGCGGCTGCGCCGCCGCCCGTCGCCCGCCCGCGCAGATTCGGCCAGACCGCGTTCGCCCCATCTGCACGCGTGCATCGTCGCCCCCCGGCAAACCTCAGCGATCGAGCGGGCCGCGACCCGTCCGAATCCATATAAGTACCAAAACCTCTGCGGCACAAGATTGTTCATCGCGGTTTCGGCGCCGAGACTAAGTCTGACATGATTGATGCGGCCTAGGCCGGATGCTTGCGTCCGGACTCGATCGCCGCCTCGTGGTCGGGATTGGTATCATCCTTTTGGAGGGGGATCAGCGCCGCTCGCAGGTCGAGCGCCGGGTCTCGGTGTGGCCGCGATGGTCGAGGCGCGGGGAGAACGGGCCGATGCTCGCGATGTTCGAGGCGAAACTCGGCGCCCGGGAGGACGATGACCGGCGGTCCACGCAGTCGATCTTCGGCGAACGCTGCGGAATGGTGCAGTCTTCCCAATGCCGGCCTCGGCGACGGAGTTTCAGCCGTCGCGGCACTGCGACGAGACGACGATGCGGTGCAGCAGCCTGTACGATGGGATCAGGCGGACGCGTCCGCGCGGCGGCGCACCCCCGGCGCCCGGCGCGGCCGCCGCCAGATCAGGCGGCCGAGCGCCGTGCCGGCGCGGCGGCAGAACAGGGCGGCGGCGAGGAACCAGGCGAGGCCGAGCCACAGGCCCTGCAGGACGACCAGCAGGCCCGAGCCCAGCACCAGGGCGCCGCGGCCGAGCAGCGCCAGGACCGCGCGGGTGCGCCCGCCCAAGCGCTCGGACAGGCGGGCGACCCGGCGCAGGTCGTCGGCGTTCTCCGCCACCGCGAGGGCCTGGAGGGTGCCGCGGGCGCCGAGCCGGGCCTGGATCCGGACCGATTGCTCGCCGACGCTGCGGATCTCCCGCAGCGCCCCCGGCCGCAGCACGCTCCTGGCGCCCTGGCGCAGGGCCGCGAGGTCGAGCCGACCGGCCGCCGCGGTGGCGACCGCCAGGGCCTCGCGGTCCAGGGCGGCTCCGGCGCTGCGGGTGAGCCGGGCGGCCAGCGGCCGCGACAGCTTGCCGGTGCGGGCGGCGAGCTTCAGGGTCGTGGTGCCGGCATGGACCGGCACGCTGGTGCCGAGGGACACGATGGTGGCGCCGGTGAGCGCCAGACCGGCGGTGGCGAGGCCGAGGAGCAGCGGGTCGTAGGCCTCGCCCCGGGCGAGCCGCCCGCCCTCGCGCCACAGGTCGCGCAGGTCGCCGTAGCCGACGAGGTCGCCCGCCACCGCGCCGGCGAGCCCGGCCATGCCGGCCCCCTCGCCGCTGACGAAGCCTGTCGCGGCCTCCGCGAGCGCCCGGCGCGGCGCGCCCTCCGCGAGCGCCGCCACGGCGGCCCGCCGCTCGGGCGAGACTGGGACATTCCGCTCCTCGGCCAGCGCCAGGAAGCTTCGGGCGAGGTCCTCGTCGCCCGCCGCGACCGCCGCGTCGAGGCCGGTGCCGATCCGCTCGGAATCCGCGACCGCGGCCAGGCGCACCGTGGCGAGCGCCGCCGGATCGTCGGCCGCCGCGTGCAGGCGCCAAGCCCGCCCGGCCTCCGGCAGGACGAACGGGGCAGCGGCGGCGACACCGGCGGCCCCGAGCAGCAGCAGGCCCCCGGACGCGCGCCGGCGCCAGCGCGGATCCGCCGTCGGACCCTCCACGGCTAGCCCGGCTCGACCTGCGGCGCGTGCCCGCCGAGCTCGTCCACCAGCACCCTCGTGTTCTCGGAGTAATCGACTGGCACCGCCACGAGATGCACCCCGCCCGCCGCGAAGGCGGCCTCGAGGGTCGGCGCTAACGCCTCGGCCGAGTCCACCCGGTGGCCCTTGGCGCCGTAGGCTTCGGCGTAAGCCACGAAGTCCGGGTTGCCGAAGGTCATGCCGTAATCGGGGAATTTGTCGACCGCCTGCTTCCAGCGGATCATGCCGTAGGCGCGGTCGTCGAGCACCAGCACCACGAGGTCGAGGTTCAGGCGCACCGCCGTCTCGAGCTCCTGGCTGTTCATCATGAACCCGCCGTCGCCGCACACCGCCATGACCCGACGCTCCGGATGGACGAGCTTGGCCATCATCGCCGAGGGCAGGCCGGCGCCCATCGTGGCGAGCGCGTTGTCGAGGAGCAGCGTGTTGGCGACGTGGGTGCGGTAGTTGCGGGCGAACCAGATCTTGTACATGCCGTTGTCGAGGCAGACGATGCCGTCCTCCGGCATCACCGTCCGCACGTCGTGGACGAGGCGCTGGGGCGTCACCGGGAAGCGGTCCTCCTCGGCGCGGTCGTTGATGCGGGCGAGGATGCGCTGGCGCATGTCGAGCAGGGCCGGCTCGGGATCGAGCCGTCCGCCGAGCCGGTCGGCGAGCGCCGTGACGGTGGCGCCGATATCGCCCACCACCTCGGCGTCGGGGTGGAAGACCTGCTCGACGCTGGCCGAGACGTAGCCGACATGGATCACCCGCGGCCCGCCCGCGACCCGGCCCATCAGGAAGGGCGGCTTCTCGATCGTGTCGTGGCCGATCGAGAGGATCAGGTCGGCGCTGTCGATCGCCTCGTGGACGTAGTCGCGCTCCGACAGGGCCGCGGTGCCGACATAGAGGTTCGAGCCGCCGGTGACCGCGCCCTTGCCCATCTGGGTGTTGAAGAACGGGATCCGGGTGCGACGCACGAAGTCGGACAGGGGCTCGACGAGCCGCGGGCGGTTGCCGGCGGCGCCGATCATGATCAGCGGGCGCCTGGCCTGCAGGATCATCGCGGCGGCACGCTCGATCGCCGCGGGGTTGGCCACCGGCCGGTCGATCGGGTGCGAGGGCACCAGGGCGACGTCGGCCTCCTCGGCGGCGATGTCCTCGGGCAGTTCGAGGTGGACCGGTCCGGGCCGCTCCTCGGTGGCGACCCGGAACGCGTCGCGCACGATGGTCGGGATCGAGGCGGCGGACACGATCTGGCGCGTCATCTTGGTGAGCGGGCGCATCGCCGCGATCACGTCGACGATCTGGAACCGCGCCTGGCGGGCGCTCATGATCGGCTTCTGGCCGGTGAGCATCAGCATCGGCATCGCGCCGAGATGGGCGTAGGCGGCGCCGGTGGTGAAGTTGAGGGCGCCGGGCCCGAGCGTCGAGATGCACACGCCGGGCCGGCCGGTGAGCCGCCCGTGGGTCCCGGCCATGAAGGCGGCGGCCTGCTCGTGGCGGGTCAGCACCAGCTCGATCTTCGAGGAGCGCAGGGACTCGACGACGTCGAGATTCTCCTCCCCCGGGATGCCGAAGATCCGATCCACGCCCTCGTTCTCGAGGGCGGCTACCAGCAGGTCGGACCCCTTGGCCATCCGGCGCTCCTCCGCGTCCCTGATCGTTGCACCGATCATAGAGGCAAACGGGGCTCCACGACACGTGGAAAAGACTCGTGGAAAAGGCCCGTGCCGTCGTCCCGTGATCGCGCGGCGTCGGGATCCTCTGCGTCACCGCGAGGGCCCGGCCGCCGATGTTACGGCGCGTTGCTGGCGCTGCGCCCCGTCGCGCTGGTGGTGATGGCGTCGGGCGACCAGTCGAAGGCGGTGCCGGCCTTCCCCAGCCGCTCGCCATGGGCGAAGAGCGCCCGCATGTAGCCCTGCTCGAACGGGGCCTGCGAGACCTGGGGGAAGCGCTGGTCGATGGTGGCGACGTGGAGGACCGTCCCCGTGCGCGCCGCGAAAGCCTTGGTCACCGCGATGGCGCCGGTGGTCTGGGCCTTGATCATCGCCGAGAGCGAGCGGCCGAGGATGCTCAGCATCGAGCGCTGGGCGACCTGGAAATCCGGTGCCTGCGAGGTGTTGACGACGACGTAGACCGCCGGTGCCGGCAGGTGATCGTCCCCGGCGGGGGCGTCCGCCAGGGGTTCGAGCAGCATGCGCCCGGGGGCGACGAAGAACGGCGCCGTGGCGCCGCCATCGGCGTGCATCTCCTGGAAGCGCTTGCCCCCGGGGCCGGTGGAGTCGATCATCACCGGCGGGAAGATGCCGGGAATCGCCGCCGAGGCCAGCATTACCTCGCGGAAGAGCTTGAGCGCCGCGGGCCCGCCGATTGCGGCGATGGCGCCCATGTCCCACAGGGTCGGGCGTAAGGAGTCGAGCTCGGTCGTGACGACGAGGAGCCGCCGGCCCTTGCGGTGCTCGGCCGCCACCGCCTCGAGCAGGGCGGGGGTGACGCTGCGTTCAATGCCGCGCTTGAGCGGCCAGGTGTCGGTGAGGCTCTCCTGGCCGCCGCCGAACTCGAACACGTCCGCCGCGGAGGTCTCGGTATAGGCTTTCTCCAAAGCCGCGTCCTGCGAGGCGCCGACGAAGGCGAAGGGGGCGATGAGCGCGCCGGTGGAGACGCCGGTGACGACGCCGAAATCCGGCCGGTTGCCGGCCCGGGTCCAGCCCTTCAGCAGGCCGGCGGCGAAGGCGCCGTTCTCGCCGCCGCCGGACAGGGCGAGCCAGGGCTCGCGCGAGGCCATGGCGGCGCCGTCGAGGAAGGCCCGGAAGGCCACCGGATCGTCGCCCGGCAGCCGCACCGAGGCGGGCAGCCCCTCGGGCCGGGCCGCCGCGAGGTCCCCCGCCGTGAAGCTCGCCCGCACGGTCGAGCGCTGCCGATCCGCCACCGTTCCGGCCTGCGCCGGCAGGGCTGGTCCCAGGGCGAGCGCGATCATCGCGGCGCCGGCAAGCCCGCGCCGATTCATCTCTCGGGACATGGTTCTTGTCCTCCGCCGCCCGCCTCGGCCGTTGAACGCCGGGGGTCCGTGCGCGTTCCCTCCCGCATGTGCGAAAAGGCACCTGCGCACAGGTTTTCCATTGTGCCCGCCAGGTCGTGGCGCGGTGGTCCTCGGCCGACGATCAATCCGGCCGCCGCGCCGGTCGGGATCTGCTGTCCCCTGCCGGCACTCCCGATGATAGCTTCGAAATCAAGCGCCGCAAGTCGACACGCGATGACTTGAGGAAATGAATCTGCAACAAGTCGGAGGACGTCGTGCCCGCCTCCCGGCGGGCGCCGGCGCGGTCCACCTCCTCGAAAGAAGGTCGCTCCCCCGCCGGAAGTGGCGCCCCTCCGGTGCCGGCTCTCCCCCGTCCCGACCATCTGCCGATGCCGGGCCTCTTTACGGCCGCGCCGGGCCTGCACTAACCCTCCGTCACGGCCGGACCTCCGCGAGACCGGCCGCGACGGAGGCTGGAGAGACCCCCATGAAACTGCCGCGCCGCTTCTTCCAGCCCCTGGCTTCCGGGGCCCCGGCCCCGTTCCGCGAGCTGCCGGTGCGCCTGGAGCGCATGATCCACTTCGTGCCGCCGCACAACGACAAGGTGCGGGCCCGGGTGCCGGAGCTGGCGACCCAGGTCGACGTGGTGCTGGGCAACCTCGAGGACGCGGTCCCGGCCGACCAGAAGCTGAACGCCCGCAAGGGCTTCATCGCCATGGCCCGGGACGCCGACTTCGCCGCTCACGGCACCGGCCTGTGGACCCGCGTCAACGCCCTCAACTCGCCGTGGCTGCTCGACGACCTGATCGAGATCGTGGCCGAGGTCGGGGACAAGCTCGACGTCGTGATGGTGCCGAAGGTCGAGGGGCCGTGGGACATCCACTACGTCGACCAGCTGCTGGCGCAGCTCGAGGCGAAGGCCGGCATCGGAAAGCCGATCCTGATCCACGCCATCCTCGAGACGGCGGAGGGCGTCGCCAACGTCGACGCCATCGCCTGCGCCTCGCCGCGCATGCACGGGATGAGCCTGGGGCCGGCCGATCTCGCGGCCTCGCGCGGCATGAAGACCACCCGGGTCGGCGGCGGCCACCCGGATTACCGTGTCATCGCCGATCCGGCGCCGGGCTCGGCCGAGCGGACGAGCGTGCAGCAGGATCTCTGGCACTACACCATCGCCCGGATGGTCGATGCCTGCCAGGCCAACGGCATCAAGGCGTTCTACGGCCCGTTCGGCGATTTCTCGGATGCGGCGGCCTGCGAGGTGCAGTTCCGCAACTCCTTCCTGATGGGCTGCGCCGGCGCCTGGACCCTGCATCCGAGCCAGGTCGCGATCGCGAAACGCGTCTTCGCGCCGGATCCGGGCGAGGTCGCCTTCGCCAAGCGCATCCTGGAGGCGATGCCCGACGGCACCGGCGCGGTGATGCTCGACGGCAAGATGCAGGACGACGCCACCTGGAAGCAGGCCAGCGTGATCGTGAACCTCGCCCGCCTCGTCGCCGCCAAGGATCCCGACCTCGCCCGGGCCTACGGCCTGGAGGCCTAGATCGGGATCGTCGGCTCCCGGTATCGTGAGACCTTCGGGGGTGGGGGCTACCTTGTGCGCAGACCCTGCGCCGGTGCATTCCCGCCCCCGTGATCCTATGTGACGCCCATGCCTTCCGGACAGACCTCCTCCGCCATGCCCGCCCCGCAGCCCGACGCCGTGCCGTCCGGTGCGGTCATCCGCTTCGCCAAGTTCAACATCGGCGACGTCGTGCGCCACCGGATCTACCCGTTCCGCGGCATCATCTTCGACGTCGACCCGGTCTTCGCCAACACCGAGGAATGGTGGCAGGCGATCCCCGAGGAGGTGCGGCCGTCCAAGGACCAGCCGTTCTACCACCTGCTGGCCGAGAACCAGGACACCGAGTACGTCGCCTACGTCTCGGAGCAGAACCTCGTGCCCGACCGCTCCGGCGAGGCCTTGCGCCACGCCCGCATCGCCGAGATGTTCGAGCGCGACGACGAGGGCGCCTACCGCCTGCGGAGCGACGCGGCGAATTGAGCCTCGTGCCGGCGTCGCCGGCACGTCGAACCGCCCGCTCTCCAAACGATCCTCCGCGTCATTCCGGGGCTCGCTGCAAGCGAGAATCCGGGATGACGCGGACAGCGTGAGTCGGGTCGGCCAGGATGCAAGAAGGGCCGGGCGTCACCGCCCGGCCCTTCTTGCATCCGGTCGCGGGCCGTCCGGCCCGCGACGATGGCGTAACCCTTACTTCGCCGGAGCCGCAGCCGCCGGGGCGCCGCCCTTCTGCTCGAGCTGCTTGCGCATCTCCTCGGAGCGCTTCTCCAGCTCGGCCTGGAGCTTCTTCTGCTGCTCCTCGAGCACCTTCGGGTCGATCGGGGCGCCGTCGAAGGCCTTGCCGAAGCCGGTCAGCGGCACCGCGAAGGTGACCTCGCGCTGCATCTGGTTCTGCACGCTGACGTTCAGGGTCGTGCCCTTCTTCATCGCGTTGACCACGTCGTCCTTCAGGCCCGGCGCCTCGGCGAAGCAGCCGTTCGGGAAGCAGACGGCGTAGCGGCCGGGGGTCGCCTGGCCGGTATCGACCGCGAAGCGGATGCCAGGCTGCAGCAGCAGGCCGAGCGGCATCAGGAAGCGCACCACCTTGGCGCCCTGCGGGCCCTTCATGTCGTAGACGGCCACGGCCAGCACCGCCTGGCCCTGGTCGGAGACGAAGTCGCGGGTGGTGTAGCAGACCTCGTTGCCGCTGCCCTGGTCCTTGCCGCAGACCTTGGTCCAGTCGGCTTGGGACGGCTCGGGCTTCACCTGCACGACCATCGGGCCGGTCTGCTGGGCCTGGCCGGCGGGCGCCGCCGGGGCGGGCGCGGCCGGCGCCGGGGCGGCGGGCTTCTTGGGCTGGGCGAGCGCCGGGGCGGTCGCGAGACCGAGCCCGAGGCCGGCCAGGGCGAAGGCAATGGCGGCCTGGTTCGGGCGCGCGGGACGATTCGCGAAGAACATCAGGAGTGGACCCCTCAAACGGCAGGACGTCGGTGGCCTTGTGGCGCGCGAGACCCGCTCGGATGCGGGTGCGCCGGCAGCAAGCGGAGCGCGGCCGAAGGGCTCCGCCCGGCCTCCGGGGCGCCTGCTTTCCCCCGGATTGAGGCGAAGGCAAGGCCTCGGCCGCCGACCGCAGCGCCCCTTAGCCGATCCCTTCGCGGACCGCGAGGGGGCCGGCACGGTTAAAACGCCCTTAACCATGCGCGGGCAGGATGCCCGGTGCGGCAGGCGGACGAAGGTGGCGACGGTGGCGGCTCAGGCGACGATGAGACGAGACGACGCGTCGTCCCTCCCCGGTCCGGCGCGACCGGTCCTTGCCGATCCGGCGCGGGCGGCCCTCGCGGCCGCGGCACCGGCCTCCGAGGCTTCCCTCTCCATGGGGCTGGGCGCGCTGCTCGCCGCCGTCGCCGACCGGCACCCCGCCCGCATCGCCCTCGTCGACCAGGCGAGCAAGCCCGCCTGGTGCGGCCGCCCGGCCATCGCCTGGACCTACGCCGCCGCCCGCGAGATCGTCGCGCGGCTGGCCGAGGGGCTCCAGATGCTGCGGCTGCCGCCGCGGAGCCCCGTCGGCCTGTGCATGGCCGGCATGGCCGAGGCGCATCTCGCCTTCCTCGCCATCGAGCAGGCCGGCCACGTCCCCTGCCCGCTGCCGGTCACCTGGGACGAGGACCGCCTGCTCCAGGCCGTCGAGGCGGCGCAGATCCTCGCCGTCCTGACCCAGGGCGTCCTCGGCGCGGAGCGGCCGGCGGAGAAGATGTGCCGGGTCGCACTGCGCTACTTCCCCTTGCGCTTCGTCGCCGCCTTCGGGCCCTACGTGCCCGACGGGGTGCTCAGCCTCGACCAGGTCGTGCTCGACCACCGGGGCGACGCTGCGTCGCTCGGCACCGGACCGGCCGGCGGCCTCGTCACCTTCGCGGTCCCGGGGAGATCCCCGGGCTCCGCATCGGCCCGCCCGGCGGGTCCCCCGCCCGAGCCCGAGGGCCTCCCCCTGGCGGTGCGGCGCGAGGCCGAGGCGCTGACGGCCGCAGCCGCCGGCTGCCTGGTGCCGCTGCGGGTCGAGCCGGGCGAGCGGATCCTCAGCCTGCTGCCGCCGAGCGACCTCAAGGGCCTCGCCACCGGCCTCGCCGCCGCGCTGCTCGCCGGCGCGACCCTCGAATGCCATCCGGTCTTCGACGCGGGCGCCCTCTCGGCCGCCCTCGACCAGCCGGTGCCGACCCATCTCGTCGCCCCGGCCTGGATGGAGGCGGGGTTCGCCCGCACCACCGTGCCGGGCCGGCTGCGCACCCTCGCCTACGTTCACCGGGCGCCCTGCCGCCTCAGCTCCCGCCTGCCGGGCCGCTCCGGCGTGGTCGACATCGTGGCCTTCGACGAGGTCGCCCTGCTTTGCGGCCGGCGCGACGCCCAGGATGTCGGCCTCGTCCTGGCGGCCCCGGAGCGGGCCGCGCTCGCCACCGAACGCGGCGGCCTGATCCAGCTGCGTCGCGACCCGGACGGGCGCCTGAGCTTCCGCGGGCGGGCCTGCGCCGCCCGCATGTTGCGGCGCGGCATCACCCAGGACGAAAATCCCGACGGCTGGATGGAGTCGCGGTTCCGCGCCTCGCTCTTCGCCGGGGTCGCCACCGCCGTCGCGGAGATCGCGTAGCACTCGATAAATTTTCCAGCCCGTTTCGCATCTGCGAAAACATCAGGCGCGCCAGTCGTTTGACGGCTCATGGCGGGGTCCGTGCCGGGGACGTCGGGCGGCTTTGCCGGTGTGGGAGCGGTGAACCTTCGTCGGCTCACAGCGTTACTGCCCCGGTGCCTTCACGAGAGGCACGCGATCGGCTAACGCTTGACCATGGGTGCGCTGCAAAAAGTTCTCGTCGTCGACGATGGCCACCGCGCCGTCGACCGGGCCCTCTCCGCCGAGCTGGCCGAGCTGGGCTATGCCAGCGTCACCGCCTCCCTGGAGGCGGCGGACGACGTGCTGGCGATGATGCCGCGTCCGGCGGCGGTGCTTCTGCACGTCCCGCCCCGCGATACCGGCGGCGCGTTCCGGATGCTGTCGGAGCGCCTGCGCGAGCAGATGCGCGGCGCCGGCGTCCCGGTGATCGAGGTCGACGCCGCCGGCCAGCAGACCGGCGCTCCGATCGACCTGCAGAGCCGCATCGGCACGCGGGTGCTGAACGAGCCGGAATTCTGAAACAGGGCTGCCGGGATCCCGGGTTCCCTCGACCTCGCCCTGAGGTCGTGTTCGGGACCACGGCATTCTCCGGCCGGCCGTAGGCCGGCCGCGCGCCCTCACCCCGCCTGCAACAGCTTCACCGCCGCATCGCGCTCGAACAGGTAGAGCAGCGCCCGCAGGGCGTGGCCCCGCTCCGTCTTGAGCCCGGGATCGCGCTCGACGATCAGCCGGGCGTCGTCGCGGGCCGCCACGAGCAGGTCGCCGTCCGCCTCCGGCCGGGCGAGGCGGAAGGCGGCCAGCCCCGACTGGCGGGTGCCCAGCACCTCGCCCTCGCCGCGCAGGCGCAGGTCCTCCTCGGCGATGCGAAAGCCGTCCTCGGTCTCGCGCATCATCTCGAGCCGGGCCCGGGCGACCTGGCCGAGCGGTCCCTTGAACAGGAGCAGGCAGGTCGAGGCGCCGGATCCCCGGCCGACCCGGCCGCGCAGCTGGTGCAATTGCGCCAAGCCGAAGCGCTCGGCATGCTCGATCACCATGACGGTGGCCTGCGGCACGTCCACGCCGACCTCGACCACCGTGGTCGAGACCAGGATCTTGGTCTCGCCGCTGACGAAGCGCTCCATCGCCTCGTCCTTGTCCTTGCCCGGCATCTTGCCGTGGACGAGGCCGACCGCCTCGCCGAAGCGCTCGCGCAGGGCCGAGAACCGCTCCTCGGCGGCGGCGAGATCGACGTATTCGGATTCGGCGACGAGGGGACAGATCCAGTAGACCCGGTCGCCCTTGGCGAGCGCCCGTTCCAGGCCCAGGGTCACCTCCTCGATGCGGTCGGTCGAGACCAGCACCGTCTTGATCGGCTGGCGCCCGGCCGGCTTCTCGTCGAGGACCGAGACCTCCATGTCGCCGAAATAGGTCAGCGCCAGGGTGCGGGGGATCGGCGTCGCGGTCATCACCAGGATGTCGACCGCCTCGCCCTTCCCCCCCAGCGCCAGGCGCTGGTGCACGCCGAAGCGGTGCTGCTCGTCCACCACCGCGAGGCCGAGGTCGTGGAAGGCCACGTCGTCCTGGAACAGCGCGTGGGTGCCGACCACGATATGAATGCTGCCGTCGGCGAGGCCGGCCAGCGTCGCGCGCCGTTCCGCCGCCCGGTCGCGGCCGGTGAGCAGCGCGAGCCTGAGGCCCGCCTCCTCCACCATCGGCCGCAGGCGCTCGGCGTGCTGGCGGGCCAGGATCTCGGTCGGCGCCATCATCGCCGCCTGACGCCCGGCCTCGATCGCCGAGGCCATCGCGAGCAAAGCCACCGCGGTCTTGCCCGAGCCGACATCGCCCTGGAGCAGGCGCAGCATCCGCCGGTCGGAGCCCATGTCGCCGCGGATCTCGGCGAGCGCCCGGGTCTGCGCGCCCGTCAGGCCGAACGGCAGGGCCGCCTCGATCCGCCGCGACAGCGTCCCGTCGCCGACATTGGTGCGGCCCGCCGGACGGTGCATCCGGCTGCGCACCAGCGCCAGGGCGAGCTGCGAGGCGAGCAACTCGTCATAGGCGAGGCGCCGGCGGGTCGGGGTCTTCAGGTCCTCCTCGGTCTCGGCAGCCTCCGCCGGGCGGTGCTCGGTGCGGAGCGCGTCGGCGAAGGCCGGCCAGTCCTGGCGGTCGAGCCACGACCGGTCCTGCCATTCCGGCAGGGTCGGCAGCCGGTCGAGGGCCGCGACCGCGAGCTTGCCGATCGCCCGCGAGGTCAGACCTTCCGTGGCGCCGTAGATCGGCTCCACCGCCGGCAGGTCGGCGAGCCCCTTCTCGTCGAGGATGCGGGAGGGATGCACCATCTGGCGAAAGCCGTCCCACAGCTCGATCCGGCCGGAGACGTAGCGATGGCTGCCGAGCGGCAGCATCTTCTCGATGCGGGCGCGGGGCAGGTTGAAGAACACCAGGGTGATGTCGCCGGTCTGGTCCTCGACCAGCACGCGGAACGGTTTTCGCCCGCCCATGGCCTGCGGCGGGCGGTGGGCGACCACGGTCACGCCGAGCGTCACCGGCTCGCCGGGCGGCGCCTCGGCGATCGAGCCGCGCAGCTGCCGGGCGATGCCGCGCTGGGGCAGGTGAAACAGCAGGTCGACCACCCGGGCCGGCCGCTCCGGCGTGCCGACGAGCTTGTCGATCAGCACGGCGACCTTGGGACCGGCCCCCGGCAGCACGGTGGCGGGGGCGAACAGGGGATCGAGCAGGGAGGGACGCAGCGACATCGGGGCGGGAGCGGATGGGGATCGGGGGCTCTATACACCACGGCGCCGGATCTGCGGGCCTAAGGATGCCGCATCCGACAGGGTCGCATGATACGCCTCACGCCCCATATCCGGGCGAAGGGTTTCGCACCCGCGCCCCGGACGGTAAAGCCGCACCGGACCAGCCCGAGGAATTGTCTCGCGATGACCGGCACCACCCGCACCAGCGCCGACCTCGATCCGCGCCGCCGCCGCACCCTCTACCGCTCCTGGCACCGGGGCACCCGGGAGATGGACCTGATCATGGGCCGCTTCGCGGATGCCGAGATCGGCACGCTGACGGAGGAGGAGCTCGACGATTTCGAACTCCTGATCGAGGTGCCGGATCGCGACCTCTTCCGGTGGATCACCGACGAGGTCGAGGCGCCGTCGAACTACGATACGCCGGTCTATCGCCGGATGAAGGCGTTCCACCAGCACGGGGCGCCGGTGGATCTGTGAGACCGGTTTCAAGGTGAGGCGCCGGCCCTGAACCCTCCCCCGCAGAGGGGGGAGGGTTTTGCCCGCCCCTTGTCCTGAGGCGCTGCGCGACACACGAAAAAAATCTCCTGCGCGAGCAGACCCTGCTGAAGACTTGAACAACAAGACCCGATGGCCAAGCCTGCTCCCAAGCCTCCCGCCCCGCCCGCCACTCCCAAAAAGCCCCCGGCCGCCCGCTTCGCCCTGCCGAAATCCGCGGCCCTGACGAGAGCCGTGGAGGCGCTGAAGGCCGGCGACAGCGCGACGCTGGCGCGCGTGCCGGACGGGTTCGACGCCCTGGTGGTGGCCGACCTCGCCCGGGCGCTGTCGCAGGTCTCGGAAGGGCCGGCGGTGCTGGTCCACGTCGCCCGCGACGGCACCCGCTCGGCCGCCTTCGCCAGCGCGCTCGCCTTCGTGGCCCCCGAGATCGAGGTGATGAGCGTCCCGGCCTGGGACTGCCAGCCCTACGACCGGATCTCGCCGAATCCGGCAATCGCGGCGCAGCGCATGACGGCGCTCTCGCGGCTCGCCCGCACCCGCTCCTCGGCCGAGAAGCCGCGCATCCTCACCACCACGGTCAACGCCCTGGTGCAAAGGGTGCCGCCGAAGTCGCGCATCGCCGTCGAGACGTTCTCCGCCGCCCCCGGCAATGCGCTGGACACCGACCAGATCGTCGCGTGGCTCGAAGCGAACGGCTTCCTGCGCACCGGCACCGTGCGCGATACCGGCGAATACGCGGTGCGCGGCGGCATCATCGACCTCTCCCCGCCCGGCCTGGCCAACCCGGTCCGCCTCGACTTCTTCGGCGACACCCTCGAGTCGATCCGTGCCTTCGATCCCGAGACCCAGCGCACCATCGGGCAGCTCCGCTCCCTCGATCTCGTTCCGATGAGCGAGGTGCAACTCACCACCGAGACGATCCGGCGCTTTCGCCAGGGCTACGTCACCACCTTCGGGGCCGCGACCCGTGACGACCGGCTCTACGAGACGATCAGCGAGGGGCGGCGCTACGCCGGCCTCGAACACTGGATGCCGCTGTTCTACGACCACCTCGACACGCTGTTCGACTACGTCGCCGGCGTGCCGCTGATCCTCGACCATCAGGTCGACGACGCGGTGGCCGAGCGCCTGTCCCAGGTGCAGGAATACTACGACGCTCGCTGCGAGGCCCTGAAGGAGCGCCAGAGCGGCACCGCGCCGTACAAGCCGCTGAAGCCCGACGCGCTCTACCTCTCACCGAACGAGTGGGCGAAGCGCATCGACGGGGCGACCGTCGCCCGCCTCGCCCCCTTCGACGTGCCGGAAGTGACCGGCCGCCGGCTGATCGATTGCGAGGGCGTGCCCGGCCGCAGCTTCGCGCCGGAGCGGGCGCAGGAGGGCGTCAACGTCTTCGACGCGGCGGTGACCCATGTCCGCGACCTGCAGGGCGCGGGTCACCACGTCGTCCTGGCGGCGTGGTCGGAGGGGTCTCGCGACCGGCTCTGCGGCGTGCTGACCGAGCACGGCCTGCCGAAGCCGAAGAGCATCACGCGCCTCTCCGACATCCTGGCGATGAGGCGCGGCCAGGATATCGGCGTCGCGGTCTGGGGCCTGGAGGCGGGCTTCTCCGCCGGCCAGCTCGCCGTGGTGGCGGAGGGCGACATCCTCGGCGACCGGCTGGTGCGGCCCAAGCGCAAGGCGAAGCGGCCCCAGGACGTGATCCTGGAGGTGCAGGCGCTCGCCCCCGGCGACCTCGTGGTCCACGCCGATCACGGCATCGGCCGCTTCGTCGGCCTCAAGACCGTGACGGCGGCGGGTGCCCCGCATGACTGCCTGGAGATCCAGTACAGCGGCGGCCTGCTGCTCTTGCCGGTCGAGAACATCGAGCTCCTGACCCGCTACGGCTCGGAGGATGCCGAGGTCGCCCTCGACAAGCTCGGCGGCGGGGCCTGGCAGGCGCGCAAGGCCAAGCTGAAGCGCCGGATCATGGAGATGGCCGGCGCCCTCATCAAGGTCGCGGCCGAGCGCTTCCTCAAGTCGGCGCCGAAGATGGCGCCGCCGGAAGGGACCTACGGCGAGTTCGCCGCCCGCTTCCCCTACGAGGAGACCGAGGATCAGGAGGCGGCCATCGCCGCGACGCTGGGCGACCTCACCTCCGGCCGGCCGATGGACCGGCTGGTCTGCGGCGATGTCGGCTTCGGCAAGACCGAGGTGGCGCTCCGCGCCGCCTTCGTCACGGCGCTCTCCGGCAAGCAGGTGGCGGTGGTGGTGCCGACCACCCTGCTCGCGCGCCAGCACGCCCGCACCTTCGAGGCCCGGTTCAAGGGCCTGCCGGTCAACGTCGCCCAGGCCTCCCGCTTCGTCGGCAATGCCGACCTGAAGAAGGTCCGCGAGGGGCTGGCCGACGGATCGGTCGACATCGTGGTCGGCACCCACGCCCTGCTCGCGAAGAACATCGCCTTCAAGGATCTCGGCCTCATCATCGTCGACGAGGAGCAGCATTTCGGCGTCGCCCACAAGGAGCGGCTGAAGGCGCTGAAGGCGGAAGTGCACGTGCTGACCCTGTCGGCGACGCCGATCCCGCGCACGCTGCAGCTCGCGATGACCGGGGTGCGCGAGCTCTCGATCATCGCGACGCCGCCGGTCGACCGCCTGGCGGTGCGCACCTTCGTGATGCCGTTCGATCCGCTCTCGATCCGCGAGGCGCTGCTGCGCGAGCGCTACCGCGGTGGCCAGGCCTTCTACGTCGTGCCGCGCATCGAGCACCTGGAGGAGGTCAAGCGCTTCCTCGACCGCGAGGTGCCCGAGGCCAAGGTCGCGGTGGCCCACGGCCAGATGGCGGCGGGCCAGCTCGAGGACGTGATGACGGCCTTCTACGAGGGCCAGTACGACATCCTGCTCGCCACCACGATCGTCGAATCCGGCCTCGACATCCCGACCGCCAACACGCTGATCGTCCACCGCGCCGACATGTTCGGCCTCGCCCAGCTCTACCAGCTGCGCGGCCGGGTCGGCCGCTCCAAGGCCCGGGCCTACGCGCTGTTCACGACGCCCGAGGGCAAGACCCTGACGGTACAGGCGGAGCGGCGCCTCTCGGTGCTGCAATCCCTCGACACGCTGGGGGCCGGCTTCCAGCTCGCCAGCCACGACCTCGACATCCGCGGCGCCGGCAACCTGCTCGGCGACGAGCAATCCGGCCACGTCAAGGAGGTCGGCTACGAGCTCTACCAGCAGATGCTGGAGAGCGCGGTGGCGGCGCTCAAATCCGGCAACGCGCTGCCGACCGACGAGCAATGGTCGCCGACGATCGCGCTGGGCGCTCCCGTCACGATGCCGGAGGATTACGTCGCGGATCTCTCGGTGCGCCTCGGCCTCTACCGCCGCCTCGCGACGCTGGAGAGCGACGGGGAGCTGGAGAGCTTCGGCGCCGAGCTGATCGACCGCTTCGGCCCGATGCCGCCGGAGGTCGAGCAGCTCCTGAAGATCGTGACGATCAAGATCCTGTGCCGCGAGACCAACGTCGAGAAGGTCGAGGCCGGCCCGAAGGGCATCGTCATGCATTTTCGCGATCGCGCCTTCGCCAACCCGGCCAAGCTCGCCGGCTACATCGCCGACCAGCGCTCCTTCGCCAAGGTGCGGCCGGACATGAGCGTGGTGTTCATCCGTGACCTCGCCACGGTGGCCGAGCGGCTGAAGGAGACCACCGCCATCCTGCGGGACCTGGTGAAGCTGATCACGAGGAAGAAGGCGGCGTGACGAAAAAGGGGACGGACCCGAGGCCGTCCCCTTCCGAATTGCAAAGTGCCGTACGAGCGTGGCTCCATTCGGGAGCCGCTTATCGAATGAAGCCCGTGTCAGGCGGCCTGGAGCGTCCGCAGGCCCGAGAACCCGATCAGCTTGCGGGCATCCTCGTCCCAGAGGGCCAGCCCGAGGCAGCGCAGGCTGTCGCGCAAAGTCAGCCGGCCGACCTCGCCGAGGGTCGCGTGGCCGTCCAGGCATTCCTGGAGGCGGTAGTTCGGGATGCGGCTGTTCACGTGGTGGATGTGGTGCAGGCCGACATTGCCGGTGAACCATTGCAGGATCGCCGGCAGGACGTAGTACGAGCTGCCGCCGAGCGCCGCGCGGTGGAAGTCCCAGGCTTCCGGCCCCTCCCAGACGGTCTCCTCGTACTGGTGCTGGACGTAGAACAGCCAGCCGCCGATCCAGGCGGCGACGCTGACCACCGGCAGGAGCACCCAGAGCACCGGCCCGATCCCGCCGACCGCGACGGCGAGAGCGGCCACCATCGCGGCGAGCGCGAGGTCGAGGGCCAGCACGTCCCGCCACGCGGTCCGCCAGGGCAGGCCGGCGCCGAAGGGAAACCGGTGCAGCACCAGGAAGTTGAGCGGCGAACCGAGGACGATCAGGATGAACGGGTTGCGGTAGAGCCGGTAGCGCAGCCGCTGCCAGCGCGACAGGGCGAGGTATTCGCGCACGGTCAGCGTGTGGATGTCGCCCGTGCCGCGGCGGCTGAGATCGCCGGTGGAGGCATGGTGGAGGGCGTGCGCCCGCTTCCAGCTGTCGTAGGGGGTCACCGTCAGGAGGCTCAGGCACCGACCGAGGGCATCATTGGCACTGCGCGAGGGCAGGAACGAGCCGTGTCCGCAATCGTGCTGGATGATGAACAGCCGGACCAGCAGGCCGCCGGCCGGAACGGCGAGCGGAAGAACCCAGAGTTCATGGCTCTCTGCCGCCGCCCAGAGCATGAGCGCGCAGACCGCCAGGTACGGCAGGAGGGTGTTGGCTAGCTGCCGGAGGGCGAGCCGCGGAACGGGGTCCCGATAGGCCGCGCAGTGGCGGGCGACCTCGCGCGCGAGCGCCGCGACGTCGATCCGGGACGCCTCTGTCTCGGTCCGGCTCGGGGCGGCAGGGTTCGTCGTGCTGTCTGTCACGGTGAGTCGGCAATCCTGTCTGCTAATCAGTCGCGCGCGATGGATCTCGACCCGGTGTGACATCCGTGCGCCGCGGACGGATGGTCTCCGGCAGCGCCGAACCCGGGTGGGGTGATCCACGATCGAGGAAGAGGGGCAGAGGCCGGCCGGGCCGCTGCTGGGTGGGGCGATCCCCATAGCATCAATCGCGCCGGCAGGGAGGCCTGACCGCGCGACGGATGCCGCGGCATGGTCGTCCCGGCCGGCCCGCGCTTGGCCGGCCGACGGGGCGGAGGCCCCGCCCTCAGAACCGCGCGATCACCACCGCGCGATCACCTGCACCCGCACCGTGCGCGAGGCACCCGGCGTGATGTTGTTGTTGGCATCCGCCGTCGCGATGTAGCGCCGGTCGAACAGGTTCTCGATGTTGACCTGCGCCCGCACCCCCTCCGACACCTGGTAGAACAGGCCGAGATCGAAGCGGGTGACGCTCGGCAGGCGCACGGTGTTGTCGGACGACGCGAAGGTGTGGGTCTGGTTGATGACGCCGATGCCGACCGCGAGCTCGGGCGTGATCGCGAACTTGTTCCACAGGGTGATGGCGTTGAACGGCACCAGCGCCACCGTGTTGCCGGCGCGGATCGCGGTCGAGCCTGAGCTGAAGTTGCTGACGATCCGGGCGTCGGTGAAGGCGTAGCCGCCGGCGATCTGCCACCAGTCGGTGACGAAGCCGTTGGCGCCGATCTCGGCGCCCTTGGTGTTGGTCTGTCCCGTCGTCAGGAAGTAGCCGGGCCGGTTCGGATCGGCGAAGCGCTGGTTGTAGCGGTCGAGGTCGTAGAGCGCGGCGGTGAGCTGGAGCACCGGCGACACGTCCCACTTCGCGCCGATCTCGCGGTTCTCGAACCGCTCCGGCACCGCGATCGAGAGGCCCGGAGTCAGGGAGGAGAACTGGTCGCCGGCCGAGGGCAGGTAGGAGACGCTGTAGCTGCCGTAGAAGGAGAGGTTCTCCCACGGCTTGACCACGAAGCCGGCCCGCGGCGAGACCAGGTCGTCGATTCGCGCGGTCGTCACCTGCGTGCCGCGGTCGGTCGCCGAGAAGTCGAAATGGTCGTAGCGCAGGCCGGCGATCAGCTGGAGGTGCGGCGAGATCTCGATCTGGTCCTGCACATAGGCTGCGGCGAGGCCGAGGTCGTAGCGGCTGTTGTTGCCGCCGTTGTAGCGGAAATTCACCGGCACCCGGGAGACCGGCGAGAGCGGGTTCACCACCAGCGAGGTCGTGCCGGTGGTCGAGAAGAAGCCGTCCTGCCGGAAGGCGAGGCCGGTCTGGTAGCCGAGCTCGAACCCGCCGAGCAGGGTGTGGCCGAGCGGGCCGGTGGCGAACTTGTAGGTGAAGTCGTTCTGGCTGAAGTAGTTCGTGCGCGGCGTGGCGTTGTTGTAGGCGCTCAACGTCATGCTGTTGCCGGCGGCGTTGACGGCGCTGCCGGGAAAGACGTTCTGGTAGAACTTGTCGTAGTCGGCGAAGCGCAGCTGGCTGTGCAGCTGCACACCGGATTCGAAGCGGTGGTCGAGGGTCGCGGTGGCGATGTTCGCGTCGACCCGGGCGTAGCTGAGGTCCGGATTGCCGAAGAAGGTCCGGGTGTTGTCGCGGTAGCGGTAGGGCCGCCCGAACTGCGAGGGGATGCCGCGATCGGTGACGCGGTCATCGTGGAAGTACTCGTAGGAGAGCTTGAGCGTGGTGTCGGGCCCGAGCACCAGCGTGCCGGTCGGGTTGATGCCGTAGCGCCGGATATGGCCGAAGTCGCGGTAGGTGCCAGTATCCTCCACCACGCCGTTGAGGCGGAAGAAGGCGCTGTCGGAGAACCGGTCGCCGATGTCGAGGGCGAGGCGCTTGTTGTCGAAGGCGCCGCCTTGCGCGACGATCTCGCGGACCGGCACGCCGTCGGCCTCCTTCAGCACCCGGTTGATGACGCCGCCGCCGCCGCCGCGGCCGAAGATCATCGCGTTGGGGCCCTTCAGGACCTCGATCCGCTCGATATTGTAGAGATCGCGAAAGTACTGGACGTCGTCGCGGATGCCGTTGACGTAGAAATCGGCGTTGGAGCGCTGGCCGCGAATGACCACGTCGTCGCGGTTGCCCTCGCCCTGGTGCGGGATCACGCCGGGGACGTAGCGGATCGCCTCGGTGAGGCTCTGGAAGCCCTGGTCGCGAATCTGCTCGCGCGTCACCACGGTGACCGATTGCGGCGTGTCGATCAGCGGCGTGTCGGTGCGGGTCGCCGAGGCGGTGCGCCGGGTGAGGTAGCCGACCGTGTCGCCGCGCCCTGCGGTCCTCGCTCCGGCGACGTCGATGGTCTCGAGGGCGACCTCGCCCTCGGGCGGGGCGGGCTGCTGCGCGAGGGACGTGGCGGGAGCCAGCATCGTGGTGGCGAGCAACAGGGTGGCGCGGGCATGCGCGGCCGGCTTCGTCATGGCGGATCGTCCGAGAGATAGAGCTGTCGCTTCGCGAGGGGCGCCCTGTTCTCGCGAGACCTTGCCGCCTTGGCAGCCGCACACCGCCTGCGCAACGGCGTGACTGTTGGAAACAAACAGCCCTTGTTTTTATCTGTTATAAGATGAAGTCGTGATCCGTCGCCGAAGCGCTTGAACCTGCTGTGTTAGCGCCAGCGACTTGCAATCGTTCAAAGAAGCGTGGCCGTACCGAACCAGCCTGAATGTTGCCGAAATGCATCATGCCGGGTCCGCCTTCGTATCCGGCGGATTACCATGCGTGTCCCTGACGTGGAGGTTCAGGCGTCCAGGCGGTCCCGCGCCGGCATCGTTGCCGCGCCGGCCGGGGTGGGTCCGACTTGCGCGGCTCGCAGGCCGGCGGCCATCGCCTGCAGGCGGGTCTGCGGGTCCTCGGGCTGGATCACGCCGGCCGACATCACCAGCTTGGCGGCGTCGTCGACGCTGATCGACAATTCGATCACCTCGGCGCGGGGCAGGTAGAAGAAGAAGCCGGTGGTCGGGTTCGGGGCGCAGGGCAGGAACACGCCGACGTGGTCGTGCCCGGATCCGAGCGCCGTCTGCACGTCGGGCCCGGCCGGGGCCGACAGGAACACGATCGACCAGGTGCCCTTCACCGGGAACTCGACGAGGCCGACGGTGCGGAACGAGGTCCCGCTGGTGGAAAAAAGCGTCTCGAACACCTGCCGCAGGCCGCGATACAGCCCGGAGATGACCGGGGTTCGGGCGAGCAGCACCTCGCCGAACTCGACCACCGAGCGGCCGACGAGGTTGGCGGTCAGCGCGCCGAGGGTGGTCAGCGCCACGAAGGCGATGACGAGGCCAAGGCCCGGCACGCTGAACGGGAGGTAATGGTCCGGCAGGTAGGCCGAGGGCACCAGCGGCTTGACCCAGCCGTCGATCAGGCTGATGCACCACCAGGTGATGTAGATCGTGATCGCCAGGGGGCCGGCGACGATCACGCCGGTGAAGAAGTAGTTCCGCAAGCGACCGCGGACGCTGACCCGCTTGCGGGTGCCCGGCGGGTCCGGATCGGGGATCAACGGCGAGGTTTCCGACACGATCTGCGATTCTCGACCCGGGCAGGCGCCCCCTGCCCCCGAAGAGGTAGCGGTTTGCTGCGCTGCGCTCAAGGCGGGGAAGACCCTTTGTCGGTCCGGCCTTCGACGGATCCGGCCGCCCTCCGGGCGGTCCTGGCACGGGCGCTCGCCGATCCGGCGGTGACCTGGAGCCTCGGCGGCTACGGGGCGGGCGCCACCTTCCGGCGCGATTCCGATGAGGCGGCGGAGCCCCCGCACGGCGGGCGCCCCGGCCTCGTCACGCCCCGCGGTGCCCTGATCCTGGCGGGGGCCGACACCCTCGTGCCGGTGGCCTACGAGACGGCCTTCGATGACGAGTCCTGGAGCCAGGCCCTCGCGCTGTGCCGGCCGCTTCCCGACCTGCCGCCCTGCCCTGCCCCGGGCGTGAGCGAGTGCGGCCCCGACGACGCGGCGGCGCGGTCCGAGGATCGCGATCGCGTGCTGTTCTGCCTCGGACTGCCGTCGCGCCAGGTCCGGCTCCTCGCCCGGGTGCGCGGCGCCGCCATCCCGATCTTGCGCGCCGCCTGCGGCCGCCCGGCCGACGCCGCCCTCTGGGAGCGCCTGTCGGCGCTCGGGGCGACGCTCGTGGCGGCCTCGGACCGCGTCCGCATCGAGGTCCGCCTGCCCGACGCGCATCCGGGGCCGCGGGCGCAGTGGTTCGACAAGCTCCTGCGCCAGGGCCGCCTGCACGCCGCCACCGCCCCGATCCCGGCGGGCCTCGCCCCGGTGATCCACCTACACCCGCCCCATCCGCTGACGGAGGGCGGCTACGACCGGGACCGCCACGCCGCGTTCCAGGACTGGCTGGCGCGCTGGGGGGATCCGGCGCTGGTCGCGCTCAAGGCCCGCATCCTCGCCGGGGAGACCGTGGCTCTGCCCGGGACGCGGGCGGCGCGGGCCGCGGTCCGGGTTGGGTTGGCGCAGCGGCGGTGTCTCGCCGCGGACCGGCCCGCGCCGACGCCTCCCTGAACGCGAGAAGGCGGGACGCTCGCGCGCCCCGCCTCCCCTCCTCGATCGGTTCGAACTCGGTTGCTCGCCAGGTTCAGTTGCTCGCCAAGTTCAGTTGCTCGCCAGGTGCGGCACCGGATCGACCGGCGTGGCCCCTTTCCGGATCTCGAAATGGAGCTGCGGCGAGGTGACGTTGCCCGACGCGCCGGACTTGGCGATGGTCTGGCCGCGCTTCACCTTCTCGCCGGGCCGCACGTCGATCTCGCCGTTATGGGCGTAGGCCGAGACGTAGCCGTTGGAGTGACGCACCAGGACCAGCTTGCCGTAGCCCTTCACGTCGCTGCCGGCATAGGCCACGGTGCCCTCCTCGGCGGCCTTCACCGGGGTGCCCTCGGGCACCGCGATGTTGATGCCCTCGTTGCCGCTCGAGCCGTAGCCCGAGATCACCCGGCCGCGGGCCGGCCAGCGGAAGCTCGATTGCGGATCGGGCGCGGGCGCCGCCGGGGCGACGGCCGGAGCCGGGGCCGGCTCGGGCGCCTTCTCGGGCAGGGCCGCGACCTTCACCGGCTTGACCGGCTCGGGCTTCGGCGCGGGCGCGGGCTTCACCTCGGCGACCTTCTTGACCTCGGGCTTCGGCGCCTCGGCCTGCTTCGGCTCCGGCTTCTTCACCTCGGCCTTGGCCTCGACCTTGGTCTCAGCCTTCTTCGGCTCGACCTTGTGGATCTCCGGCTTCTTGGGCTCGACCTTCGCCTCGGCGACCTTCCGGACCTCGGGCTTCGCCTTCTCGACGACCTTCGGCTCCGGCTTCTTCTCGGGCGCCTTGGCGGCCTTCGGCTCGGGCTTCTTGGCCGCGACGGTCTCCTCCTCGTCGTCCTGCTGGCGCACCGCCACCTTGGCGACGGACTTGGATTCCGGCTTGGCCTCGAACTTGGCGGCGACCTTCGGCTCGGGCCGCTGCGGCTTGGCGGCGACCTTCTCCTCGTCCTCCTCGCGCGGCTCGGGCTTGCGGTGGTTCAGCTTGGCGGCGCGCTCGGCGGCGGCGGGCGCCACCGGTTTCGCCTCGGCCTGGCCGGGGCGGGCATGGGGCTTGCGGACCGGCTCGGGGGCCGGTTCCGGCTCCGGCTCGCGGCGCGGAGGCTCGCGGCGCACCGGCTCGGGGCGGGGCGCGACCTCGGCGACCCGGCGCACCGGCTCGGCAGGGCGCGTCTCGGCGACCGGCATCCGCGGCGCGGGCGCCGCCGGGACGGTCCGGGCGCTCATCGCGGGGGCGCCGCCGGCGTGGTAGACCGGGATCACGATCTGGCGGCCGGCGGTGACCTGCGAGGCGCTCGACAGGCCGTTGGCCTGGAGGATCGCCGCCGAGGGCACGCCGAAGCGGGTCGACATCTGGTTCAGGCTGTCATTGGCGCCGACCGTGATGGTGGTGCCGCCGGCGGCCGACCAGCCGGCCGGACCGCCGGTCACCGGGGCCGCCGCGGCGACCCGCGGCGTCTGCACCGGGGTCGAGACCTGACGGTTCGAGAGCGGTGCGGCGGCCAGCGGGGCCGAGAGCGGCCGCGACTGGATCGGCGTCGAGCGTACCGCCGGCGCCACCGCCCCGCCCTCGGGCAGGCTGCCGGTGGCCCCCGGATCCCCGCTCGCACTCGATGAGAACGGGTTCGAGAACGGGTCGAGCCGCACCGCATCGGTGCTGCAGGCCGCCGAAGCGCCCCCGATCAGCCCGATGAGGGCGAAGCGCGACAGCGCCCGCATCCCCTTGCCTGTCCCGCGTTCCGGCATCGACGCACCCGTACATCCACGCAACCGTATGATGTGGATTCAAAGCGGATTCAGGTTAAGCTTCCGTTGCGGGGCGGTTGTTTGCCTTCACGCTGAGGGCTGGATTCCGGCCTAGGCGGGGTGGAGTGGCGGCCCGGTCAGAGAGTGGCCGCGAGGCCGGGCGTCAGCGGGCCGATGCGCAGCGGCGTCTCGCGCACCTGCCGCCAGGGGCCGTCGGCCTCCTGCGCGATGGCGACGAGGCGGGGCCCGGCGGGGGTGCCGAGCGCCCCGACGAGGCGCCCGCCCGGGTTGAGGCGCGCGATGAGGGCCTGGGGCAGGTCGACGAGCCGGCCGTTCACGAGGATGCGGTCGAAGCTGCCGGCCTCCTCGGGCGGTGCGCAGCCGTCGGCGAGCCCGACCATCGCGGCGCCGAAGCCGAGCGCGTCGAGGCGCGAGCGGGCGTTGCGGGCGAGCGTCGCGTAGCGCTCCAGGCTGACCACCTCGGCGGCGCCGAGACGCAGCAGCAGCGCCGTGGCGTAGCCCGAGCCGGTGCCGACCTCGAGCACCCGCGCCCCTTGCGGGTTCAGCGCCGCCAGCATCGTGGCGATGACGCTCGGCGCCGTCATGGTCTGGCCGCAGGGCAGCGGCAGGGCGAGGTCGCGGCGGGCGAGATCGCGGAAGGCGAGCGGCGCGAAGGCCTCCCGCGGCACCCGCTCCATCGCGCCGAGCACCGCGGCGTCGCGCACCCCGCGGGCGCGCAGGCCCAGCACGAAGGCCGCGGTCTCGACCGCGCCGGACGCCGCCTCGGCGTCCTCCCGTCCGGACCCGTCCGGCGCCTCCTCGTGGGTCACATCGACTTGGGTCACGCCAGGGCCTGGGCGAAGCGCGTCAGCGTCGGCTCGTCGGTGAGGTCGAGGCGCAAGGGGGTCACCGAGATCTTGCCGTCGGCGATCGCCTTCAGGTCGGTGCCGTGGCCCGGCTCGAACCGTGCCTTGGCGAAGGCGAGCCAGAAATACGGGTTGCCGCGCCCGTCGACCCGCTCGTCGATCGCGAGCAGCGCCTGGTTGCGCACGCCTTGCGCCGCCACCGCGATGCCCTTGACGTCGTCGGGCTCGCAATCCGGAAAATTGACGTTGACGAGGATGCCGGGCTCGATCCCGGCCTCCAGGATGCGCCGCACCACCGCGGCGCCGTGCTTCGCCGCCGTGTGCCACTTCACGTTGGCCCGCCTGCCGATGCCGTAGGCCTGGCTCAGCGCGACCGCCTTCACGCCGAGGATCGTCGCCTCCATGGCGCCCGCGATGGTGCCCGAATAGGTCACGTCCTCGGCGACGTTCTGGCCGCGGTTCACGCCCGAGAGCACGAGGTCGGGCCCGTGCTCCTTCAGGATGTGGCGGATGCCCATGATGATGCAGTCGGAGGGCGTGCCCTTCACCGCGAAGCGCTTCTCGCCGGCCTGGCGCAGGCGCAGGGGGTCGTTCAGCGACAGCGAGTGCGACACGCCGCTCTGGTCGGTCTCCGGCGCGACGACCCAGACGTCGTCCGAGAGCTCACGGGCGATCTCCTCCAGGCAGCGCAGGCCCGGCGCGTGGATGCCGTCGTCGTTGGTGACGAGAATGCGCATCACCGGTGTCCTTCGATGCGGTTGAGCCCGCCCATGTAGGGCGCGAGGGCCGACGGGATCGTGACGCTGCCGTCGGGGTTCTGGTAGTTCTCCATCACGGCGATCAGCGCGCGACCGACCGCGACGCCCGAGCCGTTGAGGGTGTGGACGTAAGCGACGCCCTTGCCCTCCTTCGGGCGGTAGCGCGCCTCCATCCGGCGGGCCTGGAAGTCGCCGCAGACCGAGCAGGACGAGATCTCGCGATAGGTCTTCTGGCCCGGCAGCCAGGCCTCGATGTCGTAGGTCTTGGCCGAGGCGAAGCCCATGTCGCCGGTGCAGAGCGTGACGACCCGGAACGGGATGTCGAGGCGCTTCAGCACGGCCTCGGCGCAGGCCAGCATCCGCTCGTGCTCCTCGGTCGAGCGCTCCGGCGCCGTGACCGAGACGAGCTCGACCTTGCTGAACTGGTGCTGGCGCAGCATGCCGCGGGTGTCGCGGCCCGCCGCCCCGGCCTCGGCCCGGAAGCAGGGGGTGAGGGCCGTGAAGCGCAAGGGCAGCTCGTCCTCGGCGAGGATCGACTCGCGCACGAGGTTGGTGAGCGGGACTTCCGCCGTCGGGATCAGCCAGCGGTTCGGTGCGCCGCTCTCCTGCGCCATCTCGGGCGAGCCCTGGACCGCCGCGAACTGATCGTCGCGGAACTTCGGCAGCTGGGCGGTGCCGAACATCGCCTCGTCGCGCACCAGGAGCGGCGGGACCACCTCGGTATAGCCGTGCTCAGCCGTGTGGAGGTCGAGCATGAACTGGCCGAGCGCCCGCTCCAGCCGGGCGATCTGGCCCTTCAGCACCACGAAGCGCGAGCCGGAGAGCTTCGAGGCGGTCTCGAAGTCCATCAGGCCCATGGCCTCGCCGAGCTCGAAATGCTGGCGGCCCTCCTGGGAGAGCCCGCGCCCCCCGAAGCGGCTCCTCTCGACGTTGTCGTGCTCGTCGCGGCCCTCCGGCACGTCCGGACCCGGAATGTTCGGGATCGCCGCCAGGCGCTCGGCCAGGGCCTTGCCGGCAGCGTCCGCCGCGGCGTCGAGCGCCGGCGCCTCCTCCTTCAGCCGGGCGACCTCCGCCATCAGCGCTTGGGCCCGCCCCTCGTCCTTCGCCTTCTTGGCCGCGCCGATCTCCTTCGACAGGGCGTTGCGCTTCTCCTGGGCCGCTTGCGCCGCCGAGATCGCCGCCTTGCGATCGTCGTCGAGGCCGATCAGCGCCGAGGCGAGCGGCTCCAGCCCGCGGCGCGTCAGGCCCTTGTCGAAGGCGGCCGGGTTGTCGCGGATGGCCCGGATGTCGTGCATGGCGCGGTCCGAATCGTATTTCTCAGGGCGCCGGAGGGTCCGGCGATGACGCCAGGACGCTTTGCAGCATCGGCCCGGCGGCGACAAGGGAGGAGCGGAACGCCCGCTCGAACCGCCCCGCTTGCAGCCGCCCGCCCCGCCGTGAGAAGAGCCCCGCGCCTGAGCGCGGCTCACCCCCGCCTCCGGCCCGAACTTTGCAGAACTGGTCAACGCATGAACATCTTCGCCGCCTTCGAGGCCCGCATCGGCGAGGCGCTCGAGACGCTCACCCGCGCCGGCACCCTGCCGGAGGGGCTGGACCGCGCCCGCGTCGTCGTCGAGCCGCCGCGCGATCCGAGCCACGGCGACCTCGCCACCAACGCCGCCCTAGTGCTGGCGAAGGAGGCGCGCACCAACCCGAAGGCCCTGGCCGAGGCGCTCGCCGCCGAGCTGCGCCAGGATCCTCGCGTGACCGACGCCGCGGTCGCCGGGCCGGGCTTCATCAACCTGCGGCTCGATCCAAAAATCTACGCCGAGGTGGTGCGGGCGGTCCTGCGCGAGGGCGAGGCCTACGGTCGCGGCGCGCCCATGCCGGGCGGCGTCAACGTCGAGTACGTCTCGGCCAACCCGACCGGGCCGATGCATGTCGGCCACGGCCGCGGCGCGGTGTTCGGCGACGCCTTGGCGAACCTCCTGGTCGCCGCCGGCCGCGACGTGACGCGCGAGTACTACATCAACGATGCCGGCGCGCAGGTCGACGTGCTCGCCCGCTCGGCCTTCCTGCGCTACCGCGAGGCGCTCGGCGAGACGGTGACGATCCCGGAAGGCCTCTATCCGGGCGACTATCTCGTGCCGGTCGGGCAGGCGCTGAAGGAGAAATACGGCGACACGCTCCTCGGCCAGCCCGAGAGCGAGTGGCTGGCGCCGGTGCGCGACTTCGCCATCGACCGGATGATGGACCGCATCCGCGAGGACCTCGCGGCGATCGGGATCCACCACGACGTGTTCTTCTCCGAGCGCACGCTCCAGGAGGGTGGCAACGGCGGCGCGGTGGCGGCGCTGATCGCGGACCTGCGTGCCAAGGGCCTCGTCTACGAGGGCCGGCTGCCGCCGCCCAAGGGCCAGCTGCCGGAGGACTGGGAGGATCGCGAGCAGACCCTGTTCCGCGCCACCGCCTTCGGCGACGACATCGACCGGCCGCTGCTCAAATCCGACGGCAGCTTCACCTACTTCGCCTCGGACATCGCCTATCACCGCGCGAAGGTTGAGCGCGGCGCCGTCGAGCTGATCGACGTGCTCGGCGCCGACCATGGCGGCTACGTCAAGCGCATGCAGGCGGCGGTGAAGGCGGTCTCGGACGGAAAGGCGGTCCTCGACGTCAAGCTGTGCCAGCTGGTGCGGCTCCTGCGCGGCGGCGAGCCGGTGAAGATGTCGAAGCGGGCGGGCGAGTTCGTCACCCTGCGCGAGGTGATCGACGAGGTCGGGCGCGACCCCGTGCGGTTCATGATGCTCTACCGCAAGAACGACGCGACGCTCGATTTCGACCTCGCCAAGGTGGTGGAGCAGTCGAAGGACAACCCGGTCTTCTACGTCCAGTACGCGCATGCCCGCGCGGCCTCGGTGTTCCGCCAGGCTCGCGAGGCGTTCCCCGACCTCGACCTGTCGCCGGCCGCGCTCGCGGGCGCCGACCTCTCGGGCCTGACCGATCCGGGCGAGCTCGAGATGATGCGCCTGATCGCCCAGGTGCCGCGGGTGATCGAGGCGGCCGCCGCCGCCCACGAGCCGCACCGCGTCGCCTTCCACCTCTACGAGCTGGCCAGCGCGTTCCATAGTTTCTGGAACAAGGGCAAAGACTTGCCGCAATTACGGTTTGTTAATCAAACCGACAGAAAGTCCACCGAGGCGAGGCTGGCCCTCGTCGCTGCCCTGAAGGGTGTGGTCGCGTCCAATCTCGGGATCCTCGGCGTCGGTGCGCCCGACGAGATGCGCTGAGGCTTCGCCCCGGGGACCGGAGCGCGACCGGACGTCGCGGTATGCCGCAAGGTGATGCCGCGGCGTGACGCGAGCGATGGGATCTGACGGCCGCCCTTCCCATATCGGGAGCGGCGGCCGGTGCCGCCGAGCCGGGCCCGAGCGCGGTGAGGTGACGCGAGGGTGAACAGGATGGTGCTGCCATGACGACCAATGCTTCCCGGGTTCCCGTCGATTACGACGGCTACGAGCAGGATCGGCAGCCGGCTCCCACCCGCCAGGGTCATCCGGGCTCCCGGCCCGACCCCCTCGCCGAGCTCGCCCGCATCGTCGGCCAGGACGATCCGTTCCGCGCCCTGCTCGAGGCCAAGGAAGCCAAGGAGGCGACCCGCGCCGCCGAGCCGCCGCGCGGCCGCGTCGAGCCGGTGATGCCGAGCTACGGCGAGGCGCCCTCGCCCGAATCCGGGCTGTCCGCCACCCGCGCCGAGCCGACCCTCGGGGCGCCGATGCCGGCGCATACCCCGGCTTCCGCCTTCAACCAGTACCTCGCCGCGGTCGAGCGCGAGACGGATTCCGAGCCGGCGCCCGCCGCCGAGCCGGAGACGAACCCCGAGCCGCGGCCGCGGGGCCGTCGGCGCATCGCCCTCGTCGGCACGGCGCTCGGCATCGTCGCGGCCTCGATCGGCGGGGCGCTGACCTGGAAGGCCTTCCACCACAGCCGCTCCGGCGCGCCGATCCTGGTGGTGGCCGACCAGACGCCCCTCAAGGTGGCGCCGCAGAATGCCGGCGGCGTCGAGATCCCGGACCAGAACAAGCAGATCTACGAGCGCACCGCGACCGCGCCGGCCAAGGACGGGCAGATCCGCATCGTCAACCGCGAGGAGCAGCCCCTCGACGTCAAGCAGGCGGCCCGCTCGCTCGCCGCCGAGGCCGGCGCATCGGCGACGCCCGCAACCCCGGGCAACGCCCTGACCGAATCCCTCGGCGAGCCGCGCCGGGTGCGCACCGTCTCGGTCCGGCCCGAGCCCTCGCCGGCCGAGGCCCAGCGCGCGGCCCAGGCCGCCGCGCAGGCCGCCCAGGCCCCCGCGGCCTCGCCGATCCCGACCATGACCCTGCCGAGCGAGGCGACGGGCTCGACCCCGGCGCCGGTCACCCCGCGCGGCCCGCGCACCGTCGCGACCGCCCCCGCGTCCCGCACCCCGATCGCCGAGGCGCCCGCCGCCGAGACCCCGGTCCCCGAGCCGCGGCCGAAGCCGGTGCAGCGCGTCGCTTCCGCCGAGGCGCCGACCACCACCCAGGCGGTGCCGACGCCCCAGGCGCCGGTCGGCGGCTTCTCGGTGCAGCTCTCGGTGCGCGCCACCGAGAAGGAGGCCGAGGTGGCGTTCCGCCAGGCCCAGGAGCGCTACGGCGCCGTGCTCGGCGGGCAGTCGCCGCTGATCCGTCAGGCCGAGGTCAACGGCAAGTCGATCTACCGCGTCCGCGTCGGGCCGATGGCGAAGGACAGCGCCGACAGCCTGTGCGGCAAGCTCAAGGCCGCGGGCGCCGCCTGCTTCGTCGCCAAGAACTGACGTCGAAAATCGACGTCGAGAACTGACGTCGAGACCCGGGCCGCAGGGGGCCTCGCGCGTCGAGGCACCTCCGGTCGCGGACTTGGCGGTCGCGGACCTGGCGTCGGAAAACCGTCCGGCTGTGGCGCATCGCCGACAGCCGGGGCCGGCGAATCGCCTAAATTACCCGTTCTTTGCGCCGTGCGTTTCCCGAATCGTCGGCGCCCGCCAGGGGCACCGGACGGGACCGCGCGATCGTTCCCCTCCTCTCAACCGCCGAGAGCCGCCGTCGATGACCCTTGCCCTGATCCTCGGTTGCGCCGGCCCGACCTTGAGCCCCGAGGAGGCCGCCTTCTTCCGCGCGGTGCGGCCCTGGGGCTTCATCCTGTTCAAGCGCAACGTCGAGACGCCCGAGCAGGTCCGCGCCCTGACGGCGGCGCTCCGCGACACCGTCGGCCGGGCCGATGCGCCGATCCTGATCGACCAGGAGGGCGGCCGGGTGCAGCGCATGACGCGGCCGCACTGGCCGGTTTATCCGTCCGGGCGGGCTTATCTCCGTGCCGGCGGCCCGGAGGCCGGGCCGATGCTGGCCCGTCTCGGCGCCCGCCTGATGGCGCACGACCTCGCCGAGGTCGGCATCAACGTCGATTGCGCGCCGGTCCTCGACGTGCCGGTGCCGGGCGCCCACGACGTCATCGGCGACCGGGCCTACGGCACCGATCCGGCGGTGGTCGCGGCCTTCGGGCGGGCGGTGGCCGAGGGGCTGATGGCCGGCGGCGTGCTGCCGGTGATGAAGCACATGCCCGGCCACGGCCGCGCCGGGGCCGACAGCCACCACGCCCTGCCGGTGGTCGAGGCGAGCCTCGACGACCTCGACGCCCACGACTTCCGGCCCTTCCGGGCGCTGGCCGACCTGCCGATGGCGATGTCGGCCCACGTGGTGTTCCGCGCCCTCGACCCGGAGAATCCCGCCACCACCGCGGCGACGGTGATCCGCGAGATCGTGCGCGGCCGCATCGGGTTCGACGGCCTCCTGATGACCGACGACCTGTCGATGAACGCCCTCTCCGGCAGCTTCCGGGATCGCACCGCCGCCGCCTTCCGGGCCGGCTGCGACATCGGCCTGCACTGCAACGGCGTCCGGGCCGAGATGGAGGAGGTGGCGGCCGCCGCTCCCGTCCTCGCCGGCGAGGCCCTGCGCCGGGCGGAAGCCGCGCTCGCCCGCCTGACCCCCGCCGCCCCGGCCTTCGACCCGGCCGAGGCCCGCGCCCGCCTCGATGCCGGGCTCGCCGCCGCGGCCTGAGGTGGCGGCCGCGTTGGCCGACGACTTTACGGAGGCCGGGGACGCCGCCGACGGCGCGGCCTTCGTGGTCGACGTCGACGGCTTCGAGGGGCCCCTCGACCTGCTGCTCGAACTGGCCCGGCGCCAGAAGGTCGACCTCGCCCGGATCTCGATCCTGGCCCTGGTCGAGCAGTACCTCGCCTTCATCGACGAGGCGCGCCGCCTGCGGCTGGAACTGGCGGCGGATTACCTGGTGATGGCGGCCTGGCTCGCCTACCTGAAGTCGCGCCTGCTGCTGCCGGCGCCGCCCCGCGGCCCCGAACCCGCCGCCGGCGACCTCGCCGAGGCCCTGAGCCTGCGGCTGCGCCGCCTCGAGGCGATCCGCGCCGCCGCCGCGATGCTCTCCGGCCGGGCCCAGCTCGGGCGCGACGTCTTCGGCCGCGGCGCCGCTCCGCCGGATCCCGCCGTCGCCGCGCCGGGCGGTTTCGCCGTCACCCTGCACGACCTGATCGCGGCCTATGCCCGCCAGCGCCAGGAGCAGGCAAGGGCGCAGGTGACGCTGCCGCCGCGCAGCGTGTGGTCCCTGGTCGATGCCCGCGCCGCGCTGGAGCGGCTGATCGGCCCGCGGGACGACTGGACCGACCTCGAGTCCTGCCTCGCCCAGTACCTCGCCGACCCGAAGCGCCGCGCCACCGTGCGCGCCTCCTCGCTCTCGGCGGTGCTAGAGCTCGCCCGCGAGGGCCAGATCCTGCTGCGCCAGGACGGGCCCTTCGCGCCGATCCAGATCCGCGCCGCCGGACCGTGAGCCGGGTGACGAAAACCTTGGCGAGGACCGACACCCCGCCTCCCCCCTCCGAGGCCGCCCGGCTCGCCGAGGCGCTGATCTTCTGCGCGTCCGCACCCCTCTCCGAAGCCGACCTCGCCGCCCGGCTGCCGCCCGGCACCGAGATTCGGGCCGTGCTCGCCGAGATCGCGAACGCCTACGCGCTCCGGGGCATCACCCTCGCGCGGGTGGCCGGCGGCTACGCCTTCCGCACCGCGCCCGACCTCGCCCCCGCCCTGCGGGGCGGCGTCCCGGAGGCGCGCAAGCTGTCGCGGGCCGCCCTCGAGACGCTCGCCATCGTCGCCTATCACCAGCCGGTGACCCGGGCCGAGATCGAGGAGATCCGCGGTGTCAGCACCTCAAAGGGCTCCCTCGACCTGCTGCTCGAGACCGGCTGGGTGCGCCTGCGCGGCCGCCGCCGCACGCCGGGGCGGCCGGTGACCTACGGCACCACCCCGGCCTTCCTCGACCATTTCGGCCTCGACGCCGTCTCCGACCTGCCCGGCCTCGACGAGCTGAAGGGCCTCGGCCTGATCGAGGGCCGGCTGCCGGCCGGCTTCCGGGTGCCGCAGCCGGGTGTGGCCGGGCCCGACGAGGATCCACTGGCCCCCGGCGACGCCGCGGCGGACTGAATTCCCGGGTGGGGCATTCCGCCAACCCCCGAGGAAACGCTTGTTTTCGCCTCCTGCCGTCCTTACGTTCCGGCCGCACCGCAGGCGCTCGGATCGCCGTTGGGCCTGCGGGAACAGAGGTTTGGGGCGTCCGCACGACGCCCCGCGAGAGTGCCGCGGCGACGTGAACGCCGCGCGGGAGAGAACCATGGGCGGCGCGAGTATCTGGCACTGGATCGTCGTCGGCGTGATCATCATGCTGCTGTTCGGGCGCGGCAAGGTGTCCGACCTGATGGGCGACGTCGCCAAGGGCATCAAGGCCTTCAAGAAGGGCATGGCCGACGAGGACCAGGCCCCGGCCACGACGGCGCAGGTGCCCCACGCGCAGGTCCCGCCTGTGCCGGTGGCGCCCCCGGTCGTGCAGCCGACCTCGGTCCAGCCGGTCCACGTGCAGCCGACCCCGGTTCAACCGACCCACGTCCCGACCGCGCAGATGCCGCCGGTCGGCACCACCGAGCCGACCGTCGACCGCAAGGTCGGCTGAGCGGTCCGTCACCATTCTCCGCGCGGGAGCGCGCGGCCGCCGGCCCGCCTCCGCGCCTTGCGCGCTCCTTGCAGGTCCTCCCGACAGGTGCCCCCAGCCCTGCGCTCCCGCAGGGACGTCTCCTGGCGGGAACCTGCGCGACGGTGACTGGCGCCGGCGCACCGGCGTGCTAGACAGCCCGCGCGAGGCGCCCGCTCAAGAGTCGCGCCGCGCGAGTAGCAGGGCCGTCACGCCATGTTCGATATGAGTTGGGGCGAGGTGATGCTGATCGGCGGCGTCGCGCTCGTCGTCATCGGCCCCAAGGACCTGCCCAAGGCCCTGCGCACCGTCGGCCAGGTCACCGCCCGGCTCAAGCGCATGGCCGGCGAGTTCCAGAGCCAGTTCAGCGAGGCGATGCGCGAGGCGGAGCTCGACGAGGTCCGCCGCGAGGTCGAGGGCATCAACCGCAGCGTCTCCTCCGCGACGTCGACCGGCTTCAACCCGGTCCAGACCATCCGCAACGAGATCAAGGGCGCCGTCGACGGCGTGCCGAAGCCCGCGACGACGGCGATGCCGGGGACCGATCCCCTCGTCGCCGACCCGTACGCGGCGCTGCCGGAGCCGCCTTCTCCGATCGATCCTGCGCCGATCGACCCGGAACCGGTCGATCCCGCCGCCCCTCCGGCCTACGCGCTTCCGGAGCCCGCGGCCGAGAAGCCGTCGGTCTCGGCCCTCGCCGCGGCGACCGCGCAGCTCAAGGCCGACGCGGCCCGCGCCGCCCCCGATTCGCCTCACCCCACCGCCAGCACGAGCCCGACCGCATGATGACCGAGGCCGATGAAGCCGAGATCGAGGCCTCGCGCGCACCCCTGATCGAGCACCTGATCGAGCTGCGCTCGCGGCTGATCAAGTCGCTGCTCGCCTTCGGGGTGATGTTCTTCGTCTGCTTCTTCTTCGCGCAGCACATCTACAATATCCTGGTCCACCCCTACGTGACCGTGGTGGGGGCCGAGAAGGCGCGGCTGATCGCGACCCACTTCCTCGAGCAGGTGTTCACCAACATCAAGCTCAGCGTGTTCGGCGCCGGCTTCCTGTCCTTTCCGGTCGTGGCGACCCAGCTCTACGCCTTCGTGGCGCCGGGCCTGTACCGCAACGAGCGCCGGGCCTTCCTGCCCTACCTCGTCGCCACGCCGGTCTTCTTCCTGCTCGGCGCCCTCGTCGTCTACTTCCTGGCGATGCCGCTGCTGATCAAGTTCTCGGTCAGCCTGCAGCAGATCGGCCAGCCCGGTGAGGCCACGATCGAACTCCTGCCGAAGGTGGACGAGTACCTCTCGCTCATCATGACGCTGATCTTCGCCTTCGGAATCGCGTTCCAGCTGCCGGTGATCCTGACCCTGCTCGGCCAGATCGGGCTGATCGATTCGAAGTTCCTGAAGGATCGCCGGCGCTACGCGATCGTGCTGGTCTTCGTCGCCGCCGCGGTGCTGACCCCGCCGGACGTGATCAGCCAGCTCTCGCTCGCGATCCCGATGCTGCTCCTCTACGAGGCGTCCATCTTCTCGGTGCGGGCGATGGAGAAGCGCCGCGAGCGGGCCCGGGCGGCGGAAGAGGCTGCGGGGGAGTAGGGTATTCGCCCTAATCCACATTCACCCCGACGACGAGAAGCCGCGGGATCCCCTCTCCCCCTCAGGAGAGGGGGACGTGCTATACTTGGACACGCCGTTCCAAGGCACCGTCAACCTCCCCCAACTCCCCCTCCATCTGCGCCGCCAGCGCGAAGAACCGCCGCCTGACCTCGCCCGCGAAAGGGTTCTCGCGCTCGATGGCGTGGTAGACCTCCGGCGCGTCGTGCCGGACCATGCCGACGGCCTGCATCACCAGGTCGAAGCTGCGGGTGGTCATCCGGGTCGGCAGCGGCTCCATCGCCACCAGCACCTTGGCGATCAGGTGGGTCAGGCCCTGCACCGCCGCCGCCTCGCGGTCATGCGCCTCCGGCGTGGTCATGATCACGGTGAGCCCGAGCGCCCGCCGCAGGAAGGCGCCGACCCGTCGGGCGCGGTCGCCCCGCACCGAGCAGACCGCGATCTTGAGGCCGCGCAGGCCGTCCCGCGCGCTCTGCGGCCCGAACAGCGGATGGGTCGCGACGATGTCGACGCAAGGCGGCAGGCCGGCCCGCATGATCTGCGCCGGCCGCACCTTCACCGACCCGACATCGAGGACGAGGGCGCCCGGCCGCAGGTGCGGGGCGATGTCCCGGACCACCCCGGCCAGGGTCGGGACTGGCGTCGCCAGGATCACCATCGGGCAGGCCGCGGCGTCTTCCAGGCTGCAGGGTTCGATTCCCGCCGCCGCGAAGGCCGAAGCGGGTGCGAAGGGATCGTGGACGCGCAGCGAGAACAGCGGCGCCAGATGCGTGGCGACGAGGCGGCCGAAGGCGCCGAAGCCGATCAGGCCGAGGGCGGGGAGCGGGATGGGAGAGGACGGCACGGGAGACCTCGGATCTGGGGCGAGGTCGGCGGGCCGGAAAATCCTGAAAGCCTCAACCGCCGACACGTCGCAGCGGTTGAGAGATGACGAGCACTCCGCCGCTAGGTGCGCGGCGAATAATAGAATCCGGTCGGGCGGGCGCTGGTCATGGCCGAGCCTGTAGCCCCGTGCCGCCGTCGCAGTCAATCAGAACTCGCAACCAGAACTCGCAATCAGAACTCGATGCCCTCCTGCGCCTTCACCCCGGCCGCGAAGTGGTGCTTCACCGAGCCCATCTCGGTGACGAGGTCGGCCGCCGCGATCAGCTCCGGCTTGGCGTTGCGCCCCGTCACCACGACGTGCAGGTCCGGCCGGCGCCGGCTCAATGCCTCCACTACCTCGGCGAGCGGCAGGTAATCGTAGCGCAGGGCGATGTTGAGCTCGTCGAGGATCAGGAGCCGGATCGCCGGATCGGCCATCAGCGCCTCGGTCTTCGCCCAGGCGGCGCGGGCCGCCGCCACGTCGCGGTCGCGGTCCTGGGTCTCCCAGGTGAAGCCCTCTCCCATCGTGTGCCACGCGACCTGATCCTGGAACCGCTCCAGCGCGAAGCGCTCGCCGGTCTCCCAGGCGCCCTTGATGTACTGCACCACCCCGACCCGCCAGCCGCGGCCGAGCGCCCGCAGCATCAGCCCGAAGGCGGCGGTCGACTTGCCCTTGCCGGGGCCGGTATGGACGATCAGCAGGCCCTTCTCGATCGTCTTGCCCGCGACCTCGGCGTCCTGCACCGCCTTGCGCTTCTCCATCTTGGCGCGATGGCGCGCCGCCTCGTCGTCGCTCATTGCACGTCTCCCTTGATGATCATCGGCAGGCCGGCCACCACCAGCACCACCCGGTCGGCAATCGCCCCGAGGCGCTGATGCAGGCGCCCGGCCTCGTCGCGGAACCGGCGGGCCAGCGCGTTCTCCGGCACGATGCCGTAACCGACCTCGTTCGAGACCAGCACCAGCGGCCCCGCCACCGCCCGGCAGGCCTCGACCAGCGCGTCGGTCTCCGCCGCGAGGTCGGCCGCCTCGTCCAGCATCGCGTTGGTCAGCCACAGGGTCAGGCAATCGACCAGCACCGGCCGGCCGGCGGGCGCCCGGGCGATCGCCGCCGGCAGATCGCGCGGCGCATCCACCGTCTCCCAGGGCGGAGGCCGGCGGGCGCGGTGCTCGGCGATGCGCGCGCGCATCTCGTCGTCGAAAGGCTGCGCCGTCGCGACGTAGCGCCAGGGCCCTGGCCGCGCCTCGATCAGCCCTTCCGCGTAGCGGCTCTTGCCTGAGCGGGCGCCGCCCAGCACCAGGGTCAGGCGCGGGGCGGCGCGGTCCGGATCCGGCACGGACATCTCCTCATCTGGCGGACAACGCGGGGCCGCGAAAAACTCGGGGGCGGAGGTGTCGCGGCAGGCCGCGCCGATTGCAAGCCCGCAGGCGACCGGCTAGGGTCGCGCACGACGGTGCCTCGGCGACGAGGTGAAAAGGGAACGCGGGAGCCGGGCTTCTTCCGGTATGCCGCGGCTGCCCCCGCAACTGTGAGCGGTCGCACACGGTCCGCCATCGGCCACTGGAGCGATCCGGGAAGGCGGTGGGCCGGCAAGACACCGCGAGCCAGGAGACCTGCCGTCACCCCTTTCTCTCGACGCCGCCGGTGGGGCGGCAGGAGTTCGTCATGGTCGCGATCACCCGGTCCCTCTCCCCCGCCCTCGCCGGCGAGCGCCTGAGCGCCGTCCTCCTGGCTGCCACGCTCGGCATCGGGCTCCTGTTCGTCTCCGGCTTCGCGCCGGTGGTCGCCCTGCACAACGCCGCGCACGACTGGCGCCACGCCCACAACTTCCCCTGCCACTGACCAGGGCCCGACCCTCTTAAAAGCCGCGCGGCCTGCGCCCCGAGGGGCCGCGGGCCCGCGGCCCTTTGGTCGTGCAGGTGATCCCACGATGACGAAACGTCTGCTCGCCGCGGCCCTGGTCGCCGGCTTCCTCGCCGCGTGCGTGACCTCGGTTCTGCAATTCGCCCTCACCTCTCCGCTGATCCTGGCGGCGGAGAAGTACGAGACGGCGGAGAGCGCCGTGCCGGCTCCCCACGCCTTCGCCAACCCGTTGATCGTGCTGGCTCATGCGGGCCACGACCATGGGGCCGAGGCGCAATGGCAGCCCGCGCCCGGCCTGCCGCGCCTCGCCTTCACGGCCCTCGCGACGCTGGTGAGCGGCGTCGGCTACGCGCTCTTGCTCGGCGCGGTGCTGGTCGCGACCGGCCGCGAGGTGACGCCGTCCGAGGCGCTGACATTCGGCATCGGCGGCTTCCTCGCCGCCAGCCTCGCGCCGGCGGTGGGGCTGCCGCCGGAACTGCCCGGTGCCGCGGCCGCCGCCCTCGAATCGCGCCAGCTCTGGTGGGTGGCGACGGCGCTCGCCACCGCGATCGGCCTCTACCTGGTGGCGATCCGCCGCCGGCCCGCCGCGATCGCGATCGGCCTCGCCCTCATCGTCGCGCCGCACCTCTGGGGCGCCCCGCACGGGCCGGAAGAGATCTCCGCGATGCCGCCGGTCTACGCGGCGCAGTTCGCCGCCCGGTCGCTGGCGGTCGCCTTCGCGTTCTGGGCGGTGCTCGGCCTCGCCTTCGGCTGGGCCTGGGGTGCCGTCGCCGGGACGAAGAGCGTGGCGCGTCGGAGCGAGGTGGCCGCGTGAGCGATCCCGTGACGCTCTACGTCTGCACCACCTGCCGCGACGCTGCCGATCCGGCGGACGGCCCCCGCGCCGGTGCCCGCCTGCACGACGCGCTCGCCGAAGCGCTCGCGGCCCGGCCCGGCGCGCCCGTGCGGATCGAGCCGGTGGAATGCCTCTCGGTCTGCAAGCGGCCCTGCACGGTCGCGGTCGCGAGCCCCGGCCGCTGGACCTACATCTACGGCGACCTCGACCCGGCGATCTCCGCCGACATCATCCTCGACGGCGTCGGCCTCTATGCCGGGACCCCGGACGGCATCGTGCCCTGGCGCGAGCGTCCGCAGGAATTCCGCAAGGGCGTCGTCGCCCGCATCCCTCCCGCGCCGGTTGAGCCATGACCATCCTCAAGAAGATTCCCTGCACCATCGTCACGGGCTTCCTCGGCGCCGGCAAGACGACGCTGGTGCGCCACGCCATCGAGCACAACGACGGCCGGCGCCTCGCGATCATCGTCAACGAGTTCGGCGATGTCGGCTTCGACGGCTCGCTGCTGGCCGAGTGCGGCATCCCGGGCTGCGACGCCGACGCGGTGGTGGAACTGCCGAACGGCTGCATCTGCTGCACCGTCGCCGATGACTTCGTGCCGGCCCTGAACAAGCTCCTCGACCGTCCGGAGCCGCCCGAGCACATCCTGATCGAGACCTCCGGCCTCGCCCTGCCGAAGCCCCTGGTCCAGGCCTTCAACTGGCCGGCGATCCGCTCGCGGGTGACCGTCGACGGCGTGGTGGCGGTGGTGGACGGCCCGGCAGTGGCCTCGGGCGCCTTCGCGGACGACCCGGAGGCGCTGGCCGCCCAACGCGCGGCCGATGCCAGCGTCGAGCACGAGAACCCGCTCGAGGAGGTGTTCGAGGACCAGCTCCTCTGCGCCGACCTCGTGGTGATGAACAAGTCGGACCTCCTCGACGAGGGCGAGCGGGCCCGGGTCCGCGCCGAGGTGGAGGCGCACCTGCCCCGCGCGGTCAAGCTCGTCGAGACCGCCCACGGCGCCCTCGATTCCCGCGTGCTGCTCGGCCTCAACGCGGCCGCCGAGGACGACCTCGCCGCCCGGCCCTCGCACCACGAGACGGAAGAGGACCACGACCACGACGATTTCGAGAGCGTCGCGCTCCCCGTGACGGCCGCCGGGTCGCCCGACGACTTGGCCGCCCGCGTCTCGAAGGCCGCCGAGGTGGCGGGGGTGTTGCGGATCAAGGGCTTCTGCGCCGTCGCCGACAAGCCGATGCGCCTCGTCGTCCAGGGCGTCGGCCGCCGCGTCGCCCACCATTACGACCGGCCCTGGCGCCCGGGCGAGCACCGGGACGGGACGCTGGTGGTGATCGGGCTCACCGGGTTCGACAAGGCGGCGGTGGCGGCGGCGTTGCGGGGGTGAGGACGGCTTCCGTTCTCGCCAACGTTCAAGAATAGCGCCGACTCCCCTCTCCCGTGTGGGAGAGGGGCTGTGGGGATCGAAGATCCCGCGTGAGGGTGGCTCGGTTTCAGGATCACGCACTGAACGTCAAGCTGCGCATCTCCACGGTTGGAGCTTTATTCTGAGCCCGAGCCACCCTCGCGCGATCTCCGATCGCCCCTACCCCTCTCCCAAACCTTGCAGCGATACCGGGCAAGCCCGGTATCGCCTGGAGAGGGGATCCCGCGCTTATTTTTGATCGCAAAGAGCAGACGTTTTACCATCGAGATTGCCAGCCTTCATTTCGAAACCCCTAAGCCCGGGAGGGCATCGCATGTCGGAGCCCGCGCCGCGGCACTGGAGCGTGCAGGAGTTCTTCGCCTGGCAGGAGCGCCAGGACGAGCGCTACGAGCTGGTCGGCGGGGTGCCGGTCCGCCTGAGGCTAAGTGCGCGCAACGTCCACGACGACATCGTGGTCAACCTCGTGGTCGAGTTCCGTACCCGGCTGCGCGGGACGCCGTGCCGGCCCTTCACCGGTGACGGCAGCGTCGAGACCTTGCCGGGCCAGATCCGCCGTCCAGACCTCGGTGTCGATCGCGGCGCCCGCGACCCGAACGGGCTGACGGCAGCGGAACCGCGGCTGGTCGTCGAGGTCCTGTCGCCCTCGACCCGTGACTTCGATGCCTTCGACAGGTTGGAAGAATACAGGACGGTCGCGAGCCTCGCGGTGATCCTGCTGGTCGAGCCGAACGCCCCCGAGATCGCGCTCTGGCGCCGGGACGCGGACAGGGCTTGGCAGCGCCAACTCGTCGCCGGGCTCGACCAGACGATCGAGCTGCCAGAGTTCGGCATGACCCTGGCGTTGGCGGACCTGTACGACGGCGTCGCATTCCCGCCGCGGCCTCGCTTGGTGTCGGGGACCTGAGGGCCGATGCACCTCCTGCGCATCGATTCGGTCTCCCTCGACGAGGGCGAGGCAGCGGTCGATCTGGGCCAGGCGCCCGGTGACATCGTCGCCCTGTCCTTCACCGATTCCGACCTCGCCGGTCTGGCGAACGCCTATGCGGGCCTGCCCGGAGAATGGCCGAGCCTGCGTCTCGCCAAGCTCGCGCAGCTGCGCCACCCGCTCTCGGTCGACCTCTACGCCGACGCGGTGATCGCCCGCGCCCGCTTCGTGCTGGTGCGCTGCCTCGGCGGGCTCGATTACTGGCGCTACGGCATCGAGCGGCTCTCCGAGACCTGCCGGGCGCACGGCATCCCGCTCGCGGTGCTGCCGGGAGACGACCGTCCGGATCCGCGCCTCGACGCGGTCTCGACGGTGGCGCCGGAGCTGCGCGACACCCTCGACGGCTATTTCCGCGCCGGCGGCCTTGAGAACCTGCGCGGGCTCCTCACGCGGGTCGCCGCCGAGCTCGGCCGGCCGGTCGCGGCCGAGCCGCCTCGCGCCCTGCCGCGGGGCTTTGCCTGGTGCCCGGGCTGCGGCGTGCGCGACCGGCCCGATCCCGCCTCCGCCCTGCCGCGGGCGCTCGTCCTCGTCTACCGCTCGGCGATCCTCGGCGGCGACACCGCGCCGGTCACCGCCCTCGCGGCCGCCCTGTGGCAGCGGGGCCTCGGGCCCGCCATCGTCGCGGTGGCGAGCCTCAAGGACCCGGAGGCGGCGGCGGCGGTACGCACGGCCGTCGCGACCCAGCGCCCCGCCGTGATCGTGGCCGCCACCGCCTTCTCGGCCCGCGAGGAGGCCGGCTTCGTCCTCGACGCGGCGGATTGCCCGGTGATCCAGGCCTTCACGGTCGGCGCGGGCCGGGAGGCCTGGGCGGCGTCCAGCCGGGGGCTCGGGGCGGCCGACCTCGCCATGCAGGTGGCTTTGCCGGAATTCGACGGGCGGCTCGCCGGCTTCCCGATCTCGCACAAGGAGGAGGCGCCGGAGGTCGAGGGATTTCGCGAGCGCCGCGCCGTGCCGGATCTTTCCGGCATCGCCGCCACCGCCGACCGCGCCGCCGCCTGGGCCCGCCTCGCCGCCAAACCCCGATCCGAGCGCCGCCTCGCCCTCGTCCTGTCCGATTACCCGGCCCGGGGCGGCCGGGCCGGATTCGCGGTCGGGCTCGACACCCCGGCGAGCACCCGGGCCATCCTCGACCACCTGGCGGCCGAGGGCTACGCCGTCTCCGACATTCCGGAGCCGGACGCCCTGATGCGCCGCCTCACCGAAGAGGCTCCGGGCCTCGCGGTGCCGCTTGCGGCCTACGAGGCCTGGCGCGCCCGACTCCCGGCGGAGGCCCGCGCCGCCCTCGCGGCCGAATGGGGCGAGCCCGCCGACGATCCGGCTCTCCGAGACGGGGCCTTCCGGTTCCGGGCTGTGCGGGCCGGCTGCGTGCTGGTGGCGCTCCAGCCGGACCGCGGCCACAAGGGCGACCGCAAGGCGGGCTACCACGATCCCGACGCGGTGCCCTGCCACGCCTCCCTCGCCTTCCACTTGGCCCTCCGGGAGGGGTGCGACGCGCTGATCCATCTCGGCACCCACGGCACCACCGAGTGGCTGCCCGGCAAGGCGGTGGCGCTGTCCCCCGCCTGCTGGCCGGCGCTCGCGGTCGGGGCGCTGCCGGTGATCTATCCCTTCATCGTCGACGATCCCGGCGAGGCGGCGCCGGCCAAGCGCCGGATCGGTGCCGTCACGATCGGGCACCTGCCGCCGGAGACCGCCGAGGCCGGCCTCGATCCCGAGGCCGGCGCCTTACGCGATCTGGTGGAGGAGTATTCCGCCGCGACCGTGCTCGACCCGCGCCGGGCGTCCCTCATCGCCCGCGGCATTCTGGAGCGGGCCGAGGATGCGGGGCTCCTCGCGGCGGCCGGGATCGATCGCGCAACCCCGATGCCCGACGCGCTCGCCGCCCTCGACGCGCATCTGTGCGACCTCGCCGAGGTGACGATGCGCGACGGGCTGCACGTCTTCGGCAAGGGCCCGGACGCCCATCCCGCCTGCGGCCCGGCCGAGCGGGCGGGGCTGCTGAAGGCCCTCGACGGCCGCTTCGTGGAGCCGGGCCCCGCCGGCTCGCCGGCCCGAGGCCGGGCCGACGTGCTGCCGACCGGGCGCAACCTCACGACGCTCGATCCCCGGGCGCTCCCGACCCGGGCCGCCGCGATGCTCGGCGAAAAAGCCGCCGCGGAGGTGGTGCGGCGCTACCTCCAGGACGAGGGCGAGTATCCGGCCCGCCTCGTCATGGACCTCTGGGCCTCGCCGACCCTGCGCACCGGCGGCGAGGACGTGGCGCAGGCCCTGGCGCTCATGGGCGTGCGCCCGGTCTGGGACCACGCCTCGACCCGGGTGACCGGCTTCGAGGTGCTGCCGCTCGCCCTCCTCGACCGACCGCGGATCGACGTGACGGTCCGGGTCTCCGGCGCGTTCCGCGATACCTTCCCGGAGACGCTGGCGCTCCTCGACCGCGCCGCCCGGGCGGTCGCGGCGCGGGAGGAGGAGGACACCGACAACCCGCTCGCGGCCAGCCGCCGCCGCGGCGAGGCGCCGGCGCGGGTGTTCGGAGCGGCGCCCGGCCGCTACGGCGCCGGCACCGCGGCGCTCGCCCTCGACGGCGCATGGAGCGGGCGCGGCGACCTCGCACGGGCCTATCTCGACGCCACCGCCGAGGCGGCCGGCGCATCGGAGGCCGGAGGCGATCCGGACGCCGATTTCGCCGCCCGGATCGCGGCGGCGGATGCCTATCTCCACGCCTTCGACGTCGCCGAGCGCGACCTCCTCGACGGCGACGCCGCCGCCGACGCCATGGGGGGCTTCTCCGCCGCCGCCGCGTCCTTGGGTGCGACGCCCGTCCTCTACAGCCTCGATACCAGCCGCCCCGAGGCGCCCCGCGCCCGCACCGCCCGCGAGGACGTGGCGCGGCTGGTGCGCGGCCGCCTCGCCCATCCGCGCTGGATCGCCGCGCAGCTGCGCCACGGTTGGCGCGGCGCGCAGGAACTGGCGCAGGGGTTGGATGCGGTGTTCGTCATGGCGGCTGCCACCGACGCGGTCGCGGATGCCGACATCGACCGGCTCTACGACGCCTATCTGGGCGATCCGGATGTGCTCGCGGCGATCGAGGCGGCCAATCCGGGCGTCGCGCAGGCCTTGCGCGACCGCTTCGCCGCCATGCGCGACCGCGGCCTGTGGCGCAGCCGGCGCAACTCGCTCGCCGCCCTCGACGCACGGGAGGCGGCCGAATGAGCCCCGCTCCCGTCGCCCCGGCGCCCGTGAATCCTGCCCCTCGCCGCGGCTGGTGCCCGGGCCTCGCCCGGCCGATGCCGACCGGCGACGGCCTCCTCGTGCGCCTCCACCCGGTCGCCGGCCGGCTCGGCGCCGATCAGGTGCGGGCCGCCGCGCGCGCGGCGCGGGAGGGCGGCAACGGCCTCCTCGACGCGACCGCCCGGGGCAACCTGCAGATCCGCGGGGTGACGGCGGAGAGCCACGGACGCGTCGTCGCGATCCTGGGCGAGGCGGGTCTCGGCGACCTGCGCCACGATGGCGGGCCGCAGCGATTGACCTTGAATGCGCCGCTCGCCGGGGCGGACGGCCTCGCCGTCGTCGCGGCGGTGGAGGCGATCGGGCGCGAGATCGCCGGGCTGCCGGCGAAGACGCTGGTGGCGGTGGAGGATCCGGCGGGCGGGCTCGGGCCGGTCGAGGCGGATGTCTGGGTGCGGCTGATTCCAGGATCATCCGGCATTACTGAAGCCCGCGGGATCCCCTCTCCCGAGTGGGAGATGGGTAGGGGCGATCGAAGATCGCGCGAGGGTGGCGCGCTTCAGGACAAGCCGCCACGCGTCGAGCTGCGCAGCTCGACGTCTTCAGCATTGTTCGGAAGCCGAGCCACCCTCGCGCGATCTTCGATCGCCCCTACTCCTCTCCCACTCGGGAGAGGGGATCCCGCGCCTATTCCTGGGACCGACACGCAACTGAGCGGCGATGTCGACGTGAGACGGGAATCACTGCCCGCGCTCCAACTCGCCGTCGCTACCCCCGACGGCCCGTATTGGCTCGCGCCGCTCCCCGCTCCCGTCGCCCTCGCCACCCTGCGCACCCTCCTCGACGGCCTCGCCGCCTCCGGTGCCCGCCGGATGCGCGCGCTCTCGCCGCCGCAGCGCGACGCCCTCCTGGCCGATCTCACGCCGGGCGAGGCCCCCCCGGCGACCACCGCCCTTCCCGCCGGCCTGCACGGCCGCACCCTCCTCGCGGAACTCCCCTTCGGCCGCTGCGACGCCGCCCTGCTCGACCGCATCGCCGGCTGGAGCGAATCGCACGGCGACGGCCACCTCGCCCTCACGCCGGGCCGCGGCATCGCTCTCACCGCCTACGACGAACCCACCGCCGACACCCTGCGCAACGAGGTCGAGGCCGTCGGCCTGATCGTCGATCCCGCCGACTCGCGCCGGTCCGTCGCCGCCTGCCCGGGCGCGCCGGCCTGCGCCTCCGGCGGCACGCCGGCGCAAGCCGATGCGCATCGCCTCGCCGCCGCCTTCGCGCCCCTCGCGGGGCTGAGCGCCACCGCCCACGTCTCCGGCTGCCCGAAGGGCTGCGCCCTGCCCGGTCCCGCTACCCTCACGCTGGTCGGCCGGGCGGATGGCCGCTACGGGGTGGTGCTGGAGGGCAACGCCGGGGCCGAGACCGACCTCGTCCTCACTTTCGGTGCCGTGCTGGAGCGGCTAGAGAGCGTGCGAGTCCGACCTGCCCCTGATGTCGCTTCGGACCTGAGAGACGCATTCCGGGAGCCCGCATGAACCCGCGCCTCGACTATATCCGCGACGGCGCCGCCATCTACGCGCGCTCCTTCGCGATGATTCGCGCCGAATCCGACCTCGCGCGCTTCCACGGCGCCGCCGAGCGGGTGGCGGTGCGGATGATCCACGCCTGCGGCATGACCGACCTGCCCGCCGACATCGATCTGTCGCCGGATTTCGCCGAAGCGGCGGAGAATGCGCTGCGCCGGGGCGCCCCGATCCTGTGCGACGCCCGCATGGTCGCCGACGGCGTCACCCGGGCGCGGCTGCCTGCGGCCAACGAGGTGATCTGCACCCTCTCCGATCCCCGGGTGCCGGATCTGGCAAAAACCCTCGACACCACCCGCACCGCCGCCGCGATGGAATTGTGGCGCGACCGGCTCGCCGGGTCGGTGGTGGCCGTCGGCAACGCGCCGACCGCCCTCTTTCGCCTGCTCGAGATGCTGGACGAGGGCGTGGCGCCGCCCGCCGCCGTGATCGGCGTGCCGGTCGGCTTCGTCGGCGCGGCCGAATCGAAGGATGCGCTCGCCGCGGACGGGCGGGTGCCGTTCCTGGTGGTGCGCGGCCGGCGCGGCGGCAGCGCCATGGCGGCGGCGGCCGTCAACGCGCTCGCCAACGAGGTCGAGTGATGGACGGTCCTTCCGGCTTTCCGCCCCCCGAGACCGCCGAGATCCCCTCCGCTCCGGCTGCGGCGGTGACCGGCACGCTCTACGGCGTCGGCATGGGTCCGGGCGATCCGGACTACCTCACCGTGCGGGCGGTGCGGGTGCTGGAGCGCGCCCACCACCTCGTGCATTTCTGTAAATCGGGTAAGCGCGGCAACGCCCGCACCATCGCCGACGCGGTGGTGCAGGACGCCGCCCGCGAATGGCCGCTGCCCTACCCTTACACCACCGAGCTGCACCCCGAGGATCCGGCCTACGTGGCGGCGCTCGCCGCCTTCTACGACGAGGCCGCCGCGCGCCTCGCCGAGGTGCTGGGCGCCGGCCGCGACGTGGCGATCCTGTCGGAGGGCGACCCCTTCTTCTACGGCTCGTTCATGCATCTGTGGCGCCGCCTGAAGGACCGGTTCCCGGTCGAGGTGGTGCCGGGCGTCACCGGCATGTCGGGCTGCTGGACCCGGGCCAACACCCCGATCACCTGGGGCGACGACGTGCTGACGGTGCTGCCCGCCACCCTCCCCCACGCGACGCTCGTCGCGCGCCTCAAGACGACCGACGCCGCCGTGGTGATGAAGCTCGGCCGCCACCTGCCGAAGGTGCGCGCGGCGCTGACCGAGGCCGGGCTGATCGGCCGCGCGGTCTATGTCGAGCGCGGCACCATGACGGGCGAGAGCGTGACGCCGCTCAGCCAGAAGCCGGACGACCGCGCGCCCTATTTCTCGATGGTGCTGGTGCCGGGCGAGGGCCGCCGGCCGTGAGCGGCTCCGTTACGGTGATCGGCCTCGGGCCCGGCGACCCGCGCTACCTGACGCCGGCCGCCTCCGCGGCGCTCGACGCGGCGCAGGACCTGATCGGGTATTTCCCCTACGTCGCCCGGGTACCGGAGCGGCCGGACCTCGTGCGCCACGCCAGCGACAACCGGGTCGAGATCGACCGCGCCCGCCACGCCCTGGAGCTCGCCGCGGCGGGCCGCCGGGTCGCGGTGGTGTCGGGGGGCGATCCGGGCGTCTTCGCCATGGCGGCGGCGGTCTTCGAGGCGCTGGAGGCCGGCGATCCGGCCTGGCGGACGCTCGCCATCACGGTCGAGCCCGGCATCACCGCGATGCTGGCGGCGGCCGCCCGGGTCGGCGCCCCGCTCGGCGGCGATTTCTGCGCGATCTCGCTGTCGGACAACCTGAAGCCCTGGGAGGTCATCACCGCCCGGCTGAACGCCGTGTTCGCCGCCGACCTCGTGGTGGCGCTCTACAACCCGATCTCGCGGGCGCGACCCTGGCAGCTCGGCGCGGCGTTGGGCCTCGCGGCCGAGCATCGCGCGCCCGACACCCCGGTGATCCTCGCCCGCGCCGTCGGCCGGCCCGACGAGGCGATCCGCATCCTGTCCCTGGCCGAGGCCCGCGACGCATCCGCCGACATGGCGACCCTGGTGATGGTCGGGGCGAGCGCGACCCGGCTGATTCCACGGGACGGCGGGACGCCGTTCGTCTACACGCCGCGGTCCGTCGCCCGATGAGCCTCCAGCCAGGCCAGGGCGTCACGGGCCTCCCCCACCTCCGCGACCTCTGGCAGGCGGGGCTGCCGCACGATCACCACCGGCAGGCCCAAGGACCGCGCGGCCGCGATCTTGCCGTAGGTCGCCGCCCCGCCGGAATTCTTGGTCGCCAGCACCTCGACGCCGTGGCGGCGCATCAGATCCTCCTCCTCCGCCGCGCCGAAGGGGCCGCGGGCCTCGATCGCCGTGACGTCGAGTCCCGGCAGCGCGTCGCCGATCGGCTCGATGGTGCGCACGAGGTAGCGGTGCTGGGGCGCCGCCGCGAAGGCGGCGAGTTCGAGCCGGCCGACCGTCAGGAACACGCCGCGTGGGGTCTCGCCGAGGGCCGGCACGGCCTCCGCCACGCTGTCGACCTCGCGCCACTCGTCGCCGGGCTCCCGCGTCCAGGCCGGCCGCCGGACCGCGAGGAGCGGCACGCCCGTTGCCCGGCTGGCCTCCGCGGCGTTGCGGGAGATGAGTCTGGCGAAGGGATGCGTGACGTCGACCAAAGCCGCGATGGCGTGGTCTCTCAGATAGGCCGCCAATCCCTCCGCCCCGCCGAAGCCGCCGATGCGGGTGCGCGCCGGCAGGGCGAGGGGCGCCGCCGTGCGCCCGGCGAGCGACAGGGTGACGTCGAAATCGGGCCGGCCGGCGAGCAGCCGGACCAGCCCCGCGGCCTCGGTGGTACCGCCCAGGATGAGGATGCGCATGGCCGCCTTCTCGCCTGAGGCTTCCCCCGAGTCGAGCCTGTCACCGTGGCTGTTCATCGTCGGCATCGGCGAGGACGGGCGGGCCGGGCTGTCGCTGGCGGCAACGGCCGCCCTCGATCGCGCCGGGCTGGTGATCGGCGGGCGCCGCCACCTCGACCTCGCCGCGCCGCTGTCCGCCGAGACCCTGGCCTGGCCGAGCCCGCTCTCCGACGCCTATCCGGCGATCCTCGCCCGGCGCGGGCGACCGACCTGCGTCCTCGCCACCGGCGATCCTTTTCACTACGGCGTCGGCGCCGAACTGGCGCGGCTGGTGCCGGCGGGGGAGATCGCCGCCTTCCCGCAGGCCTCCGCCTTCAGCCTCGCGGCCGCCCGCCTCGGCTGGCCGCTGGCCGAGACCGTCTGCCTGACCCTGCACGGGCGGGCGCCGGAGCGGGTGATCCCGCATCTCCAGCCCGGGGCCCGGCTCCTCGTCCTGTCCTGGGACGGGACGACGCCGGCGAGGCTGGCGGGCCTTCTCACCGAGCGCGGCTTCCCGCGCTCGCGCCTGACCGTGCTCGAGGCGATGGGCGGTCCCCGCGAGCACCGCCGCGCCGGCCTCGCCGCGGACTTCTCGGAGAACGGGATCGACCCGCTCAACACGGTCGCGATCGAGGTGGCGGCGGAGGCCGACGCGCGGGTGATCCCGCTCAGCCCCGGCCTCGACGATGCCTGGTTCGAGAACGACGGCCAGCTCACCAAGGCCGAGATCCGCGCCGTCACCCTCGCGGCGTTGCGGCCCCGCGCCGGCCAGCTCCTGTGGGATGTCGGCGCCGGCTCCGGGTCGATCGGCATCGAATGGTGCCTGCGCCATGCCGCCAACCGCGCGGTCGCGGTCGAGGCCAGGGAGGAGCGCGCCGCCCGCATCCGCCGCAACGCGCTGAACCTCGGCGTGCCGGACCTCCGGGTGGTGGTCGGGCGGGCGCCAAAAAGCCTCACCGGGCTGCCGGCGCCGGACGCGGCCTTCCTCGGCGGCGGGGTCTCCGATCCGGCCCTGGTCGAGGCGGTGCTGGAGGCTCTGCCGACGGGCGGGCGTCTCGTGGCCAACGCGGTGACGCTGGAGAGCGAGGCGCTGCTGCTGCGCCTGCATTCCGAGCGCGGCGGCAGCTTGCGGCGCCTCTCGGTCGCGCGGGCCGAGCCGGTCGGCCACCTCACCGGCTGGCGCCCTGCGATGCCGGTGACGCAATGGGCGCTGACGAAGCCGTGACGCCCGCGATCATCCAGGCACGGGTTCCAGGCAGCGCCCCGCCGCCACCTCTCCTGCACGGCCTCGCCCGCACCCCCGGGACCGACGCGCCCCGTGCGCTGATCGCCGGCATCGGCTTCCGCCACGCCACCACGGCCGACGAGATCCTTGCGCTGGTGGCCGACGCCTTGCGCCAGGCCGACCTGCCGGGCGCGCGGCTCGCCGCGCTCGCCACCGCCGCGGACCGGGCCGGCGACCGGGCCATCGTCGAGGCGGCCGAGTCCCTGGGCGTGCCCCTCGTCGCCATCGGGGTCGAGGCCCTGCGCGAGGCCGGCCGCCGCGTCGTCACCCGCTCGGTCCGCATCGAGGCCCTGCGCGGCGTCGGGTCGCTGGCCGAAGCGGCGGCCCTCGCGGCCGCCGGCCCCGATGGCCGCCTCGTCCTGCCCCGCATCGCCTCGGCGGGCGCCACCTGCGCGCTCGCCGCCAGCGGAGACGCCCTTTCGTCATGATCCACTTCATCGGCGCCGGCCCGGGCGCGGCCGACCTCATCACCGTGCGCGGCCGCGACCTCATCGCCCGCTGCCCGGTCTGCCTGCATGCCGGCTCGCTCGTGGCGCCGGAGATCCTGTCCTGGTGCCCCGAAGGCGCCCGGATCGTCGACACCGCGCCCCTCTCCCTCGACGCGATCGTCGCCGAGATGGCGGCGGCCCACGCGGCCGGTCTCGAGGTGGCGCGGCTGCATTCCGGCGACCTGTCGATCTGGAGCGCGGTGGCCGAGCAGACCCGGCGCCTCGATCGCCTCGGCATCCCCTACGATCTCACCCCCGGAGTGCCCTCCTTCGCGGCGGCAGCGGCCGTGCTGGGACGCGAGCTGACGGTGCCGGAGGTGGCGCAGTCGGTGGTGCTCACCCGCACCAGCGGCCGCGCCTCGGCGATGCCGGAGACCGAGCGCCTCGACGCCTTCGCGGCGACCCGCGCGACGCTCGCCGTGCACCTGTCGATCCACGTCATCGAGGCTGTGGTGGCCGAGCTGATCCCGCATTACGGCCCGGACTGCCCGGCCGCCGTGGTCTTTCGCGCCACCTGGCCGGACGAGCGGGTCCTGCGCGGGACCCTGGCCGATATCGGGGGCCAAGTCGCTGCGGCGGGGCTGGAGCGCACGGCGCTGATCCTGGTCGGCCCGGCGCTCGGGGCGACGACGTTTCGCGAGAGCGCGTTGTACGCGGCGGATTACGACCGGCGGTTCCGGCCGGGCGGGGCCGTCGCCGCTCCGACCGGTCCCGGCGAACACACGACCACGCGAGGATGAGCGCGTGGCCGGTCACGGGCCACGGTCCTGAAACTCGTCACGTAGCGATCGGTTGTGCCTCCTGGGTCGTCACCGTGAAGTTCACGAGGGTGTTCGGCCCGAATGTCAGCGTCAGGGGGACGTCGGCCGCGTCGCGTCCGTAGGCGATCAGGATCCGGCCGATGCGCGGGCTGTTGTTGCGTGGATCGAACGTATGCCAGCGGCCGCCCAGATAGACCTCCATCCAGGCCGCGAAATCGCCCGGGGAATGCGGCGGCGGCAGGCCGATGTCGCTGATGTAGCCCGTGCAGTAGCGGGCCGGGATGTTGAGGCAGCGGCAGAAGGCGATCGCGAGGTGGGCGTAGTCGCGGCACACGCCGCGCCGCTCCTCGAAGGCGTCCAACGCCGTGCGGGTGGATCGCGAATGCTCGTAGCCGAAGCCGATGCGGTCGTGCACGTAGTCGCAGATCGCCTGCACCCGCGCCCATCCCGGCTCCGTGGTCCCGAACAGGTCCCAGGCGGTCTGCGACAGGCGGTCGGTCTCGCAGTACCGGCTGCCGAGAAGGTAGAGCAGCGTCTCCGCGGGCAGGCTTTGCACGGCCTCCTGTCGCGCCGCCGTGTCGGTCATGTCCCAGTTGCCGTGGTCGCGCACGATCGTGTCCGTCCTGAGCGTGAAGCGCCCGGTCGGAGCGACGAAGCGATTACACCAGTTCCCGAACGTGTCCCGATAGCCTTCCAGGGGGACGGCCGGCACCGTGAGCAGGTAATCCGGCTTCTCGAGATCGGAGAACCGGGAGGCGTGGACGTTCAGCATCGCGACGACCGGCGTGTCGTGCGCGAAGTCGTAGGTCATTTCACAGCCGACGTGGATGCGCATGAGGGTCCCCAGCGGAACCGGCCGGGCGCGCGCCCTCCCCGGCGGATGCAGGGCGGGTCACGCCGCCGGATCGCGTGGCCGCATCGGGATCGGGTATGGCATGAACCTGCGGTCTTTTGCAGCCCGGTTATGGTGACGTTGGGAACCGACGATCCTCATTTCGGCGCAGACTTGAATCTGGGGCAGACTTGGGGGCTGGCCGCGACCGGGCGGGCGTCGGCCATGTCGCTGCGAGGCCAAGCCGCTCACCCCACCGGATGGAACGGCGCCCGCCCGACCAGCCCCCCGTCCCGGTCGAACACCACCACCTCCAGCGAGCTGCCCGAGCCCGAGAGCGCCTTCGCCGCCGTCGCCCAGGCGTAGCGGGCGACGAGATCGGCGAGCGGCAGGTCGCTGCCTTGCGCCAGTTGCAGCACCTCCAGCGCCGTGTTCGCCCCCGCCGCCCGCCGGGCGAGGTCGGGCGCGCCGCCGGCCTCCACCACCCGCTCCGACAGCCAAGCGAGGTCGACCGGGCCGGAGCGGGAATGCAGGTCGAGGAGGCCGTGGCCGAGCTTCGCCATCTTGGCGATGCCGCCGGCCACCGTGACCCGCGGGACGGGATGGCGGCGCAGGTATTTCAGCATGCCGCCGGCGAAGTCGCCCATGTCGATCAAGGCCTGGGGCGGCAGATCGTAGAGGCGGGCCACCGCCTCCTCCGAGGTCGATCCGGTGGCGCCCGCGACGTGGTCGAGGGCGCCGGCGCGGGCGACGTCGATGCCGCGGTGGATGCTGTCGATCCAGGCGGCGCAGGAATAGGGCACCACCACCCCGGTGGTGCCGAGCACCGACAGGCCGCCGAGGATGCCGAGCCGCGGGTTCAGGGTTTTCTGCGCCAGCGCCTCGCCGCCGGGGATCGCGATCTCCACCACCACGTCCGCCGGACCGCCGAGGCCGGTCGCCGCCTCCATGATCGCCGCAGCGATCATGCGCCGGGGCATCGGATTGATCGCCGGCTCGCCGACCGGCAGCGGCAGGCCGGCCCGGGTCACGGTGCCGACGCCGGGCCCGGCCCGGAACGCGACGCCGGAGCCCGGCACGCCGCGCCGGACGGTCGCCAGGACCAGGACCCCGTGGGTCACGTCCGGGTCGTCGCCCGCATCCTTCACCACCCCGGCGAGGGCGCCGTCCTCGATCGTGCCGGTCCGCGCCAGGGCGAAGGCCGGGCGGGCGCCGCTCGGCAGCGGGATCTCGACCGGGTCCGGGAAAACACCGGTGACGAGGCCCGCATAGGCCGCCTTGGCGGCGGCGGCCGCGCAGGCGCCGGTGGTCCAGCCGCGGCGCAGGGTCTCCCGTGGTCGTGTCGCATCCATGCGGCGTGGTATCACCGCGGGCCGGCGCGGTGAATGCGCGCCGTTCGCGCGAGACAATGGAACCCGTCGTGACCGCACGCCCCGCCCGTGGCCTCCTCGTCGCCGCCGCCCGCTCCGGCTCCGGCAAGACCACCGTGACCCTCGCCCTGCTGCGGGCCCTGCGCCGCCGGGGGCTCTCGGTCGCCGGGGCGAAATGCGGGCCGGACTACATCGACCCGGCCTTCCACGCCGCCGCCACCGGCCGGCCGAGCTACAACCTCGACAGCTTCGCCATGGACGGCGCCCTCCTCGACGCGGTGGCGGGCCGGGCCGGCGCGGACTCCGATCTCCTGATCGCCGAGGGCTCGATGGGCCTGTTCGACGGCGTGGTGGCGGAAGAGGGCCGCAGCGGCGCCAATGCCGACATCGCCGCCCGCTACGGCTGGCCGGTGGTGCTGGTTCTCGACGTTTCGGGCGCGGCGCAATCGGCCGCCGCCACCGCCCTCGGGGTCCGGGCCTACGACCCGCGCCTGCGGCTGGCCGGCGTGATCCTCAACAAGGTGGCAAGCCCGCGCCATCGCCGCCTCGTCGAGGTGGGGCTGACCCGGGTCGGGATCCCGGTCCTCGGCGCGGTACCGCGGGAGGCCGCGCTGGTTCTCCCCGAGCGCCATCTCGGGCTGATCCAGGCCGGCGAGACCGCGGACCTCGACGCCCGCCTCGACCGCCTCGCCGATCTGGCGGAGGCCTCGATCGACCTCGACGCGGTGGTGGCCGCCGCCGCCGGGCGCGTCCCGGAGCCGGCGATCGGTCACCTGCCGCCGCCGCCCGGCCAGCGCCTCGCGGTCGCGCGCGACGCGGCGTTCTCGTTCGTCTACCCGCATCTCGAGGCCGGCTGGCGCGCCGCCGGGGCCGAGATCGTGCCTTTCTCGCCGCTGGCCGACGAGGCGCCGCCGGCCGGTTGCGACGCCTGCTGGCTGCCCGGCGGCTATCCGGAGCTGCATGCCGGCCGGATCGCCGCCGCGTCGCGCTTCCTCGACGGGCTGCGCGCCTTCGCGCAAACCCGGGCGGTCCACGGCGAGTGCGGCGGCTACATGGTGCTGGGAGAGAGCCTGGAGGATGCGGAGGGCACGACCCACCGCATGGCCGGCCTGCTGCCGGTCGCGACCTCCTACGCGAAGCGCCGCCTGCATCTCGGCTACCGGATCGCGACGCTCGTCGGCGGCGGCGCCCTCGGGACCGCCGGGCAGGGCCTCGTCGGCCACGAGTTCCACTACGCGAGCGAACTCACCCCGCCCCCGGGGCCCGACGAGGCCCTGGCCGAGGTGACGGACGCGGAAGGCCGCAGCCCGGGCCTCGCCGGGCACCGGCGCGGCCGGGTCAGCGGCAGCTTCTTCCACCTCGTCGGGCTGCGTTGAAAAGCAGCCCCGCCTCTACTCGGCGGCGGCGCTGTCCTCGCCGTTCACCGCCGCGGCGTGGCGACCGAGGCGGGCGGCGGAGCGGACGATCGCCAGCACCTCGCGGCGCAGCTGCTCGTCCTCGATCTGCACGTAGGCGCGCAGGAGCTCGATCGCGCCCTGGGCGCTCAGGAAGCCGAACACGTTGTCGTCGCCGGTCTCGCCGCCGGTCTGGTCCTCGAAGAAGGCCGAGACCGGCACTTCGAGCAACCGGGCGATCTCGCGCAGGCGGCCGGCGCCGACGCGGTTCTGCCCCTTCTCGTATTTCTGCACCTGCTGGAAGGTCACGCCGACGGCGTTGCCCAGGGCTGTCTGGCTCAGCCCCTTGGCCTTGCGCAGGGCCGTGATGCGGACTCCGACGAGACGGTCGACCTCAGTGGTTTGCTTGGGCATCGGTCCTCGACATCTCACGTGCTGGCTTGCCGGAAGCCCCCTCCCCGATTCCAGAGGGCCGCCGTCCCGCGTCGTCCATGCCCGCGCCGGCCGGCGCTCCCCGCTCCGGCCCCCTCGCTGACGTTCGTCACCGGGCCGGCAGCGAAGACGCCTCGCATCCGGTCCGCTCACTCCCCCGTTCGCCCGTCCCGATCCTGGCTCGCCCGCCCCGCCGGAGCGTTCGCTCCGGACCGGGTGCGGGAAAACCACTCGTCCCCGTCCGCTCGAGGCTACCCTGTCGCCAAGCTGACGACGCGGATGCGGGTCTGCCATGCAACCCAACTCACGTCTACACGCTCCGAGCGAATTCCCCAAGGGAACAAAGGTGAAAAAAATACTGAGGAGGACCGCTCGCGCAGGTGGCCCTCCGGTGGGTTCCGGCTGCCCCCGCCGGGTCACCTTGTCGATCGCGCAACGGTTCCCATCTCACCGGCCGGGCCCGCAAGACCACAGGCCGTCGACGACGACCTGTGGTTCCATCCCCGCATTGTCGCCGAACCCGGTCTTCCGGTTGTTCGGGCTCGGCATCGACGATGTCGAGTGGGTCCGACGGCCCGATGCGGGAGCATCCCGGGCCGTTAGTATGGGGCCGTGCGAACGCCGAGAGGGACGCCCGTCATGTTCATCGCCATGAACCGGTTCAAGGTCTACAAGGACGCCGCCCAGGACTTCGAGCAAGTCTGGCTCGGGCGCGACAGCCATCTGGGGGAGATGCCGGGCTTCGTCGAGTTCCACCTGCTGCGCGGGCCGGAAGCCGAGGATCACATCCTCTACGCCTCGCACACGATCTGGTCCTCGAAGGCCGATTTCGAGGCCTGGACCCGCTCCGAGCAGTTCCGCAAGGCACATAGCCGTGCCCCGGGGACGAAGCCGCTCTATCTCGGCCACCCGCAATTCGAGGGGTTCGAGACGATCCAGACCGTCGCCAAGACCGGGTAACGAAGGACCGGGTAACGAAGGACCGGGTGACGCGAAGCGGCAGGGGCGGCCGATGCCGCCCCTGCGAGGTGCATTGAGGCTCGCTTAGGCCGGCTTGGGCGCTTCGAGCCGCGGCAGGAACGCCGCGAGCAGGCCCACCGCCGGCAGGAAGGCGCAGATCCGGTAGACGAACTCGATGCTGGTGTGGTCGGCGACCTCGCCCAGGATCGCGGCGCCCAGGCCCCCCATCCCGAAGGCGAAGCCGAAGAACAGGCCGCCCACAAGCCCGACCCGCCCGGGCAGCAACTCCTGGGCGTAGACCAGGATCGCCGGCATCGCCGAGGCCAGGATCAGGCCGATCGGCACGGTCAGCGCCACGGTCCAGAACAGGTTGGCGTGCGGCAGCGCCAGGGTGAAGGGCAGGACGCCGAGGATCGAGCCCCAGATCACCACCTTGCGGCCGAACCGGTCGCCGATCGGCCCGCCCACCACCGTGCCGGCCGCGACCGCGCCGAGGAACACGAACAGGTAGAGCTGCGACTGCTGCACCGACACGCCGAAGCGGTGGATCAGGTAGAAGGTGAAGTACGAGCTGAGGCTCGCCATGTAGAAATACTTGGAGAAGATCAGCACCAGCAGCACCGCGATGGTGCCGACCACCTTCGCGCGCGGCAGCGCTCGGGCGCCCGAAGCTCCCTTCTTGCCCCGCGCGGCCCCGGCCCGGAGCCGGTCGCGGTACCAGCGCCCGACGAGGCTCAGCACCACGAACCCGGCGAGCGCCGCGACCGCGAACAGGGCGACGCTCGGCTGGCCGAAGGGCACCACGATGAAGGCGGCGAGCACCGGGCCGAGCGCCGTGCCGGCATTGCCGCCGACCTGGAACACCGACTGCGCGAGGCCGTAGCGCCCGCCCGAGGCGAGGCGGGCGACCCGCGAGGCCTCCGGGTGGAAGATCGCCGAGCCGAGGCCGACGAGGCAGGCGGCCGTCACCAGGAGGCCGTACGAGCCGGCATGGGACAGGAGCAGCAGGCCGCAGAGCGACAGCAGCATGCCGGCGGCGAGCGAGAACGGCATCGGCCGCTTGTCGGTGAACAGCCCGACCACCGGCTGCAGCAGCGAGGCGGTGAGCTGGAAGGCCAGGGTCAGGAAGCCGATCTGGCCGAAATCCAGGCTGTAGGCCTGCTTCAGGAGAGGATAGATCGCCGGCAGCAGCGACTGAATCATGTCGTTGAGGAGGTGCGACAGGCTCAAGCCCCCGAGCACCACAGCCGCGGGACCGGCCGCCGCTGCGGCCGGCGGCACGGCCCTGGTCACGACCTCCACCGGCGGCCCGGTCACCGACGCTTCCACGGCCACGCCGCCCTCGCCCGCTCGCGCATCCATTGCCCGCTTCGCTCCCCTGGCGGTCCTCGCGCGGACCGCTCCCGCCGCGTGTCCCGTCGAGGATCGGCCATCGACGATCCGGCGGGTGTGCGGCGAGCCTCCCATACACCCGCAGCAGCCGGCCGTCCCGTCCGTCCGCCGCAGGGCTGGGATGCCCCCGGTCCCGGGCTTGCTGACTGAACGGCAACCAGCCGGCGACGGCCCGGGGGACGTGCGGAAACGGCACGGTCCCGCCCGGTCCGTCCCATGCCGGCACAGACAGCGGCCACGGGTCTTCTCGCCATGCGACACGAACGGTTCCCCGGGGACGGCGACGCCCACCTCGCCGACAGCCAGCTCGCCTCGTCGGAGGCGCGCGCGGTCTGGAACGCGCTCCTGCCCCGCCGCGGCCGGGCGGCCCTGCGCGTCGCGATCGCCGGCGGGGCAGCGGCCGCCGAGCTCGCGGCAGTGGCCGTCACCGGGCTCGCCTGCGAGACGATCTACCACCTCGTCTCCTACGAGCGGGAACCCGATCTCGGCCCGCCGCTGGCGGTGGGCCTGTTCCTCGGCCTGTTCGTGGTGCTGCCGAACGTCGCCCGGGGCGAGTACAGCATCGAGAACTACCTCGCCCGCGCGCCCCGGTTCCGCCGGACGGTCAGCCTCTGGCTCTGCGCCTGGGCGGTGGTGCTGGTCCTCGGCTTCCTCAGCAAGACCACCGGCGACCATTCCCGCGTGGCGACGCTCACGACCTTCCTCGCCGGACTGCCGGTCCTCGTCGCCACCCGCCTCGCCACCGTGGCCCTGGTGCGCCGGCTCATCACCCCCCGTTCCGATTCCGCCCGCCGCATCCACCTGATCGGCTACGAGGAGGACGTGGCGAGCTTCTACGCCACCCACGACACCGCGGCGCTCGGCCTGCGGGTGATCGGCGTCAGTACGCTCCGCAGCGCGGCCCCGGGCACCGAGCCGGAGGCGCGGAAGGTCCAGCTCGCCGAGGACCTCGACCTGAGCGTGTCGGTCGTCCGCTTCCTGCGGCCCGACGACGTGTTCGTGCTGGTGCCCTGGGCCGAGGTCGAGGACCTGGAGGCCTGCGTCGACGCCTTCCTGCGGGTGCCGGTCGCCCTGCACCTGCGCCCGGGCCGGGTGATGGACCGGTTCAGCGACGTGCGCCTCGGCCGGGTCGGCCTGCTAACCGGCATCAATGTCGGCCGCGCGCCCCTCACGACGTTCGAGATCGCCGCCAAGCGCACCTTCGACCTCCTGGTGGCGTCGCTCGCCCTCGTCGCGCTCTCGCCGCTGCTGCTCCTGATCGCGGCCCTGATCCGGCTCGACAGCCGCGGCCCGAGCCTGTTTCGCCAGAAGCGCTACGGCTTCAACCAGGAGGCGTTCTGGGTGTTCAAGTTCCGCAGCATGCGCTCCGATGCCGGCGCCGTCTTCCGCCAGGCGACCCGGGACGACGACCGCATCACCCGGATCGGCCGCTTCCTGCGCCGCACCAACCTCGACGAGTTGCCCCAGCTCCTCAACGTCATCCGGGGCGACATGTCGCTGGTCGGCCCCCGCCCCCACGCGGTCGCCCATGACCGCAGCTTCGAGCGGCGCATCGCGCTCTACGCCCGCCGCCACAACGTGCGGCCGGGGATCACCGGCTGGGCGCAGGTGAACGGCCTGCGGGGCGAGACCCTGACCGATGCCGACATGCAGCGCAGGGTGGAGCACGACCTGTTCTACATCGACAATTGGTCGTTGTGGTTCGACCTGCGGATCCTGGTGATGACGGTGGTGGCGCGGAGCGCGTTCCGGAACGCGTATTGAGGAGGGCGCCACGGCCCCCTCCTCCGTTTCGGACCTGCCCACCATCGGAGCAGGCGCCTGCGCGCGCTGATCAGCCCGCGAGCTTCTGCGCCTGCCGGCGGCCTGCTTCGAAAGCCTGGAGATCCAGCGCGAGACTGACGACCTGGTCGGATTTGAGCCGGGTCGCGTCCAGCGGACCGCCGAAGCCGTGCTGAAGATACACTTCCTGCACGTCCGGCGTGCGCATGGCGCCGCCCATCGTCCAGTTCGGGAAGAGCCGCCCCGGCACGTCCCGTACGTCGATGACCGTCGCGGCGGCGTGGCGCGGGTCCCGCGCGATCCGGTCGTAGGTCCCCGTCACCTTGGCGCGCTCACCCTCCAGGATCTGGACGAACCAGGTCTTGTCGAAGATGAGAAAGCCCGTGATGCCATCACGGCTATTATTGCGCTGCGAAATGGAAAGGATCTCGCGCATGTTGGTCAACATGGCACGATCGCCGCCTTGAACGGTGTTGCGACTGTAGTAGACGAGCTGGTGGATCATGGGTGTCCCGACTCCTTGGACCGCGAGCCGCGCTCGGATGCGCGCCCGCCATCGTCATCGGATACACCGTAGGGGTACCACCCTAATGATGCTCTAACACGAACGTCTCGAGGATGCCGCGCAAGGACGCCTCGTCGCGCACCGTCGGCGATTGCTTCAACCAGCGTCCTCCCGCCCCTGGCACGCCCCGCACTCCCCCTCGATCTCGACGATCCGGCTCGCCGGCTTGAACCCCGCCTGGGCCAGGGTCCGGTCCAGGCTGCGCTCGATCTCGGCCGAGATGGTCTCGTCGACGCTGCCGCAGCTGCGGCAGATCAGGAAGACCGCGCTCTCGCCGGCGCCGTGGCCGTGCTCGCAGGGGACGAAGGCGTTGCGGCTGGCGATGCGGTGGACGAGGCCGTGCTCGGTCAGGAAGTCGAGGGCGCGGTAGACCGAGACTGCGGCGACGCGCTTGCCCGGGGCGCTCAGGCGCTCGGCGATGTCGTAGGCGCCGAGCGGGCGGCCCTCCTCGGCCACCACCTCCAGGGTGCGGCGGCGCAGGGCCGTGAATTGCAGGCCGAGATCCTGTGCCAGCCGCTCGGCCCGCGCGACGAGGTCGGCCGTCCGGGCGGGGCCGTGGGCCTCCTCTCCGTGGGCGTGAGAGTCCTGCCCATGCCCGTGATGCCCGCAGGTTCCGTGCTCGTCCATCCGCCACCCTCCCGGCGCCGTCCTACCCCAACCCGGCGGCGGTTGACAGGCCCTGTCTGTTACAGTGTAACGATCCGCGTCGGGGCAGCAGCCGGCCGCCCCTCATATGGGGTCCGTGCGCCCGCCCGCGTAAGGGCGCGAGCCGGACCCGAGCGAACGATTCGCCGATGCCGCATTCCCACGCCGATGCCCCGCGGGCCGACGCCGCCCCGCGCCCCCAGGCCGCGCCGTTCTCCCTGCTGCGGGTCGGGGTCGGGCCGCGCCTCGCCGTCGCCGCGCTCCTGTCGGCGGCTGTGTGGGCCCTGATCGGCTGGGCCATGGCGTGACGGCACCGGTCAAGCACTCTGCGCCCGGCAGCGCCCTGTCTTCCGTGCCCCGCGGCGCCTTGTCCTTTCGCGGCCTCACCCTCGGCTATGCCCGCCACCCGGCGGTCCACCACCTCGACGGCACGATCCTGCCGGGATCGCTCACCGCGGTGGTCGGGCCGAACGGCGCCGGCAAGTCGACCCTGCTCAAGGGCATCATGGGCGAGATCGCGCCGCTGGAGGGCGAGGTCGCCCGCGCGGGGCTGGCGCGGCAGGACATCGCCTACCTGCCGCAGGCCGCCGAGATCGACCGCGCCTTCCCGATCGGGGTGTTCGACCTCGTGGCGATGGGGCTGTGGCGCCGGGTCGGGCCGTGGCGCGCCCTGAAGCCGCACCGGGCCGCCGTCGAGGCGGCGCTCGCGGCGGTGGGGCTCACCGGCTTCGAGCGCCGGCCGATCGGCACGCTGTCGGGCGGGCAGCTGCGTCGCGCCCTGTTCGCCCGCGTCCTGCTCCAGGACGCGCGGGTGATCCTGCTCGACGAGCCCTTCGCGGCGATCGACGCCCGCACCACCGACGAGCTCCTGGGGCTGGTCCACGGCTGGCACGCCGAAGGGCGGACCGTGGTGGCGGTGCTGCACGACCTCGATCAGGTCGCCCGGCACTTCCCCTCGACCCTGCTCCTCGCCCGCGAGGCGGTGGCCTGGGGCGCGACGCCGGAGGTGCTCACCGCCGACAACCTGCGCCGCGCCCGCCGGCTCTGCGAGGCCTGGGACGAGGACGCGCCGGTGTGCCGCGCCGCGGCCAAGCATGATCATCAGCCCCACGATCATCAGCCCCACGACCACGGGTCGCGCGACGACCACGCGCATCACGACCATACCCACGGGCACGCCGCGTGATCGACTTCCTGACGGCGCCCTTCGTCGAGTTCTCGTTCATGCGCCGGGCGCTCGCCGGCTGCGTCGCCCTGTCGGTCGGCGCCGCCCCGGTCGGCGTCTTCCTCACCCTGCGCCGCATGAGCCTGATGAGCGAGGCGATGAGCCACGCCATCCTGCCCGGCGCCGCGGTCGGCTTCCTGTGGGCCGGGCTGTCGCTGCCGGCGATGACGCTCGGCGGCCTCGTCGCCGGGCTGGCGGTGGCGCTCTTGTCGGGCCTCATCGCCCGCTCGACGGTGCTGCGCGAGGATGCGAGCCTGGCGGCGTTCTACCTGATCTCGCTCGCCGCCGGCGTGCTGCTGATCTCGGCCCGGGGCTCGTCGATCGACCTCCTGCACATCCTGTTCGGCACGGTGCTGGCCCTCGACGACGACGCCCTGGTGCTGCTCGGCGGCATCGCCACCGTGACGCTCGCGGGCCTCGCCGTCGCCTACCGGCCGCTGGTGATGGAATGCGTCGATCCGCTGTTCCTGCGCTCGGTCGGCCGGGCGAGCGGGCCGGTGCACTACGCCTTCCTGGCCCTGGTGGTCCTCAACCTCGTCGGCGGCTTCGCGGCCCTCGGCACCCTGCTCGCCGTCGGGCTGATGCTGCTGCCGGCGATCACCGCCCGGTTCTGGGCCCTCGACCTGAGCGGCCTGATGCCGGCGGCGGTGATCCTGGCGCTCGTCGCGAGCGTGGCGGGGCTGCTCGTCTCGTACTATGCCAGCCTGCCGACCGGCCCGGCGATCGTGCTCGCCGCCGGCACCCTCTACGTGGCCTCGATGCTGCTCGGGCCCCGCGGCGGACTGGTCTGGCGGCTGATCCCGGCCCGCCACCTCGAGGCGTAGGCTATCGGGAAGGGTGAGCCTCGGGCGACCTTGGCGGCTCGCCCCGGTGCGCCGCCCGCCGGCAGGCATCCGAGCAGTAGCGCACCTCGTCCCAGACCCGCTCCCACTTCTTGCGCCAGGCGAAGGGCCGTCCGCACTGGGCGCAGATCTTCTGCGGCAGGTCGCCCTTGCGGCGCATCTTCGGCATCGGGTCAGCGCCCCGTCTTGCCCGCGTCGGCGAGCGGGATGCTGCTCCAGCGGGTGATCTGCACGTAGCCGTCCCGGGCCGCCACCAGGATCTGGCGGCGATAGGCATGCACCACCGCGCCGGGGGCGTGGCGGTGGGCCTCCGTCCAGCCATGGGCCTCCTGCACGAAGATGCGGTTGTCGTTGACCCGCGCCAGGGTCTCGATCGACCCGAAGGCCCGGACCCGGCGCAGGATCGCCGCGACCGGCTGGCGGAAGTCGAGGGTGCGGTCGAGGTCGGTGACCCGCGGCCAGTAGGCGCCGTCGCCCTGCGGCTCGGCCTTGCGCCACAGGGCGGGCAGGTCGCGGGCGATCGGCCCGCGGGCGAGCCGTGCCGCCGCCATCTGGCAGCGGGCGAGCAGGGTCTCGTGCGTCTCCGCGCCGGAAATCGGAAAAATGTCCTGCGCCAGGATATCGCCGGTGTCGAACCCCTCCTCGGCGAGCACGTGGGCGGTCACGCCCCAGCTCTCGTAGGAATCGAGGATGGCGCGGAACAGCGGGTAGGGCCCGCGCCCGTCGGGCAGCGGCGAGGGATGGATGTTGAGGGCGTAGCGCACCCGGCCCGGCCAGCCGGTGATCAGCCACGGATAGCCCGCCACCACCAGCGCCCAGTCCCGCCCGTGCTCGGCCGACAGCGCCTCGATGTCGGCGACGCGGATGCGCGAGAGCTGGATCGGCACCCGGTGCCGCCGGGCCAGCGCCACGACCGTCTCGTTCTGGTCGTAGATCCCGTCGCAGGGGCGGGAGAACAGCTTGATCGGCTGCCAGCCCGCCGCGACCAGGGCCTCGAAGACACCGCCCAGGAAGTCGATTCCCGCGAAGGCGAATTTCACGACGCGACTCCTTACCCGCCCGGTCTCGGCGAGCGGATCTCAACCCGTCCGCCCCTGCGTCGGTTCGGCCCGGCGCAACTCGCGCGCCAGGGCCTCCGATCGCTCTAGCTAGGGTTATGGTCAGCCGGAGGGGAGCCGCAATGGCGCGAGTGTTAATCAACGTTTCGCATGCCCGCATGGGAGTCTGAGCGCGCATGCGCACGCTGCGCCTCGTCCTCGGCGACCAGCTCCATCCGCGGCTCGCCACCCTCACCGACCTCGACCCGGGCGCCGACACGGTGCTGATGGTCGAGGTCGCCGAGGAGGCGACCTACGTACGCCACCACAAGCAGAAGCTGGTGCTGGTCTTCTCAGGCATGCGCCACTTCGCGGCCGAGCTGCGGGAGCGCGGCATCGCGGTCGACTACGTCGCCCTCGACGATTCGCGCAATGCCGGCTCGTTCACCGGCGAGCTCGCCCGGGCGATCGCGCGCCACCGGCCCGACCGGATCGTCGTGACGGAGCCCGGCGAGTGGCGGGTCGAGACGATGATGGGAGAATGGGAGGAGCGGTTCGGGCTGCCGGTCGAGATCCGGGACGACACCCGCTTCCTATGCCCGCGCCCGGTCTTCGCCCGCTGGGCGGAGGGGCGCGAGAGCTTACGGATGGAGACCTTCTACCGCGCCATGCGCCGGCGCACCGGCCTCTTGATGGAGGGACGCGAGCCGGTGGGCGGGCAGTGGAACTTCGACCACGACAACCGCCGCCGCCTGCCCGCCGGCCACGCCGTGCCGGAGCGCCGGCGCTTCCCGCCCGACGCGGTGACGCGCGAGGTGATGGACCTCGTCGAGCGCCGCTTCCCCGACCATTTCGGCGACCTCGACGGCTTCGCCTGGCCGGTGACCCGCACCGAGGCGCTTGAGGCCCTGCGCTACTTCCTCGACGAATGCCTGCCCGAGTTCGGCGATTACCAGGACGCGATGCGGGCCGGCACGCCGTTCCTGTATCACGGGTTGATCGCGCCCGCCCTCAATCTCGGCCTCCTCGACGCCGAGGAGGTGTGCCGGGCGGCTGAGGATCGCTGGCGCGAGGGCGCGGCCCCCCTCAACGCGGTCGAGGGCTTCATTCGCCAGATCCTCGGCTGGCGCGAATACGTGCGCGGCCTCTACTGGGCGCGGATGCCGGACTACCCCGAGACCAACGCGCTCGGCGCCACCCGCGACCTGCCGTGGTTCTACTGGTCGGGCGAGACCGCCATGGCCTGCCTCGCCGAATGCGTGCGCGACACGAAAGCCCACGCGCATGCCCACCACATTCAGCGCCTGATGGTGCTGGGCAACTTCGCGCTCATCGCCGGCCTCGCGCCGCGCCAGGTCGAGGAATGGTTCCTCGTCGTCTACGCCGATGCCTACGAGTGGGTGGAACTGCCCAACGTCCACGGCATGGCGCTCTGGGCCGATGGCGGGCTGCTCGGCTCGAAGCCCTATGCCTCGTCCGGCGCCTATATCGACCGGATGTCGGATTACTGCCGCGGCTGCGCCTACGACGTGAAGGCGAAGACCGGCGCGACCGCCTGCCCGTTCAACTACCTGTACTGGAACTTCTTGATCGGGAACGCGGACACCTTGCGCGGCAACCCGCGCCTCGCCATGCCCTACCGCACCCTCGACAAGATGGCGCCGGCGCGCCGCGACACGATCGTCGCGGATGCCGCCCGCTTCCTCGAAGGCTTATCGTCAGAGCGGTAGCCAGGCGGTGAACGTGCCGTAGGCGCCCGGGCGCCGGATCTGTTCCTCGTACACCCAGCCGGCCGAGACGCGAAGGCTCACCCGCGCCACCGCGACATCGGTGGCGTGGAGGCCGAGGCTCCACTTCCGGTAGCCGGTCCGGTCGGCGTAGAGCGCGGCCTCCGGCCCGAGATAGGCCGCGGTCAGGTCCGGGAGCCGGATACCCCAGGACACCCGGCCCCAGGCGCTCCAGCGCGCGGTCCCGCCGATCAGCGTCGCGGTGACGAGCGTCGCCTCGGTCGGCCGTGCCCACAGCTCTCCCTGCACCCGCACGCCGAGGCGCGGCGCCGGCAGCCGCCGCGTGCCGGGGCTGTCCAGCACCTCGAAGGCGAGCTCCGGTCCGGCGAACACGGCCGCGACGCCCCAGCCGCGCACCCATTGCCACCCGGCCAGCGCCCCGGCCTGCACCGTGTGGCGCAGGGTGCGCGGCGGGGCGATACCGGCCTTCGCCCGCGGATCGCCCCACCAGTCCCGCTCCGGCCGTATTCCGTAGCCGAGGGTCGCGAGGGTCACGACGCCGTCCCGGGAGATCCCGCCCGGCGCCATCTTGGCCCCGGCGCTGACGAAGCTCGAACGGCCGGCATCCAGGCTGCCGAACAGGACGGTCCGCACGTCGTCCCGCTCGTCGGCCGACGCGCAATCCGGGCAAATCAGACTGGCTGCTGCAGAGAGCAGGACGGATCGAGCCGGGGAAAGAGGCAAGGGTTCCAGGCCTGCCGTTGCGTTCGTGAAAATATCTTTTCCATAAAACGCTGCGTCAAGCCAGCGCCAGGACGACGCCACAGGCGATCGGCCGCGCCGGTGAATGCGCCCGGTGCTCGGGACGGCACCGTCTCGGATCGCGGTCGGGGCCGGAGCGGGCGCGACGAGGATCCGCGACTGTCAGCACTCGACCGCGTAGGCTGCTATTGCCTGAAAAATCAACGCATTAGACGCTATTTTTGCTTGAGCGAAACCATTGGTTAACCGCATCATCGGACCCTTGGTCGGCAAAGCGCTACGCACCCGCGAAGGATTTCCAACCCGGCAGGAGGTGTCATGGTCTCCAAGGAGTTTCGGCAGCAGATCGAGGGATACGGCCTGACCACGGCCCACATCCTCTACCGCATCCCCGACCATCCCGGCGTGCTGCAGACCTATGTCTGGCAGGATTACGACCTCGCCCCGCGCTTCCCCGTGCTCACCGGTTTCCTGGATTTCTGGAAGCGCGAGCTGGAAGGGCCGCTGCACTCGGTCCGGGTGGCCCACTCGCAGCTGATCAAGCCGGCGGAGTTCCGCGCCGTGAACGGTGTGCTCACGCTGCACTGACTCCCCGCGCCCGCCGTTTTTTTTGGCTCTGCCCTACGATCGCCCGGTTGGCCGTGTGAGAGGCCCGTCACGGCCGCGCTCGCAAGCAGCGCGGCGCTCACGTCGGTGAACCATGCACAGGCGCTTCCTCTTCGCGGCCGGGCCGCTTCGACGGCGGCTCGGCCCCCTTCCCGCCGCCGGGCCCGTCCGCGCCGATCTCGGAGCGGGCACCACCCATGCGCGCGGGTTGGCCCGGGCGGCGGAGTGGGCTAGAGGGGGCCGGGCGACCCCGGCCCGGGGCGCCGCGACCCCGCCGGCGAGCGTCGCCCCCGCTTTCGAGGGCGCCGCGATCCCGCCGGGGGGCGCCTCCCCGGCACCGGACGGCCAGAGCCCCGTGACGCAATTCGCCCGCACTTCCGAGGTCCTGACCGTCCTCGCCGCCCAGGAGACCGAGCGGCTGACCGTCGGCGACATCGTGGCGGTCCTGCGTGACCGGGCCTTCGCCCTCCTGGTCGTGCTGCTCGGCCTGCCGAACTGCCTGCCGATGCCGCCGCCGATCCCGCTGATCTGCGGCCTGCTCCTCGCCCTGGTGGCGGCGCAGATCGCCGCCGGCATGTCGGCGCCCTGGCTGCCGCGCGCGCTGCTCGGCCGCTCGATCGCCCGCTCCGACCTGCAGCGCGCCGTCTCCCGCGCGGTGCCCCTCCTGCGCCGCCTGGAGCGCTGGTCGCGGCCGCGGCTGCGGGTGTTCGAGAACGACATCGGCATGCGCGCCATGGGCCTGCTGATCCTGGCGCTGTCCCTGGTGCTGATCGTCGCCGCCCCGCTCGTCGGACAGATTCCGCTCGGTCTCGCGGTCACCCTCGTCGGCCTCGGCCTCGTCGAGCGCGACGGCGTCGTCGTGGCGGCGGGTCTCGGGATCGGGATCCTCGGCGTGCTGCTGAACCTCGGCTTCGTCTACGCGGTGTTCACTGCCGTAATGGGGCTGTTGAACCTGGGGGCTGCGGCGGCCGGGGCCTGATCCGATATCCGCATCGCGACGCAATCATACCAACGGTCGTTGGAAACGACCTTTGGTTCGAGTCTCGGATTGTCGCCAAGACCCTGGCTTGGCATCGGAGATCTGAGATGAGTCAACGGCCTCGTCGATCTCGGGCCCGCCCGAGATCGACGTTGACGCGTCAGCATCCTAGGCCGTCGGTATCAATCGGAAATCGTATCAGACCGGCGCAGCTCGCGGCGTCCAAGCCTGCCCGGTCTCATCGACATCATTCACTTCCAGTGTCATTCCGGGCTCCCCTGCGCGGCCCCGGAATGACACTGGAAGTGGTAACACTGCCGGCTCCATCGAACGGGCTTTCACACGTCGCCTGTGAAAACCGACCTATCGGACTAAAGGTAAGCCGGCAAAGTTTTCTGGCGAGCTCGGCCTTCGAGTGCGGCTCACGAGGCGCCTGGATCGTGATTCGAGACGCAGCCGTGCCGTGCCGGTGAGTGTCGTCAGCGTGCGCGGGTTCTCGCAGCGGATCCGCACCGACTGGCCGCAGGCCTGGCAAACAGGGTTCGGGACCTGCTCGCAATCGGCGCTGCGGAGTTGTGTGCGGGACATGGGCGCCACCTCCCGTCCACCAGCCGACACCCGCACCTCTTCAGACAGCAAACTTTGCCGTCCTAGAGCAAGAGCCCCTTCCCTCTCCGAGCCATGCCGGGATCGCCGGCATGGCTCGGAGCGTGAATCCCGCGCTCGATCCCGAAAGGGATTTTCCCGGGGATCCCCACCTTTCGCCGAGAGAGGAGAACGTCCGCGCCCTGTCCCTACTCCGCCGCCACGAGCGCCGGCCGTTTCTCCGCCACCCCGTCCAGCGCCGCCGGCCGCGGGCCGCCGGTCGCCCAGTCGAGCAGCTCCACCGTGTGGACGATCGGGATGGCGGTGCCCTTCCCGATCTGCGTCGCGCAGCCGATATTGCCGGTGGCGATCACGTCGGGCCGGACGCGCTCGATATTGGCGACCTTGCGGGCGCGCAGGTGCGCGGCCAGCTCCGGCTGCAGGATGTTGTAGGTGCCGGCCGAGCCGCAGCAGATATGACCTTCGGGCACGTCCTTCACGGTGAAGCCGGCCCGCGCCAGGAGCGCCTTCGGCTCGGTGCGCAGGCCCTGCCCGTGCTGCATCGAGCAGGCGGAGTGGTAGGCGACGACGAGGTCGGTCTCGACGACCGGCTCGGACAGGCCGAGGCCCGTCACGTACTCGGTGACGTCGCGGGCGATCCCCGCGACCCGGGCGGCCTTCGCCGCGTAGGCCGGGTCGTCGCGGAACATGAAGCCGTAATCCTTGATCGTGGTGCCGCAGCCCGAGGCCGTGACCACGATCGCGTCCAGCCCCTCGCCGTCCATCTCGGCGATCCAGGCGTCGATGGTGCGCTTCGCGAGCGCGTGCGACGAGTCCTCGTGGCCCATGTGGTGGGTGAGCGCGCCGCAGCAGCCCTCCCCCCTGGCCTGCACCACCTCGACGCCGTGGCGGTTGAGGAGCCGGATCGCCGCCTCGTTGAAGTCCGGCCGCAGCACGCTCTGGGCGCAGCCGCGCAGCAGGGCCACCCGGCCGCGGCGCGGGCCGGCGGGCAGGAAGCGGCCGGGCTTGTCCTGCGCCGAGCGGGTCGGCAGCGCGGCGGGGGCGAGGTCGAGCATCGCGGCGAGCCGGTTGCCGACCTTCGGCATCCTCGACGCGATGCCCCTGAGCGGCCGGCCGAGGGTGGCGCCGAGCAGCGCGAGGCGGAAGCGGTTCGGGTAGGGCAGCACGCGCGCCAGCACCGCCCTTAAGAACCGATCCTCGACCGGACGCGAATAGGTCTTCTCGATATGGGCGCGGGCATGGTCGACGAGGTGCATGTAGTGCACCCCCGACGGGCAGGTGGTCATGCAGGACAGGCAGGACAGGCAGCGGTCGACGTGCTTGACCACCTCCGGGCTCGCGGGCTTGCCCCCCTCCAGCATGTCCTTGATCAGGTAGATGCGCCCGCGCGGCGAATCGAGCTCGTCGCCGAGCAGCAGGTAGGTCGGGCAGGTGGCAGTGCAGAAGCCGCAATGCACGCAGGTGCGCAGGATCTTCTCCGAGGCCGCCATGGCCGGGTCGGCGAGCTGCGCGGGGGTGAAGCTGGTCTGCACGGCGGTTCCTCGGGGCGGGTCCTTGGGGGCGATTCTTCAGCGCCTTCGCCTGCCTTTTCTAGACCATTTTCAAGGTGGCGGGAGCGGCTTTCGGGGCCGCCTCCCGCGCACGGTGCCGCATGACGACATCTACGCGCTGCCGATCGCGACGCCGGCGAGCAGGACCAGGACGCCGCCCAGCACGACCTGGAGGGCGGCGCGCCAGAACGGCGTCTCCATGTAGCGGGTGCGGATGGCCGAGATGGCGAGCAGTTCCACCGCCACCACCAGGGCGGCGAGCACCGTCGCGATGGCGAAGGCGTTGGTCCAGGAATCGGGCACCAGGTAGGGCAGCGTGTGGCCGAGGCCGCCCACCGCCGTCATGATCCCGCAGACGAGACCGCGCAGCCAGGGCGAGCCGCGCCCGGTGATGCTGCCGTCGTCGGACAGGGCCTCGGTGAAGCCCATGCTGATCCCGGCGCCGATCGAGGCGGCGAGGCCGACGAGAAAGGTCTGCCCGTTGTTGTGGGTGGCGAAGGCGGCGGCGAAGAGCGGCGCCAGCGTCGAGACCGAGCCGTCGATCAGCCCGGCGAGGCCCGGCTGGATGTAGCGCAGCACGAACAGCCGGTGGGCGGCCCGGGCCTCCTCGGCGGCGGCATCCCCGGTCTCCTGCTCGGCGGTCAGCGCCTCGGCCCGGCGGCCGTGGCCGCGCTCGATCTCGGCGAGGCGGGTGAAGAGCTGGCGCACCCCGAGATCGCGGGTGAGGTCCGCCGCCCGCTCGTAGAAGCCGGCGGCCTGCGCCTCCATCGCTTCCGTCTCCCGCCGCATCCGGCCGGCATCGAGCCCCTGCCACCAGAACGGGCGGCGACGCGGGAAGCCGCGCACGTCCTCGCGCCGCAGCGGCGGCAGGTGCTCGCCGAAGCGCTCGCGATAGGCCGCGTAGAGGTCGTCGCGATGCCCCCGCTCCTCGTCGGCCATCGCCTCGAACAGCCCGGCGGAGCCCGGCAGGTCGGCCCGCAGGCTCTCGGCGAAGCTGCGATAGATGCGGGAATCCTCCTCCTCGCTGGCGATGGCGAGGGCCAGCACCTCGCGCTCGGTGAGATCGGTCAGGGCTTTCATGCGCGCGATCCTGTTTGGAATGGATCCAATCTATAGATTGGAGCCATTCCAAACAAGGCTTTCGTGGATCTCGGTCTCGCTCTGCCTTGCAGGTTGCGCGCCGCCCCGTTCGACGACCCGGCGCAGGTTCGCCATTCCTGACTGCCGGCAACCCCTGCCCGATCTCAGCCAGGACCCCTTCTCACGCCGTATCGCCGATCGGCGTCACGGTCAGCTTCAGGCCGAACGACCTCAAGACGTCGAGAGCCGTCGCGAGCCGCGGATTGCCCTTGTCGGACAGGCTCCGATAGAGGGCCTCCCGCGCGAGGCCCGTGTCCTTCGCGACCTGCGACATGCCCTTGGCCCTCGCGACATCGCCGAGAGCTGCCGCGGTCGTCGCGGGGTCGCCATCGTCGAACACGGCATCAAGGTATTCGGCGACCCTCTCCGGTGTCGTGAGAAAATCGGCTGCGTCCTAGGGGGTGACTTTCGCCATCATCTTGCAAGATCCTTCGCTCGTTGACCGTCCTTCGTCTGGCTCGATTTATCCCCGCCGCAGACGAGAAGGATGACGGTTTTTTCCTCTCTGCGTGAAATGGATTCGATATCTGGGACCATGATCGATCCGCAATTCGCTGCCGCCGTCACCGATCGGCCTCACGTCGCCGAGATGGCCCGTCGAGAGTCGGCGGAGCCGAGCCGTAAACCGTGCTTGGGCGCGAATGTCTCGAAGCCGGTCGAGCCAGGCCGTGACGATATCGGTCTGCTGGATCTCGAACACACCAAGTTGCAACCTGTACATTACAGTCGCAAAAGTGTGCATCGAGGCTCCCGGCCCGGACGGGACGCTCCCCCCTCGCTCCCCACGGGTGCGGTGCCGCACGCTCCGTCACGCCCCCACAACCTGACGGCGGTTGCCTCGCGGGCCCGAACGGAGCATGACGGCGCCCGGATTCGCGGGGCCCGCGCCGGACCGGATTCGCCGCATCTCCCCTGAAGCGTTCCCCCTCCACGAAGTGGCCGAATGAGCGTCGTCACCCGCATCGCCCGCAGCCGGGCGGCCCAGGAGAGCCTCGGCTTCCTCGGCGCGAGCTACCTGAAGCTGGTGCGCGGCACGAACCGCTTCAGCCTCGATCCGCCGGCGGCCTACGACTGGCTGTCGCCCCTGCGGCCGTTCATCATCGCCATGTGGCACGGTCAGCACCTGATGGTGCCGTTCGTGCGCCGGCCCGAGGACCGGGCCGCCACGATGGTGTCGCGCTCGGTCGACGGCGGGGTGAACACCGCCGTGCTGGAGCGGATGGGCGTGCGGGTGATCCGCGGTTCGGGGGCGCGGCGGGCGAGCGACATGTGGGCCAAGGGCGGGGTGTCGGCCCTGCGCGGCTGCCTCAAGGCGCTGGAGGACGGCGAGACGGTGGCGTTCAGCGCCGACGTGCCGAAGGTGTCGCGGCGCTGCGGCGAGGGCATCGTGATGCTGGCGCGGCTCTCCGGCCGGCCGGTGGTGCCGACCGCGGTCGTCACGAGCCGCTACCTCCAGTTCGACAGCTGGGACCGGGCGAGCCTCGGCCTGCCCTTCGGCCGTGGCGTGATGGCCTTCGGCGAGCCGATCACGGTCGCCCGCGACCTCGACGCCGCCGGGATCGAGGCGGCGCGCCTGCGCATCGAGGCCGACCTCAACGCGGTGCATGCCCGCGCCTTCGCGCAGGTCGGCCGGATCGATCCGGTGCACACCCGCAAACAGGCCCCCGCCCGATGAGGCGCGACGACGTGCCGGCGCTGCTGCGCGCCTATCATTACGGCCTGATTGCCGGCGAGCCGGCGCTCGCCGGCCTGCTCGCCTGGCGGCGCCGGCGCGGCAAGGAGGATCCCGTGCGCCTGCCCGAGCGCACCGGGCGGCCGGGCAAGCCGCGGCCGGCCGGGCCCCTCGTCTGGGCCCACGGCGCCAGCATCGGCGAGGCCCTGTCGCTCATCGGCCTCGTCGAGCGCCTGACCCGGCGCGGCTTCTCCGTTCTCGTCACCTCCGGCACCCGCACCTCGGCGGAGCTCCTGGCGCGGCGGCTGCCCCGCGGCGCCCTGCACCAGTTCGCGCCCCTCGATGCGCCGCGCTACCTCGCCCGCTTCCTCGACCATTGGCGGCCGGACCTGGCGCTGGTCGCCGAATCGGAGCTCTGGCCCAACACCATCCTGGCCCTGCACGAGCGCGAGGTGCCGCTGATCCTGGTCAACGGGCGGATGTCCGAGCGCTCGGCCCGCGGCTGGGCCCGCACCCCGGCGGTGGCGCGCGCGATCCTGTCGCGCGTCGCGCTCTGCCTCGCCCAGAGCCAGGAGGAGGCCGAGCGCTTCGCACGGCTCGGCGCCCCCCGGGTCGAAGCCGGCGGCAACCTGAAATTCGACGCAAGCCCCCCGCCGGCGGATCCCGAGCAGCTGCGCCAGCTCGGCGGGGTGATCGCCGGGCGCCCGGTCTGGCTCGCCGCCTCGACCCATCCGGGCGAGGAGGCCGCCGCCACCGCGGCGCACCGGGCGCTGGCGCGGCGCTACCCCGACCTCCTCACCATCGTGGTGCCGCGCCACCCCGACCGCGGTCCGGCGGTCGCCGCCGACGCGGCGGCGGCGGGCCTGCGCGTCGGGCGCCGTGCGACCGGCGGCCAGCCGCACGACAAGGTCGACCTCTACGTCGCCGATACGGTGGGCGAGCTCGGCCTGTTCTACCGCCTGTGCCCGCTCGTCTTCGTCGGCGGGTCGCTCGCCCGCCACGGCGGCCAGAACCCGATCGAGCCGGCACGCCTCGGCGCCGCGATCCTGTCCGGGCCGCACGTGCGCAACTTCGCCCAGGTCTACGGCGCGCTCGAGCGCGCCGGCGGCGCCCGGATCGTGCGCGACGGGCAGGAGCTGACGGCGGCGGTCGGCCAGCTCCTCGCCGATCCGGCCGCCCGCCGGGCGATGGCGCAGGCCGGCGCCGCGGCGATCGAGAGCGCCGGCGGCGCCACCGACCGGGCGATGGCGGCGATCGAGCCCTTCATCTGCCAGTTGAAGATCGCCGGGCGGTTCGCCTCGTGATCCGGGCGCCGGGCTTCTGGTGGCGGGCGGACCCGGCTCCGGCGGCCCGGCTACTCGCACCCCTCGGTGCCGTCTACGGCGCGCTCGCCGCCCGCCGGATGGTGCGGGCCGGCGCCGCGCCGCCCTGCCCGGTGGTCTGCATCGGCAACTTCACCCTCGGCGGCGCCGGCAAGACGCCGACGGCCCTGGCGGTCGCCGGCCTGCTCGGCGCTCTCGGCCGGCGCCCGGTCTTCCTGAGCCGGGGCTATGGCGGGCGCCTGCCAGGGCCGGTGCAAGTGGATCCCGCGCGCCATGGAGCGGAAGAGGTCGGCGACGAGCCGCTGCTGCTCGCTCGCGCCGCTCCGGCGATCGTCGCCCGCGACCGGGTGGCCGGCGCGCGGGCCTGCCGCGCGGCTGGCGCCGATGTCATCGTGATGGATGACGGGCTGCAGAACCCGAGCCTCGCCAAGACCCTGGCGATCGCGGTGGTCGACGGCGCGGTCGGCCTCGGCAACGGGCGGGTGTTTCCGGCCGGCCCGCTGCGGGCGCCGGCGGTGATGCAGTGGCAGCGTGTTCACGCCGCCCTGGTCGTCGGCGAGGGCGCGCCCGGCGCCTGGGTGCTGGCGGAGGCGAGGGAGCGTGGTCTGCCGGCCCTGCGCGGCCGGCTCGAACCGGATCCGGCCGCCGCCGCGTCCTTGCGCGGGCGCCCGGTCCTGGCCTTCGCGGGGATCGGCAGACCAGACAAGTTCTTCGCGACCCTGCGCGAGGTCGGGGCCTCCTTGCGCGAGACCCGCGCCTTCCCGGACCATCACGCCTTCACGGCGGCCGAGGCCGAGGCCCTGGCGGCGGAGGCGGCAGCCAAGGACCTCGTGCTGGTGACGACCGAGAAGGACCGGGTGCGGTTGCCTCCCGCCCTGCCGGTCGCGACGCTGCCGGTGAGGCTGGCGCTCGAGGCGCCCGAGGCGCTCGGCGCCCTCCTACGCGGGCTGTGAGCGCTCGCGCAGGCGCACCATCACGGCATCGGGATCGGCATAGGCCTCCTGGCGCTCGACGCTCCAGTAGCGCAGGGCGTCGAGGGGGATCTCGACCCCGGTCACCGAGCAGCGCACGAAGCGGCCGGGCCGCACCACCCGCAGGTTGCTGTCGCCATACTCCACGACGGCCTCGCCGGACCCGCCGCGCTCGAACCGTCCGAGCATCGGAAAATATCCTTCTTGGTGGAAAGAATGCGGGTGTAGGGCGCGCGGGGCGGCTTGTCGACGGGCTCGACGGCGGGCGTCCGGCCGGCCATGATCCGGCCGTTGACCAAACGGCCACCGGGACGAGGATGGATCCGACCGACACCCTGCTCTCCGCCGCGCGCGCGGCCCAGGCGCGGGCCCACGCGCCCTATTCGCGCTTCCGCGTCGGCGCCGCGATCCGCGACGAGGCGGGGGCGGTGCATGCCGGCTGCAACGTCGAGAACGCCGCCTATCCGGTCGGCACCTGCGCCGAGGCCGGGGCCATCGCCGCGATGGTCGCGCATGGTGGCCGGCGCATCGCGGCGATCCTGGTGCTCGGCGACGGCGAGGCGCTGGTCACCCCCTGCGGCGCCTGCCGCCAGCGCATCCGCGAATTCGCCGCCCCCGACACCCCGATCCACGTCGCCGGGCCGCAGGGCGTGCGAAAGACCTTCACCCTGGACGACTTGCTGCCCGCCTCTTTCGGCCCGGACAACCTCGCGTGAGCGCCCCGCCCGACGATCCCCGCGTGACCGAGGCCGCCGACTTCCTGCGGGCGCGCGGCGTCGACGGCGGTTTCGCGCTCGCTCTCGTCACCGGCACCGGGCTCGGGCCGCTGGCGGAGAGGGTCGAGGATCCGGTCGCGATACCCTACGGCGAGATCCCGCATTTCCCGGCCTCCGGCGTCTCGGGCCATGCCGGGCGGCTGGTGGCGGGGCGCCTCGGCGGAGAGCGGGTGCTGCTGTTCCAGGGCCGCGCCCATCCCTACGAGCACGGCCAGGCGGATGCGATGCGGGTGCCGGTCGGCGTGGTGGCGGCGCTCGGCGCCCCGCCGCTCCTCCTCACCAACGCCGCCGGCTCGCTCTTAGCCCAGGCCGGCCCCGGCCGCCTCGCGCTGATCAGCGACCACATCAACCTGTCGGGGATGAACCCGCTCTACGGCGAGCCCTCCGACGCCCGCTTCGTGCCGATGGTCGAGGCCTACGATCCCGGCCTGCGGGCGGCGCTGAAGGCCGCGGCGGCCGCGAGCGATGTACCCCTGCACGAGGGGGTCTATGCCTGGTTCTCGGGTCCGAGCTTCGAGACCCCGGCGGAGATCCGCATGGCGAAGGTGCTCGGCGCCGATCTCGTCGGCATGTCGACGGTGCCGGAGGTGATCCTTGCCCGCTTCTTCGGCCTCCGGGTCGCGGCGCTCTCGCTCGTGACGAACTACGCCGCGGGCTTCGCGGCCGGCGCCGAGATCGGCGCGCCCCATCACGCCGAGACCAAGCGGGTGGCGGCGCAAGCCGCGGAGGATGTCGGGCGGCTCGTCGTGGCGCTCGTCGCCGATCATCTGCGAGGGGCGGTATGACGTGATGACGGATTCCATCCCATCCGTGACGTCATCCTGAGAACCTTCTGGATTGACACCCAGAGATGTCACACCCTCCGCGTCATTCCGGGGCCGCGCAGCGGAGCCCGGAGTGCCGCAGGCACGCCCAGAACCGCCGATGGTCCAGGAAAGAGCCGACACCGTGCCGATTTGTCCTGTGCCACCTGAGTGTCCGGATTCCGGGCTCCGCTTTCGCGGCCCCGGAATGACCCGGTGGGTGTCAGGTCCGTCGAGCCGGTCGACCATCCGCTGATCCAACTTCCCGGAACCCTCCCATGACGCTGCTGCCGCAGGAACTGATCCGCCTCAAGCGCGACGGCCACGCGCTGCCGCCGGAGGCGATCGAGGCCTTCATCCTCGGCCTGACCGAGGGGCGGGTCACCGAGGGGCAGGCGGCGGCCTTCGCGATGGCGGTGTTCTTCCGCGGCCTGTCGCTGCCGGAGCGGGTGGCGCTGACCCGGGCGATGATGCGCTCGGGCACGGTGCTCGACTGGGACCTGCCCGGCCCGGTCGTCGACAAGCACTCGACCGGCGGCGTCGGCGACACGGTGAGCCTCCCCCTCGCCCCGATGGTCGCGGCCTGCGGCGGCTTCGTGCCGATGATCGCCGGCCGCGGCCTCGGGCATACCGGCGGCACCCTCGACAAGCTCGACAGCATCCCGGGCTACGTCTCGCAGCCGGACGTCGAGCTGTTTCGCCGCGTCACCCGCGCGGTCGGCTGCGCGGTGATCGGCCAGACGCCGGACCTCGCCCCGGCCGACCGGCGGCTCTACGCCATCCGCGACGTCACCGGCACGGTCGAATCCCTCGACCTGATCACCGCCTCGATCCTGGCGAAGAAGCTCGCGGCCGGCCTCCAGGGCCTCGTCATGGACGTGAAGGCGGGATCGGGCGCCTTCATGGCCCGCACCGACGAGGCCTATGGCCTTGCCGAGAGCCTGGTCACGGTGGCGAACGGCGCCGGCATGCCGACCCGCGCCCTCCTCACCGACATGGACCAACCGCTGGCCTCCGTCGCCGGCAACGCCGCCGAGGTGACGTATGCCATCGATTACCTGACCGGCCGTCGGCGCGAGCCGCGCTTCCACGCCGTCACCCTGGCGCTCGGCGCCGAGATGCTGGTCCTCGGGGGCTTGAGCCCCGACACGACCGAGGCCGCCGCGCGCCTGGAGAAGACCCTGGCCTCGGGCCGGGCGGCCGAGACCTTCTCCCGCATGGTGGCAGCCCTCGGCGGGCCGACCGACCTCGTGGCGCATCCCGAGCGCCACCTGGCCGCTGCGCCCGTGACGCGCCCGGTCGTCCCACCTCAGGGAGGCCGTGTCGCCGCCATCGCCACGCGGGCGATCGGCGTCGCGGTGATCGGCCTCGGCGGCGGCCGGACCCGCCCGGAGGATTCGATCGACCATGCCGTCGGCATCACCGACCTCGCGCCGGTCGGCGCCGAGGTCGGGCCGGACCGGCCGCTCGCGGTGGTGCATGCCCGCAGCGAGGCCGCCGCTGCGCGGGCGGAGGCCGAGATCGTGGCGGCTTATCAGGTCGGGTCGGAGGTGGTGGCGGAGCGGAAGGTGATCCTGGGGCGGGTCGAGTAGGATCTTGGCTTCAAGCCTGACAGATCGATCGTATCGATCTCTGCCGGACAGGCCTACCTGTCTCGACGTCATCCCGGGTTCCGCTTTCGCGGCCCCGGGATGACACGGAGGGCGTCAATTCAGGCGGTGAGCTCAAGCTGGCTTGCGGGGCGAGGCCGTCGGGTGGACGACGAGGCCGGATACGGACACCCCAAACACCAAGAAGGCGCCTGAGGGGCGTTTGCCTCGCCCCTGGCGCCTTGCTTGAAGCCGTCGAGTGCGTCGCCCCGGCGAGCCGGGGCGGGGCGATCAGCAGAAGTACTGGCCGATCTGGCGCTCGAGATCGTCGGTGATGCGGCCGCCGCGGGTCTCGACGAACTCGCCGATGCGCTGCTCCTGGCGGCGCTGGTTGGCGGCGTGAACCGAGCGGACGATGCGGCTGACGAGGGTGAGGATGCCGGGCTCCATGTCGGAGCGCTCCTCGACCGGGGTGAGCAGAGAGTGAGTGATGACCGCGAGCATGGGGATCTCCTGTGAGATTGCGCGCGGGCGTTTCCGGTGTTCTTGTTGCAACGCAATATGGATGCTGCCGCGCCGCACACAAGCGTCGCGGGTGCAGCGGCGCCATGCGATTCCGGCATGCCGCTTTTTGCGCCGCGGTTAACCCGACGGTCACGCTTGCCTGTTGCGCAGCAAGGGGTTGACCGGGGTTGACCCCGGGGACCCGACGCGTCAATCACCCGGTCGCGTGCCCCGTCGCCCGCGCGTCATGCTGGCCTGCTAGGCGAGCCGACCGGCCCGGGGGCGTCGCTCCCGCAGGCGGGGCCCATTGCCAACCACAAGTCCGGAGACCTTGAGCGCCATGACCGACTGGCCCGTCCACGGCCGCATCAGCGGCCCCATCGTGATGATCGGCTTCGGCTCGATCGGCCGGGGCACCCTGCCCCTGATCGAGCGCCATTTCACCTACGACAAGGCCAGGTTCACGGTGGTGGAGCCGTCGGACGCCCACAAGGCGCTCGCCGACAAGCACGGCCTGCGCTTCGAGCAGGTGGCGCTGACCAAGGACAATTATCGCGAGGTCCTGACGCCCCTCCTCACCGAGGGCGGCGGTCAGGGCTTCTGCGTCAACCTCTCGGTCGACACCTCGTCGCGGGACATCATGGAGCTGTGCCGCGAGATCGGCGCGCTCTACATCGACACCGTCGCCGAGCCGTGGCCGGGCTTCTACTTCGACAAGAACGCCGGACCCGCCGACCGCACCAACTACGCGCTGCGCGAGCAGATCCTCGACGCGCGCCGCCGCAAGCCCGGCGGCCCGACCGCGGTGTCGTGCTGCGGCGCCAATCCCGGCATGGTGTCGTGGTTCGTCAAGCAGGCGCTCCTCAACGTCGCGAGCGATCTCGGCCTGCAGACCCCCGAGCCGAAGACCCGCGACGAGTGGGCCGCGCTGATGCGCGAGACCGGTGTCAAGGGCATCCACATCGCCGAGCGCGACACCCAGCGGGCCAAGTCGGAGAAGCCGCAGGGCGTCTTCGTCAACACCTGGTCGGTCGAGGGCTTCGTCTCCGAGGGCAACCAGCCGGCGGAGCTCGGCTGGGGCACCCACGAGACCTGGATGCCGGAGAACGGCCGCACGCTCCCGAACGACGCGCCGGCGATCTACCTGCTCCAGCCCGGCGCCGATACCCGCGTGCGGTCCTGGACCCCGACCGCCCAGGCCCAGTTCGGCTTCCTGGTGACGCATAACGAGGCGATCTCGATCGCCGACTACTACACGGTGCGCCAGAACGGGAAGGCGGTCTACCGGCCGACCTGCCACTACGCCTACCATCCCTGCAACGAGGCGGTGCTGTCGCTGCACGAGATGTGGGGCCAGGCCGGGAAGGTGCAGGAGAAGCACCACATCCTCGACGAGAACGAGATCGTCGACGGTATCGACGAACTCGGCGTGCTGCTCTACGGCCACGGCAAGAACGCCTACTGGTACGGCTCGCAGCTCTCCATCGAGGAGACTCGCCGCATCGCCCCCTACCAGAACGCCACCGGCCTGCAGGTGACCTCCGCCGTGCTCGCCGGCATGGTCTGGGCGATCGAGAATCCCGAGGCCGGCATCGTCGAGGCCGACGAGATCGACTTCCGCCGCTGCCTCGAGGTGCAGACGCCGTATCTCGGCCCCGTGATCGGGGTCTACACGGACTGGACGCCGCTCTCGGGCCGCCCGGGCCTGTTCCCGGAGGACATCGACGAGAGCGATCCCTGGCAGTTCCGCAACGTGCTGGTGCACGGCGCGTAACGCGTAAGCTCGAGGCACCGCGCCCCGTGTTCGGGCGCGGTGCCTCACCGCAGCGGGCTGTCGCCCGTCCCCGCCCGGTGCTACGATCGGGGCGGTGACAGGGAGCCGTCATGTCGCTCGCGCTGCGGCGCGCCCCGCGGATGCGGGTCGCCGAATTCCTTGAGATGATCCGCGACCGCCCGGACGAGGAGCGCTGGGAGCTTCTCGACGGCGAGGCCGTGCTGATGGCTCCGCCGGGCGAGCGCCATCAGCAGATCGTGATGAGTCTCGGTCGCCAACTCGCTGCGCTGGCCGAGAAGCTGGGATGCCGGGCCCTGCCCGGGCTCGGCCTGCGCAACGACTTCGTCGATGATTACGCACCGATCCCCGATCTCGTCGTGCGCTGCGGTCCTCTTCTTCCGGACGGGTACGCTCGCGACCCGCTGATCGTCGCCGAGGTGCTGTCGCCCTCGACCATGCACAACGACCGTGGCCGTAAGGCAGAGTTTTATCAGGGTCTCCAGACTCTTCGCGCCTACCTGATCGTCTATCAGGACGAGGCCCGGGTCGAGGTCTGGTCGCGCGGGAACGGCCCGGACTGGTCCCTGCGCGTCCTCGGCCGGGACGACGTGATCCCGCTGCCCGATCTCGGCGGCGAGATCCCGGTCGCCGCCCTCTATCACGGCATCCCCCTCTGATTCCCGAGCCGCCCTTGCCCCATTTCGACGAATTCTACGCCAACAAGCTGCGCGGCTCCCTCGGGGTGACCGACGCCGAATCCGTGCTCGACCTGCGCGGCGCCCCCCGGCCGCAGGCCGAGGCCTCGCTCGCCGACATGCTGGAGCGCAGCCGCTTCGCCAAGGGCAAGACCGTGGCGGTGCGCCTCGACGGGCCGACCCCGGGCGGCGGCGAGACCCTGTTCCAGCCGGTCGGCCGCCAGCTCCTCGACGCCAAGCGCCGCGGCTGGGTCGAGCGGCTCCAGACCCTGCCGTCGCAGGACGGGCTCGGCTTCTACGTCGCGCTGGCCGGGCGGCCCGACAAGACGCCCGAGGCGCGCTGAGACGATGGCCCAGCCCTCCGCCGCGAACCCGGCCGACTTGCCCGCGACAGAACTCCTGCGCCTCTACGCCAGCCGCGCCCTCTCGCCGGTCGCGGTGGCGGAAGCCGTGATCGCCCGGGCCGAGGCCGCCGAGCCGCACCTGCACGCGCTCTACGCCTTCGCGCCGGAGGCGGCGCTCGACGCCGCCCGCGCCTCCGAGGCGCGGTGGATGCGGGGGGAGGCCCTGCCCCTCGACGGGGTGCCGGTCACCATCAAGGAGAACATCGCCGTCGAGGGCGTGCCGATGCCGCTCGGCACCGCCGCCCGGGACGACGTGCCGCCGAGCCCGCGCGACGCGCCGGCCACCGCCCGCCTGCGCGAGGACGGGGCGGTGATCGTCGCCTGCACCACCATGCCGGATTACGGCATGCTGTCCTCGGGCCTCTCCAGCTTTCATCCCCTCACCCGCAACCCGTGGGACCTGACCAAGGGCCCGGGCGGCTCCTCGGCCGGCTCGGGCGCGGCGGCGGCCGCCGGCTACGGCCCGATCCATCTCGGCACCGATATCGGCGGCTCGATCCGGCTGCCCGCCTCCTGGTGCGGGGTCGTCGGCCACAAGCCGAGCCACGGACGGGTGCCCCTCGACAACGCGTTCTACGGCCGCTGCGCCGGCCCCCTCACCCGCAGCGTCGCCGACGCGGCTCTGGCGATGCGCAGCATCAGCCGCCCGGACGACCGCGACCCCACCGCCTTGCCGCCCGCCGACCTGCCCTGGCTCGACCTCGACGGGCCGGCGCTGAAGGGCCTGCGCCTCGGGCTGGTGATGGAGAGCGGGGCGGGCCTGCCCCTCGATCCAGGCAACCGCGCGGTGATCGAGGCGGCGGTGCGGCTGCTGACCGAGGCCGGCGCGATCGTCGAGCCGGTCCCGGCCTACCTCAGCCAAAAGATGCTCGACGGGCTCGACCTGTTCTGGCGCCAGCGCGCCTCCCTCGACATCGAGGCGCTGGACGAGGCGCGCCGCGCCCGGGTGTTGCCCTTCATCCGCGACTGGGCGGCGGGCGGTTGGGACTTGAGTGGTGCGGCGGTCTTCCACGGCATGGGCCAGATGGCGGCGATGCGCGACGCGGCTCTGGCGGCGATTCGCCCGTTCGACTTCCTGATCGGACCGGTCTCGCCGAACCCGCCCTTCCCGGCCGAGCACGCCTCGCCGACCAACGACCCGGCCCGGGCGATGGCGCACATCGCCTACACGGTCCCGTTCAACATGTCGGAGCAGCCGGCAATCTCGGTCCCGGCGGGCTTCACCCCGGAGGGGCTGCCGGTGGGGTTGCAGATCGTCGGCAAGCGCTTCGACGATGTCGGGGTGCTGCGACTGGCGCGGGCGTTCGAAGCGATCCGGCCGGCGCTGCGGCCGTGGCCGGTGGTGGCCTGACTGGAACCGTACGGCTTCCGTGGAATCTGTTCGAGTAAGGATGAGGCGGCTCTCCCCTCTCCGGGCGATCCCGGGCAAGCCCGGGATCGCTCAAGGTGTGGGAGAGGGGCCGGGGGATCGAAGATCCCGCGTGAGGGTGGCACGCTTCAGTGTGAGTCGCTGAGCGTCGGGCCGGTAGCGGAACAGCCGGAGTTCTTATCCGGCACCGTCTCCACCCTCCCTCCTACCCCTCTCCCAAACGGGCGAGGGGATCCCGCGCTTTATCGATACAGGAATGGATCAGGTGGCGATCGGACTACGCCACCTCCCCCTTCAACCGCGCCAGCGCCCGCTCCCGCCCGATCAGCGGCAGCAGGCCGGCGAGGTCCGGGCCGTGGTCGAGGCCGGTGAGCGCGAGGCGCAAGGGGAGGAACAGCGCCTTGCCCTTGAGACCAGTGGCGGCACGCACCGCCTCCGTCACCTGCTTCCAGGTACCGGTATCCCACGGCTCCGGCGGCAGCGCCTCGCGGGCCACCGCGAAAAGGTCCGGCGTCTCGCCGGTCACCGGGGTCGCCGGGCCCTGCACCACCCGCCACCACTCGGCCGCGTCCGACACCCGGGTCAGGTTCGCCCGCACGACCTCCCAGAACGCTTGCGCCTTTTCCGGCGCGACGCCGATCGCGGCGAGGCGATCGGCCACCGCCGCGTAGGGCAGCCCGTGGACGACGCGGGCGTTGAGGCCGTCGAGCTCGTGCTCGTCGAACTTCGCCGGGGCCCGCGAAACATGGGCGAGGTCGACCAGCGCGGCCAGCTCGTCGAGATCGGCCACCGGCCGCACCGCCTCGGCCGAGCCGGTCAGCACCGCCAGCGCCGCGACGGCCATCGGCTCGTAGCCGGTCTCGCGCAGGCCCCGCAGGGAGAGGTGGCCGAGGCGCTTCGACAGCCCCTCGCCGCTCGCCGTGGTGAGCAGGTTGTGGTGGGCGAAGACCGGCACCGGAGCGCCCAGCGCGGAGAAGATCTGGATCTGGACCGCCGTGTTGGTGACGTGGTCCTCGCCGCGGATCACGTGGGTCACGCCGGTCTCGGCATCATCGACCACGGAGGGCAAGGTGTAGAGGTAGCTGCCGTCCTCGCGGATCAGCACCGGGTCGGACAGGCTGTCGGCCTCGACGTGGCAGGGCCCGCGCACGAGGTCGTCCCAGGTCACGGTGCCGGGATCGAGGCGGAAGCGCCAATGCGGCCGGCGCCCTTCGGCCTCGAAGGCGGCCTTCTCCTCAGGGGTGAGCTTCAGGGCGGCGCGGTCGTAGACCGGCGGCAGGCCGCGGCCGAGCTGGCGCCGGCGGCGGCGCTCCAATTCCTCCGCCGTCTCGTAGGCCGGGTAGAGGCGGCCCGCCGCCTTCAACCGCTCGGCGGCCGCATCGTAGATCGCCAGGCGCTCCGACTGGCGAAAGGTCCCGTCCGGGACGATGCCGAGCCAGGCCAGATCCTCCTCGATCGCCGCGGCGAATTCAGGCGTCGAGCGCGCCGTGTCGGTATCGTCGAGGCGCAGCCAGAACTGGCCGCCCGCCCGCCGGGCGAACAGGGCGTTGAACAGGGCCGGCCGGGCATTGCCGATATGGAGGAAGCCGGTGGGCGAGGGGGCGAAGCGAACGACGGGGGTCATGCCGGCTCTCGTAGAGCATCGGCCGAGCGGGGCGCAATCGCGCGGTGCCGGACCGCTCGACGGAGCACGCGCTTGACAGACCTTGTCCCGGCCCGCATCGCGGGCCCGTGGCCTCCCTCTCCCCTCTTCTGCCCTCCGGCACCACGGCCTGGCTGATCACCGACGGCAAGGCCGGCGATCTCGCGCCCTGCCGCGGCCTCGCCGAGGCCCTGGGGGTGGCGGCCGAGGAGCGCGTGGTCGCGCCGCGTCCGCCCTTCTCCTGGCTCGCACCGCGCGGCCCGGCCGATCCGCGGGAGCGGGCGCTGACGCCTCCCTGGCCCGACCTCGCCATCGCCACCGGGCGCCGGGCGGTGCCGGCGTTGCGCGCGGTCAAACGCCGCTCGGGCCGAAGAACCTTCACGGTGTTCCTGCGCGATCCGCGCATCGGTGCGCGGGCGGCCGACCTGATCTGGGTGCCGGCCCACGATTCGTTGCGTGCGCCCAACGTGATCGTGACCGAGACCGGCCCGCACCCGGTCTCCCCCGCCCGCCTCGCCGCCGCGCGAAGCGATCCCGATCCGCGTCTCGCCGGCCTGCCCGCCCCCCGCGCCGCGGTGCTGGTCGGCGGCGACAGCCGGCACGGGCGCTTTTCGGAGACGGACGCGCGCGCCCTGCTCGCCGGGCTGGAGCGCCTGGCCGGCGAGGCGGGCCTGATGATCACCGCCTCCCGCCGCACCCCCGAACGCCTGCGGGCGGCCCTGGCCGACCTCGCCCGGCGCCGCGGCGGGTTCTTCTGGGACGGCGGCGGCGAGAATCCGTACCTCGCGATGCTGGCGCTCGCCGACACGATCGTGGCGACGGCCGATTCGGCCAACATGGTGATCGAGGCCTGCGCCGCCGGCGTCCCGGTGCTGCTGTTCGAGCCGCAAAACGTCTATGCCCGCCATCGCGCGCTGTTCGAGGCCCTCAAACGGCACGGAACTGTGCATGTCTTCGACGGACGGGTTGAGTCGTTGCCGTCCAAGCCCTTAGACATGACACTCGCGATCGCGCAGGCTGTGGCGAATGCCTATATCGGGCATCGCGACGCGCTCGCCCGCCGTCAGGCTCGTTAGAATCTGACCGGCGGCAGCCCCGGAGATCCGTATGTCCACCACCAAGCAGGCTCCCCAGCACGAGAAGCTCGTGATCATCGGCTCCGGCCCCGCCGGATACACCGCCGCGATCTACGCCGCCCGCGCCATGGTCGAGCCGCTGCTGATCTCGGGCTTCCAGCCCGGCGGCCAGCTGATGATCACCACCGACGTCGAGAACTATCCGGGCTTCGCCGACGCGATCCAGGGCCCGTGGCTGATGGAGCAGATGCGCTCCCAAGCCGAGCATGTCGGCACCCGGATCGTCTCGGAATACATCGCCAAGGTCGATCTCGCGCAGAGGCCGTTCCGGCTCGAGGCCGATTCCGGCGCGGTCTTCACCTGCGACGCGCTGATCATCGCCACCGGCGCCCAGGCCAAGTGGCTCGGCCTGCCCTCCGAGGCGAAGTTCCAGGGCTTCGGCGTCTCGGCCTGCGCCACCTGCGACGGGTTCTTCTTCCGGGGCAAGGAGGTCGTGGTCGTCGGCGGCGGCAACACCGCGGTCGAGGAGGCGCTCTACCTCGCCAACCTCGCCTCCAAGGTGACGGTCGTGCACCGGCGCGACACTTTTCGGGCCGAGCGCATCCTGCAGGAGCGCCTGTTCAAGCACCCGAACGTCGAGGTGGTGTGGAACCACGCGGTGGAGGAGATCTGCGGCCGCGACAAGCCGTCCGCGGTCACCCATGTCCGCCTGCGCGACACGGTCACCGGCGCGATCACCGAGCGCAAGGCTGACGGCGTGTTCATCGCCATCGGCCACCAGCCGGCGACCGCGGTGTTCGAGGGGCAATTGCCCTTCCGGGCCGGTGGCTACCTCGAGGTGACGCCCGGCACCGCCATGACGGCGATCCCCGGCGTGTTCGCGGCGGGCGACGTCACCGACGACGTCTACCGGCAGGCGATCACCGCCGCCGGGATGGGCTGCATGGCCGCCCTCGAGGCGGAGAAGTACCTGGCCAACCTGGCGATCGGCGAACAGCCGCGTCAGGCCGCGGCCGAGTAGACGATCTGTACCGGGGCCGGGGATGAGCCCCGGCCCCGGCCTGTGGCGTTCGCTCTGAACTCACCGGTCCTCCTGGCCGGCCGGGGCTCTGGCGAGGGGTTTGACGGCCGTGGACTGGGACAAGATCCGGATTTTCCTCAACGTCGCCGAAGCCGGCAGCTTCACCAAGGCGGGCGACGACATCGGGCTCAGCCAGTCGGCCGTCAGCCGCCAGATCAGCGCGCTGGAGCGCGAGCTGAAGGCGCCGCTGTTCCACCGCCACGCCCGCGGGCTGATCCTCACCGAGCAGGGCGACCTGCTGTTCCGGGCCGCCCGGGACATGAAGATGCGGCTCGAGACCACGCGGGCCCGCCTCGTCGAGACGAGCGAGCGCCCGTCCGGCGACCTCAAGGTGACGACGACGGTGGGCCTCGGCACCGCCTGGCTGTCGCAGCGAGTGGCGGAGTTCCTCGACCTGCACCCGGACGTGCGCGTCGAGCTGATCCTGACCAACGAGGAGCTCGACCTCGCGATGCGCGAGGCCGACGTGGCGATCCGGCTCCGCCGCCCGGCCCAGCCGGACCTGATCCAGCGTCGGCTGTTCACCGTGCACTACCACGTCTTCGCCTCGCTCGAATACGTGAAGCGCTTCGGGGAGCCGAAGACGATCGACGACCTCGACAAGCACCGCCTGGTCTCGTTCGGCGGCGACCAGCCCTCCTACCTGATGGCGACCCACTGGCTCGCCACCGTCGGCCGCGAGGGCCGCGAGCACCGCACGATCCACTTCACGGTCAACAACATCTCGGCGCTCCAGCTCGCGGTCGAGACCGGCGCCGGCATCGGCATCCTGCCGGACTACGTCGCGGACGGGAACGAGCAGCTGGTGCAGGTTTTGCGCGACTACGAGATGCCGAACCTGGAGAGCTACCTCGTCTACGCCGAGGAGATGCGGACGGTCGCCCGCGTCCAGGCGTTCCGGGACTTCCTGGTCGCGAAAGCGCAGCGCTGGACGTATTGAGGGGCGATCCAGCGTGCGGGATCGGGTCCTGACGCCTTCGTCTGTCCCACTTGCGACCTCATCCTGAGGTGCGAACGCAGTGAGCCTCGAAGGAGACCTCCAGAGATCCCAGCGGTGTCTGGAGGCCTCCGCCTCGCTCCGGCCCCTCCGGATGCGGGCGTGGGTCGGAGAGAGGGTTGCGAAGCCGTCGCGCCTCCCCCTCCCCGCTTGCCTTTCCGTCCGCCGGCGCCATGCTCCTTAGGCCAGCCGAGAGGAGCTTCGATGACCGACGACGAGACCTTCATGGCGCGCGCCATCGCGCTGTCGGAGCGCACGGCGCTCGTCGAGAGCGCCGGCGGCGTCTTCGGCGCCGTGATCGTCCGCGACGGCGAGATCATCGGCGAGGGCGCCAACCGGGTCGTCGCCGAGAACGACCCGACCTGGCACGCCGAGATGGCGGCGATCCGCGACGCCTGCGGCAAGGAGGGCAGCTTCAAGCTGCCCGGCGCCACCCTCTACACCTCCGCCGAACCCTGCCCGATGTGCATGGCCGCGGCCTACTGGGCCGGCATCTCGCGGATCTTCTACGCCTCGACCAACGAGGACGCCCTGCGGCACGGCAATTTCGACGACAGCATGATCTACGAGGAAGTCCGCAAGCCGGCCGACCAGCGCAAGATCCCGATCCGCCAGATCATGCGCGCCGAGGCGATCGAGGTCTGGAAGCGCTACGAGGCCAAGACCGACCGGGTGCCGTACTGACGAACGGACGGATCGGTCGGCGCGGCAAGTCGATCCCGCGCGACGTCCATCCTCCTCTCCGTCATCCCGGGGCTTGTCGAAGACGAGAACCCGGGATCTCTCAACGTTGACGCTGGAGAATGAGGCGGATCGCATCCCGCTTCATCCTGTATGTTGGCAGTTATGGATCCCGGGCTCCGCTGCGCGGCCCCGGGATGACGATGGAGAAGCTTCGGAGCCGTCGACACATCGGACAAGTCCGGAAACCTGAGCCTTCGCCACACGTTGTGGTAGAGGATGGTCCAAGACGTCGATCTGGCTCGCGAGCCCGATCCCTGGAAGGAGGTTCCCATGCGTCGCACGCCCTGTCTCGCCATCCTCCTGGCGGCCGCCCTCGCCCCGGCCCCGCTCCTCGCGCAAGCGGAGCCGCCGGCCAGGGATCCTGGGATCACCGGCTCGCTTAGGCCCGCCACCCGCGACACCACCGGCGTCGGCCAGACCAAGCCGCCGGGCGCGCCGCTGGGGCCCGATGCCGGCCTGACCCCGGACTTGCAGCGACGCGACCGCGAGATCCAGCGCAAGATCGACACCGGGATCTGCGACGGCTGCACCGAGTAGGGCCGGCACGGTCGATCCCGCGCATTAATCCGGTCTGCATTAGACGGAATGATCGGTTGCAGGCGCGGCGAGCGGACGCCTAAACCGGCGGCAACCGGCCCGGCCACCGCGCCTCGCGAGAGCCCGAACGGGCCACCGACAGAACCGACATAGGGAGAGCGCCATGAACCAGCGGGTCGTCGAGGTCAGCCAGGATGCGCGCGCGCGGGCGCATATCGACGAGGCAAAGTATCAGGCCTGGTACGAGGCCTCGATCCGCGATCCGGAAGGCTTCTGGCGCGAGCACGGCAAACGGATCGATTGGTTCACGCCCTACGCCAAGGTCAAGGAGACGACGTTCGGCCCCGGCGACGTCTCGATCAAGTGGTTCTCCGACGGCGTCACCAACGCCGCCCATAACTGCATCGACCGCCATCTCGAGACCCGCGGCGATCAGGTCGCGATCATCTGGGAGGGCGACGACCCGTCGGAATCGCGCCACATCACCTACCGCGAGTTGCACGCGGAGGTGTGCCGGATGGCCAACGTCCTGCGCAACCGCGGCGTGTCGAAGGGCGACCGCGTCACGATCTACCTGCCGATGATCCCCGAGGCGGCCTACGCGATGCTGGCCTGCGCCCGGCTCGGCGCGATCCACTCGGTGGTGTTCGGCGGATTCTCGCCGGATTCGCTCGCCGGCCGCATCCAGGGCTGCGACTCGAAACTCGTCATCACCGCCGACGAGGGCCTGCGCGGCGGTCGCAAGGTGCCGCTGAAGGCCAATGTCGATGCGGCGATCCAGCGCCTGCCGGCTGACAGCGTCGACCACGTCATCGTCGTGCGCCGCACCGGCGGCGCGGTCGAGATGGACCCGGTCCGCGACGTCTACTACGACGCGGCGGCCGCCCAGGTCACCGACGAGTGCCCGGTGACGCATGTCGAGGCCGAGCACCCGCTGTTCCTGCTCTACACCTCGGGCTCGACCGGCCAGCCGAAGGGCGTGGTCCACACCACCGGCGGCTACCTCGTCTACGCGTCGATGACGCACCAATACGTCTTCGACTATCACGAGGGCGACATCTACTGGTGCACCGCCGATGTCGGCTGGGTCACCGGCCATTCCTACATCCTGTACGGGCCGCTGGCGAACGGCGCCACCACCCTGATGTTCGAGGGGATCCCGACCTATCCGTCGATCTCGCGGTTCTGGGAGGTCGTCGACAAGCACAAGGTCAACATCTTCTACACCGCCCCGACCGCGATCCGCTCGCTGATGGGAGCCGGCGAGGCACCGGTGAAGAAGACCTCGCGCCAGACCCTGCGGGTGCTCGGATCGGTCGGCGAGCCGATCAACCCGGAGGCCTGGGAATGGTACTACCGGGTCGTCGGCGACGAGCGCTGCCCGATCGTCGACACCTGGTGGCAGACCGAGACCGGCGGCATCCTGATCACCCCGCTCCCCGGCGCCACGCCGCTCAAGCCCGGCTCGGCGACGCGGCCGTTCTTCGGCGTCAAGCCGGTGGTGGTGGACGGCGACAACGTGGTCCAGGAGGGCGCCTGCGAGGGCAATCTCTGCATCGATGAATCCTGGCCGGGCCAGATGCGCACCGTGTGGGGCGATCACGAGCGCTTCGTCCAGACCTACTTCTCGACCTTCCCGGGCCGCTACTTCTCGGGCGACGGCTGCCGGCGCGACGCGGACGGCTATTACTGGATCACCGGCCGGGTCGACGATGTCATCAACGTCTCGGGCCACCGGATGGGCACGGCGGAGGTCGAATCTTCCCTCGTCGCGCACCCGAAGGTCTCCGAGGCCGCGGTGGTGGGTTATCCCCACGACATCAAGGGCCAGGGCATCTACGCCTACGTCACCCTGATGCAGGGCGAGGAGCCGTCCGACGCGCTCCGCAAGGAGCTGGTGGCCTGGGTGCGCAAGGATATCGGGCCGATCGCCTCGCCCGACCTGATCCAGTTCGCCCCCGGCCTGCCCAAGACCCGCTCGGGGAAGATCATGCGCCGCATCCTGCGCAAGATCGCCGAGGACGAGTTCTCCTCGCTCGGCGACACCTCGACGCTGGCCGAACCGGCGGTGGTCGAGGACCTGATCGAGAACCGGCAGAACCGCCTCAAGTGACCATGACGCGCTGACCCTTGGCCGGGACCCAGATCGGGCCCCGGCGATTTAATCCCGCGCGAGACGGTCGCGCTCATCAGACCTTCGTCGTAGGAAGAGGCGTTTCAGTCTCTTTGCGCTAGCATTCGCCGCGGAATCGGGTCATCCGCATTATTGCGCCGCAGCAACGGCAATCGGCGCAAGCTCAGCCTGGCGAGAACAGGCACTCAAACAGACCGAAGCATCGGCTTCATCGCCTCGTGTCGTTTTCGGCGCGCGGCGGAGCCATGTCTGGTCACAGAACCGAAACAAAAGGGAGGCCCGCCGATGGCAGGGGCAGACACCGCACGGGTTCTCGCGAGCCCTAAATTCCGCCAACTCGTAGCCGAACGCACCCGCTTCGGCTGGGTCCTGTCCGGCGCGATGCTGGCGATCTACCTCGTCTTCATCATGCTGGTCGCCTTCGCGCACGGCCTGATGGCGACGAAGATCGGCTCCGGCGTGACCTCGCTCGGCATCGTGCTCGGCCTCGTCGTCATCGTCTCGGCCTTCGTGCTCACGGGCATCTACGTCGCCCGGGCCAACGGCCGCTTCGACGACCTGACGCGGGACCTCAACCGGGAGCTCGGCCGATGACCGCGCGTCGCATCGCCCTCGTCACCACCCTCACGCTCCTCGGGGCGGGCGTGGCCTACGCCGCCGGTCCCGACCTCGGTGCCGTGCAGAAGCAGGCGACGAACTGGACCGCCGTCGCGATGTTCCTGCTCTTCGTGCTGGCCACGCTGGGCATCACCTACAAGGCCGCCGCGGGCTCGAAATCGGCGGCCGACTTCTACGCCGCTGGCGGCGGCATCTCGGCCGGCCAGAACGCGCTCGCCATCGCCGGCGACTACATGTCGGCGGCTTCGTTCCTCGGCATCTCGGGGCTGGTGTTCTCGTCGGGCTTCGACGGGCTGATCTACTCGATCGGCTTCCTGGTCGGCTGGCCGATCGTGCTGTTCCTGATCGCCGAGCGCCTGCGCAATCTCGGCAAGTTCACCTTCGCCGACGTCGCGAGCTTCCGCCTCGACCAGACCCGGATCCGCATCCTGTCGGCGACCGGCACGCTCGTCGTGGTGGCCTTCTACCTGATCGCCCAGATGGTCGGTGCCGGCAAGCTGATCCAGCTCCTGTTCGGCCTCGACTACCTCACGGCGATCATCGCGGTCGGCATCCTGATGATCGTCTACGTCGCCTTCGGCGGCATGAAGGCGACGACCTGGGTGCAGATCATCAAGGCCTGTCTCCTGCTCGCCGGCGCCTCGTTCATGGCGCTTGCCGTGCTGTGGCGCTACGGCTTCAACCCGGAGGCCCTGTTCGCGGCGGCCGTCGCCGAGCATCCCAAGCACGAGGCGATCATGGCGCCGGGCGGCCTCGTCGCCGATCCGGTCTCGGCGATCTCGCTGGGCATCGGCCTCATGTTCGGCACCGCCGGCCTGCCCCACATCCTGATGCGCTTCTTCACCGTGTCGGACGCGCAGGCGGCCCGCAAGTCGGTGTTCTACGCCACCGGCCTGATCGCCTACTTCTACATCCTCACCTTCATCATCGGCTTCGGCGCCATCACCTTCCTGATGGGCGATCCGAGCTACTTCAAGGCCGGGGCGAACGGCGCCTACGACCGGATCACCGGGCTGCTGGGCGGCTCCAACATGGCGGCGGTGCACCTCGCCAACGCCACCGGCGGCTCGCTCTTCCTCGGCTTCATCTCGGCGGTGGCCTTCGCGACCATCCTGGCGGTGGTGGCCGGCCTGACGCTCGCCGGCGCCTCGGCGGTCAGCCACGACCTCTACGCCCAGGTCTTCGCCCGCGGGCGCACCACCGAGGCCGGCGAGGTGCGGCTGTCGAAGATCTCGGCGGTCGTGATCGGCATCGTGGCGATCTATCTCGGCTACGTGTTCGAGAACCAGAACGTCGCCTTCATGGTCGGCCTCGCCTTCGCGGTGGCGGCGAGCTGCAACTTCCCGGTGCTCGCGATGTCGATCCTGTGGAAGGGCACCACGACGCTCGGCGCCCTCGTCGGCGGCCTGATCGGCCTCGTCAGCGCGGTGGTGATGGTGGTGCTGTCGAAGGCCGTGTGGGTCACCACCTTCGGTCATCCGGCGGCGCTCTTCCCCTACGACAACCCGGCCCTGTTCTCGATGCCGCTGGCGTTCCTCGGCATCTGGGCGGTCTCGAAGATCGACAACTCCGCCCGGGCGAAACGCGAGCGGGCGGCCTTCGAGGCGCAGTACGTGCGCTCCGAGACCGGCATCGGAGCGGCGGGCGCGCACGCGCATTGATGGGGCGAGGGGCGGCGGCGGTGGTCGCCGTCCCTTTTCCAGATTGTTCAAGGAGAGCTTCGTTTCTCTCCCCCTTTCCCGGACGACTGAAGCGCCAGCGGAAGGAGATCCGGGATCCATGAGAGAAGTGCCGCGAAGCGGCTCCATCTTTGCAACGTTGCAGACATAAAGACGCTTCGCGACTTTTCATGCTGGATTCCGGATCTCCTTCCGCTCACGCTTCAGTCGTCCGGAAAAGGGTTCGGCTTACGAGCAGCGTCTCGTGAGGCAGGCAGCGGAACGGAGCTGGCCTCTCAATGCCCGCCCGGCTCCGCATGCATCCGCCGGATCCGCCTGACCGTCCACCACACCCCCACCAGCACCAGCGGCACCGCCACGGCCGTCCCGATCGTCGCGTCCACCGGCAGGCCGGCATGGTGCGCACCCTCCAGGACGTGGTGGACGAGGCTCGCGACGTAGTAGGTGATCGCCGCGACCGACAGGCCCTCGACGGTCTGCTGCAGGCGCAATTGCAGCCGCACCCGGTCGTTCATCGCCTGGAGCTGGGCCTGGTTCTGGCGCTCCAGCTCGATGTCGACCCGGGTGCGCAGCATCTGCGCGGCACGGGCGAGGCGGCGGGAGAGCAGGTCCTGGCGCTCGGCGATCACCAGGCAGGTCCGGATCGCCGGGTTGTAGCGCCGGTTGAGGAACATCGACCAGCTGGTCTGCCCGGGCAACGCGTGCTCCGCCGCCGCGGTCAGGCGCAGGCGCACCAGCTCGTCGTAGGCGCGGGTCGCGCCGAAGCGGAACATCGTGCGCGACGACCCGGCCTCGAGCTCGGCCGCGAGGGCGATCAGCCGGTCGAGGAGGGCGTGGTTCTCGGCGAAACCCTCGCTGGTGCGCATCGCCTCCATCAGGGTGGGCAGCTCGGTCTCGATGTGCCGGATCGTCGGCCCCAAGCTCTGCGCCTCCGGCAGGCCGAGGAGCGCCAGCGTGCGGTAGGTCTCGATCTCGAGCAGGCGCTGCACCAGGGCCCCCGCGCCGAGCCGGCTCAGCCGCCGGTCGGCGACGACGATGCGGACGTAGCCGTGGGGATCGGGCTGGAAGTCGGTGGCGATCACCGCCGCCCCGCTCTCGGCCTCCGCCATGGCGAGCGAGGCGGCGTTGAAGGTCGAGACGATCTCGGACGGCAGCCCGCCGTCGACGGCCGGCAGGAGGTGCAGGTCGACCGCGACCAGGAGCGGGCCGGGCTGGGCCACCTCCCCCATCGCGCCCTCGAGCGCGTCGGGCTGAGGCTGGAAGGCGTGGCCGAGGGCGTCGCCGTATTCCCAGGTATAGGTGGTGAACTCGCTGTGGCTCTCCCAGCGCAGGATCGCGCCGGAAAAGACCACCCGGTGCTGCTTGGCGCCGGGCGTCGGGCCCGGATGGCCGAGGCCGGTGCAGTAGGCCTCCAGCGCGTCGCGGTCGGCCGAGGCGGCCTCGCCGTCGGTCAGGAAGGCGTAGTGCAGGAAGCGGCGCGGCGTCTTGACCGGGGTGAAGGGCCGGGCGTGAACCTCCGCCAGCACCCGCGCCCGCAGGGGGTGTTCGTCCAGCCGCATCCTTGCAAAGCCTTGCCTGTCGTCACGCTCCGGCGAGGCTTGGCCGAGGCCGGCCCGTCGGTCAACGGGCCGGCTGGGGCGTGTCAGTGCCGGAAGTGGCGGTGGCCGGTGAGCACCATGGCGAGGCCGGCCTCGTCGGCGGCACGGATCACCTCGTCGTCGCGCATCGAGCCGCCGGGCTGGATCACCGCCGTGGCGCCCGCCTCGGCCGCGGCGAGCAGGCCGTCGGCGAAGGGGAAGAACGCGTCCGAGGCCACCACGGCGCCGCGGGCGAGGCTCTCGGGCAGCCCGGCGGCCTTGGCGGCCTCGGCGGCCTTCCAGGCGGCGATGCGCGAGGAATCGACCCGCGACATCTGCCCGGCGCCGATGCCGACCGTGGCGCCGTCCTTGGCATACACGATGGCGTTCGACTTGACGTGCTTGGCGACCCGGAAGGCGAAGCGCAGATCCGACAGCTCGGCCTCGGTCGGCGCGCGCTTCGTCACCACCTTGAGCGGCATGTCGTCGACGACGGCGTTGTCGCGGTCCTGCACCAGGAAGCCGCCCGCCACGGTCCGCCAGGCCTGGCCGGGCGCGCGGGGATCGGCGATGCCGCCGGCGGTGAGCAGGCGCAGGTTCTTTTTCCCTGCGACGATCGCGGCCGCCTCCTCGGTGGCATCGGGCGCGATGATGACTTCCGTGAAGATCTCGACGATCTTCTTCGCCGCCTCGGCGTCGAGCGTGCGGTTGAGCGCCACGATGCCGCCGAAGGCCGAGACCGGATCGCAGCGCAGCGCCCGCTCGTAGGCCTCCAGAAGGCTCGCGCCTTCCGCCACGCCGCACGGGTTGGCGTGCTTGACGATCACCACCGCGGCGGCGCGGGCGGGATCGAACTCGCTCACCGCCTCGTAGGCGGCGTCCGTGTCGTTCAGGTTGTTGAAGGACAGCTCCTTGCCCTGGAGCTGGCGCGCGGTCGCGACGCCCGGGCGCGGGGCGCCGGCGGTGCGGTAGAACGCGGCCTTCATGTGCGGGTTCTCGCCGTAGCGCAGGCCCTGCGCCAGGGTCCCGCCGAGCGCCCGGAAGGTCTGGCTCTCCGGTGCCGCTTCGATCTCGCCGGCGAGCCAGGTCGAGATGGCGGCGTCGTAGGAGGCGGTGCGGGCATAGGCCTTCTGGGCGAGCCGCCGGCGGGTCGCGAAGGTGACGGCGCCGTCATGGGCGTCGATGTCGGCGAGCACGGCGCCGTAATCGGCGACGTCGACCACGACCGCCACGTCCTTGTGGTTCTTGGCCGCCGCGCGGATCATCGCCGGGCCGCCGATGTCGATGTTCTCGATGCACTCGGCCGCCGGCTTGCCCGCCGCCAGCGTCGCCTCGAACGGGTAGAGGTTGACGACGAGGAGATCGATCGCCGCGATGCCGTGGGCCAGCATGGCGGCCTGGTGCTCCGGGTTGTCGCGGATGGCGAGCAGCCCGCCATGCACGCCCGGATGCAGGGTCTTGACCCGACCGTCCATCATTTCGGGGAAGCCGGTGAGGTCGGAGACCTCCGTGACGGTGAGCCCCGCCTCGGTGAGGGTCCGGTGGGTGCCGCCGGTCGAGACCAGGGTGACGCCGCGGGCGGCGAGCGCACGCGCGAACTCCACCAGCCCGGTCTTGTCCGAGACGGAGAGGAGCGCGCGGGAGATGCGGGAAAGGTCGCTCGCCATGGTGAACCTAAGTCTTTCGGTCGTGGGGGCGGGCACGGGACGGACACCGAGCCGGCGCAGGAATTTCGGGCGCGCCTAGCAGAAACCGCGGGTCGAAGCCAGATGTTGCGCCGCGAAAGGATGGGAGAGCTTCATCCGCTTACTCGGCGGCATCGGCCGTGGAGGATCGCGCGGTCGCGCCGTCTGACGGATAGGCTCCGGGGGACAGACTTGCTATGAGGGGGCCGGTCGCGCCCGAGCCCGGGAGCGGCCGGTCGCGCCACGGGAGGCGGTGATTTTCTCCGACAGTCCTTGGGGGACGGGCCTCGGCCTGTTCGCCATCGTGTTCCTGGTCTTCGCGAACGGGTTCTTCGTTGCGGCCGAGTTCGCCCTGGTGGCGGTCCGGCGCAGCCGGGTCCAGGAGCTCGTCGCCGAGAAGCGGGCCAATGCCGGCGCCCTGCAACGGGCGGTCGACAGCCTGGATTCGCATCTCGCGGCCACGCAGCTCGGCATCACCATCTCGTCGCTCGCCCTCGGCTGGGTCGGCGAGCCGGCCCTGGCCCACCTGATCGAGCCCCTGCTCGCCTTCCTGCCGCAGGGCGCGAGCACGGCCGGGGCCCACGCCATCGCGGTGGTGCTCTCCTTCGTGGTCATCACCTCGCTGCACATCGTGCTGGGCGAACTGGCGCCCAAGAGCCTGGCGCTTCAGCGCAGCGAGCGCACGGCGCTCGCCATCGTGCGCCCCTTGCGCCTGTTCCTGCTGGTGTTCCGCCCGGCGATCTCGTTCCTCAACGGCTTGGGCAACGGCGTGCTGCGCCTGTGCGGGTTGCAGCCGGGCTCCGGCGAGGGCTCGCTGCACTCCACCGCCGAATTGTCGCTGCTCGTCGCGGCGAGCCAGGAGGCCGGCCTGATCCAGGAGGCGCAGCAGGCGGCGGTGCAGCGCATCTTCGGCATCGGCGAAAGGCGGGTGCGGGACATCATGACCCCGCGCCACGAGGTCGACTGGATCGACGTCGACGACCCGCGCGAGGCGGTGCTGGAGACGATCCGGGCCTGCCGCCACGAGCAGTTGGTAGCGAGCCGGGGCGAGATCCACGAGATCATCGGCGTTCTGCGCAAGCAGGACGTGCTCAACCAGCTCCTCGACGGGGCGCCGATCAACCTCGACGCGATCATCCGCGAGCCGATCGTCGTGCACGAGGGCATGCCGATCCTGCGGGTGCTCGAAACCTTCAAGGCCAAGCCGGTCCGGATGGCGATCGTCGTCGACGAGTACGGCGACCTCGAGGGCATCGTCACCCAGACCGACCTCCTCGAGGCGATCGCCGGCGACATCCCGGAGACCGACGACGACGAGCCGATGGTGGTCGAGCGCCAGGACGGCTCGCTCCTGATCGACGGCATGATGCCGGCGATGGAGGCGTTCGAGCGCCTCGGCCTCACCGAACGCCCCGACACCGACGACTTTTCCACGCTCGCCGGCTTCGTGATCTTCCAGCTCGGCCGCATCCCCACCGCCGGCGACGGGTTCGAGCGCGGCGGCTGGCACTTCGAGGTCGTCGACATGGACGGGCGCCGGGTCGACAAGATCCTCGCCGAGAAGGTGGAGGCCTGAAAGCCCTCCCCGCGAGCCGGCTCCTGCCCCAGCGTGAATCCGGCTTGCAAACCTTCGCCGTGCGGGTAGGTATCGGATTGCCAGATTATCCCGGGTGGGTCGCCTGACAGAATCGGGCGCCCGGCCTTCAGGAACGGAGCTTTCCCATGATTCTCAACCGGACCCTGCTGCTCGCCGCGCTCCTCGCCGCGCCGCTCGCCCTGCCCGCCTCGGCCGAGGCCAAGCCGAAGGCCGACCGCACCATCGCGGCGGTCGACACGGATTCTGACGGCACGGTCGACCTCGCGGAGGCCAAGGCTGCGGCCGGCGCGGTGTTCGACAAGCTCGAGAAGGATGCCGACGGCACCCTCGACACCAAGGAGCTGCAGGGCCGCGTCAGCCGCAAGGACATGAAGCAGGCCGATCCGGACAACGACGGCACCCTGGACAAGAACGAGTACCTCGCCCTGGTCGAGGCCCGCTTCAAGCTGGCCGACCCGGACAACGACGGCACGCTCGACGCCAAGGAGATGAAGACGCCGGCCGGCAAGGCTCTGGCGCGTCTGCTGAAGTAAGGCTTAAAACAAAAATATCTGGAACGGGGCGGCCCGGCGCGGGCCGCCCCTTTTCCTATTAGTCGCAGCGCTCGCTGTGCACGGTCTTGCTGTCGCCGTACTCGTTGGTCTTCTTGACGGTCTTGGTCTCGCAGCCGCCGACCGAGCCGGTCGACTCGACCGAGCGCTTCTCGATCACGGTGCTGCGCTCCACGGGAGCGGAATCGCGACGGATCACCGTCACGTCCTCGGCGAGGGCCGGAACCGTGACGAGGGCGGCGAGGGTCGCGAGGGTGGCGAGGCGGAGGGACATGCCGGTCTCCAGGCTTGAGCGGTGAATCGTCCTCCAAACGCCATGGTCAAGCCGACGGTTCCGTGAATTCAGCGAGGTCTTCACCAAGTCTCGCGGCGATCCGGGCGACTCTCGCGGACTCGGGCTCTTCGGCCTTGCCGATGCCCTCAAAACGGCGCGAATGGCGGGTGAAGTGCCGCAAAGCCGCGGGCCGGACCCGGAGCCGCGCCGGCCCAGGAGACCATCACCGTGCCCGCAGCCGGCCCCGTCGACCGCAGCTCATCGGGAGAGGCGGCGCAAGCCAGCTTTCCGGCGCGCCTCACCGAGGCCTGGCGGGTGGCCGGGCTGCCGATCCCGCAGCACGCCTGGTTCTGGATCGGCATCCTCGCGCTCAGCGCCGGGGCGGGCCTGCTCTACGACGCGCTGTTCCAGAACGGCATCCCGCTGGTGGCGGCGATCCACGGCGTCTTCATCGGCGCCTGCGCGCTGCTGATGGAGCGCGGCACCCTGCTGCCGCGGCTCCAGGCGCGCCTGCGCCGCCTGCCGACCTTCCTCTACGTGCCGATCGCCGAGCTCGCCTATGTGGGCATGATCACGCTGGGCCACGCCACCGGCGGCGTGATCGTCTGGAGCACGGGCCTGACGCCGGAGCCTTTCGCGGTGGCGGTGGTGCCGTCGCTGCGGGTGCTGGTCTACGCGCTCGCGGTCTCGGCGCTCCTAGTCTTCGTGGTGCGGATGCGTGACCTCATCGGCGCCGAGGTCTTCGTCAACCTCCTGGTCGGGCGCTACCACCGGCCGGTGGAGGAGGAGCGCATCTTCCTGTTCGTCGACGTCGTCGGCTCGACGGCCTATGCCGAGACGCATGGGGCGCTGAAGACCCAGGCCTTCCTCGGGGCGGTCTTCGCGACGCTCGCCGAGCCGGTGCGGCGCTGCCAGGGCTCGACCGACGACTTCATCGGCGACATGGCGATGATCACCTGGCCGATGGCCCGCGGCCTGCAAGGCGCGCGCTGCGTCGCCTGCGTGCTGGCGATCCAGGAGAGCCTGACACGGGACGCGGCGGCCTGGCAGGAGCGCTTCGGCGCCGTGCCGCGCATCCGCGCCGCCCTGCATGGCGGGCCTGTGGTCACCGCCGAGGTCGGGGTCGACCGGCACAAGATCGCGTATTTCGGCGATGCGGTGAACGTCACCGCCCGGCTCGAGGCTCTGTGCCGCACCCTCGACGCGCCGGTGCTGATTTCCGGCGACCTCCTGGCCAAGCTGCCGCGCCTGCCCGACGGCGTGCGGGCCCGGCCGCTCGGCGAGCACGCGGTGCGGGGGCGCGACCAGGTCCTGGCGGTCGCCGCCCTGGAACCGACTCCGCGCGCCGGCCGTGCCGCGGCCTGACCCCGACGCGGGACCGCCCTCCCGGGAAGTAGGCTCGTTCAAGACGGCGGCGCCCTGCCCCGATCGAGTCCGCATCGCGTCGCAATCCTCGGAGCAAGTCGGGCCGGGGAATGCCCGCTTCCATCGGTTGTGGCGGCCTTGCATCTAACATGTGATGGGCGGGAATCGATTCCTTGGACATGGAACGCCAGTGCGGTCGCGCGCGAAGCGTCGTGCACGGTCGATCCGCTCGCGCATGATGAAATCGCGAAACATTTTATGCATCTGTAACCATCGGTGGACGTCTTGCCGTCTCACGGTTGCTGACGCCAGGTTGAGTCCTGCTGCCTGACATCGCCTACGAACAAGATATGTTCTTCTGCTCGTCCGAAAGGTGCTGTTGCCGCGCGAAAGGCATAAGCCAAAGAGGATGGTGCCGGGCCTCGGCTCTCGGTCGAGTTGGACGGCTCCCCCGCGAACGGTGAGTTCAGCACAACCGCTCCCTGCAACCGGGATCAACAAGAATTTCGCCGGGCGATTGACCGCGGGCCGGCGTTGCTTCTTTTTCCCTTGCGGTTCCGCCGCCGACATCATAGTTGCACCGTTAAGCAAAGACAGACCGGCCCTGCGGCATCCGAGTCCTGAGGTGGGAATGTCGAAGCGTCCGGCGGGTCTACCTTCAGAAGAGGGCCGATGTGATGAGTGAGAGTGAGGCGTCGACGAACCATATCGGGCTCGCCGCGGACATCGTGGCGGCGTTCGTGAGCAACAATTCGGTTCCGGTCGGCGATCTGCCGGGCCTGATCACGTCGGTCCACAACGCTCTGGACGGCCTCGGCCGCGCCGGCACCGCCGAGCCGGCCGAGCCCCTCTCCCCGGCCGTACCGATAAAGAAGTCCATCATGCCGGACTACCTCGTCTGTCTCGAGGACGGCAAGAAGTTCAAGTCGCTCAAGCGCCACCTGCGCACCCGCTACGGCCTGTCTCCGGAGGAGTATCGCGAGCGGTGGAACCTGTCGCCGGATTATCCGATGGTGGCGCCGAACTATGCGGCCGCGCGCTCCGAGCTGGCGAAGACCATGGGTCTTGGGCAGCAGCGGCGCAAGTTCCAGCGCGACGGCGCGGCCAACGGTCAGGATCTGGACGCCGAGGACTGATCCGCAGGTCGGCTTGAGCAGCCTCCGTTTATGCGCCCTCAGGTTGCATTGATCGGGGCGCCCTAATCCCAGTCGGGGTTGGGGCGCTCGCCGACGAAGTAATTGGCGCGGGCCTCGCCCTGGGCCCGCCGCAGTAGCGGCTCGCCCTCGCGGCCCGCGACCTCGCGGATGATCTTGGTGCGGATCGCCGCGGCGAACTGGTCGCGCTCGCGTACCGGCACCATGAAGCTGCCGCTGCCGCCGATCACGCAGTCGCGGTAGTAGAGGTCGAGGTCCTTGATGTCCCAGGGTCCGCTGGGTTCGCGGATCATCAGCGGCAGGCCGTTGATCACGATGCCCTGGCCGACGGCGTCGTCCCGGGCCTTGGTCACCGCGCGGCCCTGGTTGTTCGGGCCGTCGCCCGAGACGTCGATCACCCGCCGCGTCGCCTCGAAGCCGCTGCCGGCGAGCAGGCCGGCCGAGAAGTCGATGGCGCTGGCGATCGAGGTCCAGGTCGAGCGCCGGGGGGGGCTCTGACCCAGCTTCTCGGCGAAGCCGTTCGCCTCCTCGGGCCCGGCGATCAGCGTCCAGGGCACCACGATCCGCTGGTTGCCGACGCCCGCCCACTCGACATAGGTGACGGCGATGCGCCCGACCATGCCCTGGCGGATCGCCTGGTGCACCGCCGGATTGCGGAACGCCTCGACGTAGCCCTCCCGCTGCACCGCCTGCTCGTCGCCGGTCATCGACAGGGAGACGTCGACGGCGAGCACCAGGGCGACGTCGACCTCGACCGGATCGCCTCCCGCCCGGACGGGAGGCCCGGCCGTTCCGGCGACGACGAGGCAGGCGAGAAGCGCGACGACGCGTGATCTCATCCGGGGACTCCCCTGCGCCGGCCCGTGCGGGGCTCTCGGCGAAACGCCAGGATCGGATGCCCGACCTCCCGAATGCAAGCGCCGCGAAGACTTCGCCTCGACACGCTCCCGTGAGGCGAAGCCGCGCAGGAGAAACCGCACAGGATTCGGCGCTCTGTGCGTTCAGCTGTGGATGACACCGGGGACAGGCGGTGTCTTAGGCTGGGGACAAGGCGGTCCCGCGGAGAATCCGGGCCGTCCGGCCGCGGTCGCGCGGCGCGAGAGAGAGCCCCCGATGCGCCGCCCCTCCACCCTCGCCGACCGCCTGTTCTGGCCCATCGTGGCCGGGGGAGCGGCGAGCCTGTGGTTCGGACCCCGGGCGCTCGCCGTCGCCGGCGTGGTGGTGCTGGCGCTGGTCGTGCACCGGCTCGGGCGCGGCGGCCGCTTCCGTCGGCGGGTCCGGGCGATCGCCCGCCGCCACCGCGAGACCCTGGCCCTGCGCCGCCGGCAGGAGAGCTACGTCGACCCTTACGGCAACGAGATCCTCGACGGCTGGCTGCGGGAGCGCACCTACTTCGCCGAGCGCACGGTGTTGCCGCGGCTGGAGGCCGAGGGCTACGGCGACCTGATCGAGGCGCGTTGGGACGAGATCCTGGACATCGTCGAGGCGGCGTCCTTGAGCGTCGCGGCACCGGACGAGGCCGAGGACCTGCCGGAGGACGGAATCGCCTACGAGCGCTACTGCGCCGCCCTGCTCGAACAGGCCGGCTGGGAGGCGCGCACCACGAAGGCCGCCGGCGACCAGGGCGCCGACGTCGTGGCGGAGCGGGACGGGGTGCGGCTGGTGGTGCAGTGCAAGCGCTACGCGAAGCCCGTCGGCAACGGCGCGGTGCAGGAGGTGGTGGCGGCCCGCAGCTACTGGGGCGCCGATCGCGCCGCCGTCGTCTCGAATGCCGGGTTCACGCCCGCGGCCCGCAAGCTGGCGGCGGCGACCGACGTGCTGCTGCTGCATCACGACGCCCTCGCCGCCCTGCGGGCGCGGCCGCGCTGAGGATCGCACGGCGACCGGCCGGACTCGCGGAACGCATCGTCCCGCGATCCGCGAGGGACCGGTGTCCCCGTCGTCGAAAGAATGCTCTAATGCGCCAGCGTGCAGAGATTCCAGATCTGCTTGAAATCCTGCTGGGCGCGCTCGCGCTGGTTCTCGATCGGCACGGCGGCCGGGCAGGAGGCCGGGCGGTCGGCGGCCTCCGCACCATCGGCGAAGCCGTGGCCGTCGCGAGGGGGCCGGAGCGGATCCTGCTGCGCCGCACCGAGCACATCGATCGGTCGGGACAGGGTCGGAGCCATCGCCATGATCATTTCCTCCTGTTTCTCTTGTTATGCTCAATCTTGCGGCTATCGCTGCCCCGTGGCAATGCCTCCCGCCCGACAATTAGTCGTGGCTAAGCGTTTGCTCCCTGCTGTTTCCGCTCGAACACAGCCGGGCGACGGCGTGGGCACCGGATCTCTGCTGTTCCGGGCGGCAGATCTGCCCATCGGCGCAGCAAGGTCCGGGTGACGGGCGCGGTGCGCGTGAGAGGCCTGCACCGCCTCGCCGGGCTGCCCGGCCTCGCGCTGCGGGGGTTCGTCGGGCTGGTCTATCCGCCGAGCTGCATCGCGTGCGGGGCCGCGACGGCGGTGCCGCACGCCCTCTGCGCCGGATGCTGGAGCGAGATGCGCTTCATCGAGCGGCCCTATTGCGAGCGGCTCGGCACCCCGTTCTCGGTCGATCTCGGTGCGCCGGGCCTGCTCTCGCCGGCAGCGCTCGCGGATCCGCCCGTCTATCAGCGCGCCCGGGCGGTGGCGCGCTACGACGCGACCGCGCGGCGGCTGGTGCAGCGGCTGAAATACGAGGACCGGCTCGACCTCGCGGGGGCGCTCGGGGGGATGATGGCGCGGGCGGGCGCCGAGCTGATGGCGGAGGCCGATCTCGTGGTGCCGGTGCCGCTCTGGCGCTGGCGGTTGTGGCGGCGGCGCTTCAACCAGGCCGCCCTGCTCGCCCGCACCGCGACGCGCGGCAGCGGCGTGCCCGTGGCTCCCGAGCTTCTCGCCCGCGTGCGGCGCACCCGGCAGCAGGTGGGCCTGAGCCGCGCCGCCCGGGCCGAGAACCTCCAGGGCGCCTTCCGGGTCCCGGACGGAATGCGGCCGCGCCTCCAGGGCCGGCGCGTCCTCCTCGTCGACGACGTGCTGACCACGGGGGCGACGGCCAACGCCGCCGCCCGGGCGCTCCTGCGCGGCGGGGCGACGGCGGTCGACGTGCTGGTCTTCGCCCGCGTGGTGAGCGACGGGCGCGATGGAGTGTAGGAACGGCCCGATCACCGTGCGGTCGGGCCGTGCTCCCGCTCAGGCGCGCTGCACGGTGCCGATCGGGCTCTCGGTCGCGGCCGGCGCCCCGGTTCCGGCGGCGGCCAGGACCTTGCCGCGAGGGCCCACCCAGGCGCCGACCCATTTGCGCGACCACAGGGCGAGGCAGCCGAGGACGACGGCCGTGAAGGCAGCGTAGAACAGGAAGCCCGCCGCGAAGCCGCCGGTATACTGCTTCGACAGGCCCATGGCGTTCGGCAGGATGGCGCCGCCGAGCGCCCCGACCTCGCCGATCATCGAGCCCGCTACCGCGGTGTTGGTCGGCCAGCGTAGGGGCACGAGCTGGAACAGCGCGCCGTTGCCGGCGCCGAGCGCCGCGAAGCAGAACATGAACAGCAGCGTGGTCATGACGAGCGTCGGTGCCGCGGTGAGCGCCAGGAACGAGCCGACGGCGGCGAGCAGAACCACGGTCAGGACCAGGATGCCGCCGATCCGGTCGGCGAAGTAGCCGCCGAGGATGCGGATGCCGGAGCCCATCAGGGCGGCCAGCATGGTCAGCCGCCCGGCCTCGATCTTGGTGACGGCGAACTGCTCGTAGAAGAAGGTCGGCAGGAAGTTCGACAGGCCGATGAAGCCCCCGAAGGTGATGACGTAGATCAGGTTGAAGGCCCAGCCGTCCTTCTCGAACAGGCAGGAGACGTGCTCCTTGAAGCTCTGGTGCTCGCGGTCCGGCGGCTCCTTGGCGAGGACGATCATCACGGCGAGCGGGATCAGCATGAACACGCCGGCGAAGCCGTAGACCGCCTGCCAGCCATAGGCCTGGGCGAGCGGCGGCGCGAACAGCACGGCGAGCACGGTGCCCGAGTTGCCGGCCCCGGCGATGCCCATCGCCAAGCCCTTGTGTTCCGGTGGGAACCAGCCCGAGCCCAGCGACAGCGCCACGCCGAACGAGGCGCCGGCGATGCCGAGCAGCACGCCCATGGCGAGCACGTCGTTGAACGAATGCACCAGGAAGAAGCCGTAGGCCATCGCCAGGACGATCAGCGACATCTCGGTGATCGCGGCGTTCTTGCGCCCGATATACTGGGCGAGTACGCCGAGGGGGAAGCGCATGATCGCGCCGGCGAGGATCGGCAGCGAGATCATGAAGCCCGTCTGGGCCGGCGTGAGCTTGTAGGTCTCGGTGATGAACGGACCCATGGCACCGTTGAGCACCCAGATCGCGAAGCAGAAATCGAAGTACAGGAACGCAGCGAACAGGGTCGGGGGATGACCCGACTTCATGACGGTCTTGAAACTGGCCATATCGGAGCCTCACGCAGCCCCCGCGGGGGGTCTTCGACGCGCTTCAGGGTGAGGATCTCCGGCCCGGTCGTCCCGGTCCCGGTTCCTCAGTCTGTCGGACTTCCGTGTCCAAGGCTCGGGCGTCTTTGCCCCGCGGGCCGTGCGGCCAGCCTACGAGGGGGGATTGCAGGTCTCATGCCAAACGTGCGCGGGGATCGGCCGGGTTTCCTGGCCGGCGGCTGCCTCACGGGCAGGCAGAGTCTGGCGCGCCCGGCGGCAGCGTGATGACCGACGCGCAATGTCGTGTCCTCGCCAATCTGGAGGCAGCCTTTCGCTGCTCCCCTCACCTCCCATCCACGACCTCAGGATGAGGTCGTAAATGGGATCGGTGTGACGTGGCCACACTCTGCGATCACACCGTCACGTCGAGCACCCGCCCCTGCCCCGGCGGCACCGGGGCGTTCGCGGCCGGGGCGCTCGCCGTCTCGGCCACCAGGCCGGCGACGGAGCGCTCCGCGTCGATCTGGCGGCGCATCGCGAGGGTCGCGACCTGCTGGCTGAAGGCGGCGTTCTGCTGGGCGAGGGCGCCGGTGGCGAGGGAGGTGGAATCGATGCTCATCCCGCCAGCCTGCGCCCGAACCGTGAGCAGGCGGTGAAGACGTCAGCTCAGGAGCTGCGCCATCCGGGCGAGCGAAGCGGCGAACCCGGCGAGCGGCACCGTGATGGTCTCGAGTTCGCCGTTGGGCTTGGTGCCAGTGACGCGCAGGTTCACGGCGGTCTTCATCGCGTCGGTGGCGACGGTCGGGAAGCTGATCGGCACGATGCAGCCGGCCTGGACGCAGGAGGTGTAGGGCGCGCCCTTGCCGAGGGTCGCGTCGTCGAGCTTGAACGTCACGCCGGGATCGATCGACAGGCCGAGCGGCATCAGCAGCAGGCCGTTGCTGCGCCCGTCCTGGGGTGCGTTGAGCTCGATGCTGAAGCGGCGCTGCCCGGTCTGGGCCACCCCTTGCGCCTGCGAGAGCTGGCATTGGCGCTTCTCGTTCTCGCGGGTGCAGCTGACGGTCCAGTCGCCGTAGACCTCGCTCACCGCGCTCGCGCCATTGGGCCAGGCCCCCGTCGGAGCGGCCACCGGCGCGGGCGTCGCCTCGGCCTTCGGGGCGGGCGCGGGCTTCGGCGCGGGGCGGCGGGGTGCCGGCTTCGGTGCGGGCTTGTGGGCCGGGGCCTCGGCCGCGGGCGCCTCGGCCGCCGGCTCGTCCTGGGAGCGGGCGGGCCCGCCCAGGACGGCAGCGAGGACCAGGAGGCTGGCGAGGGCGGGACGGCAGGGCGACATGACGGAATTCCTCGGCGCCCGCTTCGCGCCCCGGGGCGCGAAGCGGGCCTTTGTCTCGCGGCTCCTCTAGAGCGGCGAGCGCCGGAAGGAAAGCCGCCGCAGGTCCGATCTCGCCGTCATCCCCTTGAGATATCTTGGATTTATTCCAATCAGCCGCAGAGGCGGCGGCCGATGTCCTCGTGCCGAATCGGCGTCAGCCGATATCTTCGTGCCACGTGCGGCCGTCGCGCTCGATCAGGGCGATCGCCGCAGTGGGGCCCCAGGTGCCGGCCGGATAGGGGCGCGGCGGCTCCGGGCGGTCGGCCCAGGCGTTGAGCAGGGTGTCGGCCCAGGCCCAGGCCGCCTCGACCTCGTCGCGGCGCATGAACAGGGTGGCGTTGCCGCGCACCACGTCCATCAGCAGGCGCTCGTAGGCGTCCGGGTAGCGCTGGTTGAAGGTCTCCTCGAACGAGATGTCGAGGCCCGTCGCCCGCAGGCGCATGCCGCCGGGGCCCGGCTCCTTCGTCATCACCTCGAGCTTGATGCCCTCCTGCGGCTGCAGCCGGATCACCAGGCGGTTCGGCTCGCGGGCGAACTCGTCGGAGAAGATGCTGAACGGCGAGGAGCGGAACTGCACCACGATCTCGGAGACCTTCTGGGGCAGCCGCTTGCCGGTGCGCAGGTAGAACGGCACGCCGGCCCAGCGCGGGGTCATCAGCTCGAGCTTCAGGGCCACGAAGGTCTCGGTCAGGCTCGTGCGGTCCTCGGCGAGGTCGGCGACGTAGCCCGGCACCGGCTGGCCGTTGACGGCGCCGGCGACGTACTGGCCGCGCACGGTGCGCATCGGCACCTCGTGGGCGGGAATCGGCTTCAGGGCGCGGAGCACCTTCAGCTTCTCGTCGCGCACCGCGTCGGCATCCAGCGAGAGCGGGCTCTCCATGCCGAGGAGACAGAGAAGCTGCAGCATGTGGTTCTGCAGCATGTCGCGCAGAGCCCCCGAGGTGTCGTAGTAGCCGCCGCGGCCCTCGACCCCCACCGTCTCCGCCACGGTGATCTGCACGTGGTCGATCACGTCGGCGTTCCACAGCCGCTCGAAGATCGTGTTGGCGAAGCGCAGGGCCAGGAGGTTCTGCACCGTCTCCTTGCCGAGATAATGGTCGATGCGGAAGATCTGGCTCTCGGGAAAGACCTTGCCGACCTGGTCGTTGATCGCCCGGGCCGAGGCGAGGTCGTGGCCGATCGGCTTCTCCAGCACGACGCGGGAGCGCTCGCCGATCAGCCCGTGGGCGCTGAGGTTGCGGCAGATCGCACCGTACAGGCTCGGCGAGGTGGCGAGATAGTAGGGTCGCACGTGGTCCGGATGCTCGGCGAGCAGGTCCGCCAAGTCCTGCCAGCCTGCCTCGCCGGCCCCGTCCACCGCCACGTAACGCAGGTGGTCGAGGAAGCGGGTCAGCGTGTCGGGGTCGCGGTCGGCGGCCGGCACGTGGCGCTCCAGGGCCGCGGCGGCGAGGTCCCGGTACTCTCCAGTGTCGAGGCGGCTGCGCGCCGCCGCGACGATGCGGCTCGCCTCCGGAATCTGCCGGTCGCGAAAGCGGTAGTAGAGCGCCGGCAGCAGCTTGCGCATCGTGAGATCGCCGGTGGCGCCGAACACGACGGCATCGAAGGGGGCGACGGGGATGATCTTGTGCATCGGGTGACGGGTCTCCCGCTGGTGCCGGCCGTCCCTGCAAGGGCGCGGCCAGCCGCTGTGTCTGGCGGACGTGGCGTTCTCGTCCGGCCCGGTCTTGCGTCGATCGCGCGGTCTGCGCCCCTCGCGGCGGTCCTCCCATCCTCCGGCGTCGTTCCGGGGCCGCGACGCAGCTCCGGAACGACCGGAAGGGTATTTCAGTCGGTCGGGCGATGACCGGTCGACCCGGCCGCGTCAGAACGAGGCCGGCGTCGCCGCGGCCTCCTTGACGCCCTCGTCCGCCCCGTGGCTCCCGCCCTCCGGCGGCGCGTCCAAAGGCGTCTCCATGTGGGCCGCGAAGGCCGCCTTGTGGTCGGGGTGCCAGCGCGACAGGGCCGGCCGGTTGCGGATCACGTCGTCGGCGGCCCAGCGCATCCGCTTCTCGTCCATCTCCCGGGTGGTCTCGTTGTCCGGGCACAGGATGTAGAAATCGCCCCCCGCCATCCGCTCGAGCATGAAGTCCACGGTCTGTTCCGGCGTCCAGGCGCCGGCCGGCTTCTCGGTCGCGCCGCGGGCGCGGGTGAGGCCGGTATAGACGAAGCCCGGGATCAGCAGGTGGGCGGTGACGGGAGCACCCGTCTCGCGCAGCTCGTGCGCCAGCGCCTCGGCCGTCACCTTCACGCCCGCCTTGCTGACGTTGTAGGGCGTGTTGCCGGGCGGCGTGGTGATGCCCTGCTTCGAGCCGGTGACGATCACCGCCCCGGGCGTCCCCGCCGCGACCATCCCCGGCACGAAGGCCTGGACGGCGTTGATGACGCCCCACAGGTTGGTATCGATGATGCGGTGCCAGGTCGCGGCGTCGGAGGAGAAGCGTCCGCCGGCCTCGATGCCGGCATTCGCCATCAGCAGCGCGACCGGCCCGAGGGCGTCGGCCTCGCGGTGCAGGGCCTCCAGCGCTTCCAGCTTGGTCACGTCGGTCGGCACCGCGCGGACATCCGCCGCACCGCCCGGCGCCGCGGCCGCGACGGCGCGGCCGGCCTGGTCCAGGGCCTCGCCGGGGAGATCGGCCAGCACCACCCGCAGGCCCGCCCGGGCGAAGGCCGTGGCGGCCGCGAGACCGATGCCGCTCGCCGCGCCGGTGACGACGGCGACGCGGCCCTTCGCGAGTGCGGGGTGGTGGGTCATGGTACGCTCCGCCTGAGATCCGGTTCGTTTCAGGGCGGCAGGTAGGCAGCCGCGCGGGAAACGCCACGGGCGGCGAGGCAAAATTCGTCCGGCGCCTCGGTCAGGGCGGCTTGGCAAGGCAGCTTGGCAACCCTGTCCAGCCGCGAGCCCGGCCTCCCCTTCGGGAGGCCGGGCGAATCGTCGCTCGGAGGGCCTACTCGCCCGACGGATCAGCGGGCTTCGGGAACAGCTCCCCGGCGGGCTCGGCCCCGCCCTCGGTCCCTTCGAACCGGGTGCGGCGGCGGCGGCGCGGACGGGGGGCCGGGGCGTCGGCCTCCGCCTCGACCGGCGTGGCGGGGGGCGCCGGCGGCGCCTCCTCGACCGGAGCCGGTGCCGGAGCCACGGGACGCACCGGGGTGGTCAGGAAAGCCGGCAGGCCGGTCGGCTCGTCGGCGGCCAGGACCGGTTCGGAGCGGGGCTCCTCGCGGCGGCGCTCGCGGCGGAACTCGGAGCGGCCGCCCTCGCGGTAGCCTTCCTGACGGGGGGCTTCCTGACGCACCGGCTCCTGGCGCGGCTGCTCGGCGCGGGACGGATCCTGACGCTCGCCGCCTTGACGCTCGGTGCGGTCCTGGCGCTCGGCCCGGTCCTGCCGCTCAGGGCGATCCTGCCGCTCGGGACGCTGCTCGGACCGCTCCTGGCGGTCGCGCTGCTGGCGCTCCTGGCGGTTCTGGAAGCGCTCGCGGCGCTCCTGCCGGTCGGGCCGATCCTGACGCGGCTGGTCCTGGCGGTCCTGCCGGTCGAAGCGGGACGGGCGGTCGTCGCCGCGATTGTCGTAGGGCTGCGGCTGCTGGCCGGGGTCGCCGTACTCGTCGGCGGCGCCGTAGCCGGATTGGGCGTAGCCGTTGAGGCCACGCTCGTGGGTGCCGCGATCCTGGGCCGGATAGCCGTTCGTCGGCGCGGCCTCGTCGTCGCCGTCATCCTCGTCGTCGTAGCCCTGGCGGCCGTAGGTGCCGCCGTATTGCTGACGATACTGCTCGTTCGCGGCGGCGATGATACGGAAATAGTGCTCGCCGTGCTGGAAGTAGTTCTCAGCCATCACGGGATCGCCGCTCGCCTGGGCGTCGCGGGCGAGCTGAGCGTATTTTTCGGCGATGTGCTGGGCGGTACCGCGGATCTTCACGTCGGGGCCGTTCGACTCGTAGGCCCGGGTCAGCGGGTTCGGCCCCTTGTTGTTGCTGCGGTTGCGGCCACGCATACGCCTGTTCTGGTTCGGTCTCATCGGCCTCGACTGACCCTCTTCGACGACTTGAAGGGCGGGACTTCGCGCGCGGCGGGTCGTCGTCCGTGGAGCCGGGCGGCCTCTCCCGGGCCGCGTTCCGTCTCCCCAGCGATGTCCGCCTTGCCCTGTGCGACCGCGGGCCGTCTCACGGTCCGGCCACCGTCGATCCACAGATGCGGGGCACCGGACCGCCTACGCGCTCATTGGTCTGCCCGGTGGTGGAAGATCGTCCAAAGGTCCGCGCTCAATGTCGCGCCCGAAGAACTGAGCCTGGCTGTGTTGTCCGGACCGTTCACGATCTGCCCCGGGACGTTAGCGGGTTCGGCCGGCGACGCCAAGGGACTTCGCGCCGATTTTATGCACAAAGGCCACAGGAACCTCAAGAATCCGCGTCACGGTTCGATCATTGCGGTCATCACGACCACCCGCGGGTGCCCGGCGAGGTCGCGCCGGACCTGCGGGCTAAGGCCGTGGGCGGCGGCGAGCTGGCGCAGGGGCTCCTCCTGATCGTAGCCGATCTCGACCAGCAGATGACCGCCGGGCCTCAGCAGCCGCGGCACCTGGGCCAGGATGGTGCGGTAGGCGTCGAGCCCGTCCGGGCCGCCGTCGAGGGCGAGGCGGGGATCGTGGTCGCGCACCTCGCCCGAGAGGCCGGCGATGACGTCGCTCGCGATGTAGGGCGGGTTCGCCACCACGAGATCGAACGGCCCTTCGAGCGCCGCGGCCCAGTCCCCGGCCGCGAAGGCGGCACGCTCCGCCACGCCGTTGCGGGCGGCGTTCGCCCGGGCGGTGCGCAGGGCGCCGACCGACCGGTCGATGCCGAGGCCGATGGCCCGCGGCCACTCGGTGAGCAGGGCGACCAGGATGCAGCCGGTGCCGGTGCCGAGATCGACGATGCGATGCGGGCCATCGAGCCTCAAGGAGAGCGCCGCCTCGACCAGGGTCTCTGTGTCGGGGCGCGGCACCAGGGTCTCGGGCGAGAGCCAGAACGGCAAGCCCCAGAACTCCCAGGCGCCGATGATCCGCGCCACCGGCTCGCCCGCGGCGCGGCGGGCGAGAGAGGCGCCGAGGCGCTCGGCGCCCTCCGGCCCGACAGGCTCGCCTCCGCGCAACGCGAGGTCGGTGGCGGTGACGCCCAATGCCTCCTCGACCAGGATCCGGGCATCGAGGGCGGCGGTCTCGATGCCGCGGGCGGCGAGTTCGTCCGCGGCCTTCGCCCGGGCGGCGATCCGGCTCGTCTCCGGGGTGATCCCGGTCACGCCATCCCCTCGGCGGCGAGCAGAGCCGCCTGGTGCTCGGTGATCAGCGCGTCCACCACCTCGTCGAGGGCGGTGCCGGCCATCACCTCCTCCAGCTTGTAGAGCGTCAGGTTGATGCGGTGGTCGGTCACCCGCGCCTGCGGGAAGTTGTAGGTGCGGATCCGCTCCGAGCGGTCGCCGCTGCCGACCTGGGCGCGGCGGTCCGCGGCGCGGGCGGCGTCCTTCTGGCTGCGCTCCTGGTCGTAGAGCTTGGCCCGCAGCAGCGCCATGGCGCGGGCCCGGTTCTTGTGCTGCGAGCGCTCTTCCTGGACGAAGATCACGATGCCGCTCGGCACGTGGGTGATGCGGATCGCCGATTCGGTCTTGTTGACGTGCTGGCCCCCGGCGCCTTGCGCCCGCATCGTGTCGATCTTCAGGTCGGATTCGTTGACCTGGATGTCGACCTCCTCGGCCTCCGGCAGCACCGCCACGGTGGCGGCGGAGGTGTGGATGCGCCCCTGCGTTTCTGTGTCGGGCACCCGCTGCACCCGGTGGGCGCCGCTCTCGAATTTCAGCCGGGCGAAGACACCCCGCCCCTTTACCTCGGCCACGACCTCGCGATAGCCGCCCATCGTGCCGGGGCTCTCGGAGATGACCTCGACCCGCCAGCCCTTCAGGTCGGCGTAGCGTGAATACATCCGGAAGAGGTCGCCGGCGAAGAGCGCCGCCTCGTCGCCGCCGGTGCCGGCGCGCACCTCGAGGATCGCGCTCTTCTCGTCGGCGGCGTCCTTGGGCAGGAGCAGGAGCTGGAGCGCCCGGGCGGCGGCGTCGCGGGCGGCCTCGGCCTCCGGCTTCTCTTCCGCCGCGAGCGCCCGCATCTCGGGATCGCCCTCCTCGATCATCTCCTCGACGCCGCGGAGCGCCGTCTCGGCGGCCCGGAAGGCCCGGATCGCCTCGACCACGGCATCGAGGTCGGAGAGCTCGCGCGAGAGCTGCACGAAGCTCTCCGCCTCGGCCTCCCCGGCGCTCAGGGTGGCGGTGACGATGTCGTGGCGGGCCAGGATGGCGTCGAGACGGTCGGACGGGATCGCGATCATGAACGGGATATGGCCATTGCGACGAGCCGGGTCATCCGGGGCGGCCCGCGCCCGGTGCCGGAGATGGTGCCGCGTATAGCAGGTCTGCGGGGGTTGGGGAGTCGGCGCGGCCGTGGACAAAAGCCATGCCGCCGGCGGGCGGACGCGAGAGCCCCTTTGCGAACGAGGGTCGCATGCCCTATCTTTTCAGGCGAGGAGCCGCGGGTGGCACCCCGCGACCCCTCTTGTTAGGTTGACGTCATTACATCAGCCCGATCGTGATGGTGACAACCCATCCGGTCGGGCGTTTCACGATGGTGATCGTCACGAACGGCCAGCCGTTCACATCTCTCACCCCCTCTCCAGTCAGCGCCAGCTCGAAAGGCGGCGGCCGGCGGACTCCGCCGCAAGCCCCGCATGCCACAGGGCCTTCGCAACCGGAGAGGGTCTTTCCCAACGTCAGAACGATCGCACGGCGAGGTTACCGAATTCGCGGTGCCGGCCAATTCGGCCCGGACCCGTCAGACCGGAACGCCGTGCTCCTCCGCGAAGGCCGCGAGTGCCGGGCGAAGCGACGCCCCGTCCCGCGTCCGCGCCAGTTCCTGCTCCAGGAAGGCCGCGACGGCGCCGGCATCGAGCCCCAGCACCATCGCCTTCACCGGGCCGATCGAGGCCGGCGACATCGACAGCGCGCGGAAACCGAGCCCGATCAGCGCCATCGCCTCGAGCGGCCGCCCGCCGATCTCGCCGCAGACCGTGGCCGGGGTGCCGGCGGCCTCGGCTCGCTCGGCGATCAGCCGGAAGGCGCGGAGCGCCGCGGCGCTCAACGGGTCGAAGCGGTTGGCGACCTGGCGGTTCTCGCGGTCGACCGCGAACAGGAACTGCATCAGGTCGTTCGAGCCGACGGAGAGGAAGTCGGCCTCGGCCGCGATCTCGTCCATCTGGAACAGCAGCGAGGGCACCTCGACCATGACGCCGAGGCGGCAATCCGCCGGCAGTGGGTGGCCGTGGCGGGTGAGGTGCGCCTTCTCGCGCTCGACGATCGCCCGCGCCTGGACGAACTCGTCGACCGTCGCGACCATCGGGAACATGATCTTGAGCGGGCGGCCGCGGGCGGCCTTCAAGAGTGCGCGCAGCTGCATCCGCAGGAGGCCGGGCCGGTCGAGGCCGATGCGGATCGCCCGCCAGCCGAGGGCCGGGTTCTCCTCCTCCAGCGCCTTCATGTAGGGCAGCACCTTGTCGCCGCCGATGTCGAGGGTCCGGATCGTCACCGGCAGGTCGCCGACGGCATCGAACACCGCCTCGTACAGCACCTGCTGCTCGGCCGCCGACGGCATCCGCTCGGCGACCATGAATTGCAGCTCGGTGCGGAACAGCCCGACGCCCTCGGCCCCGGTCTCGTTCAGGTGCGACAGGTCGACGATGAGGCCGGCATTGAGCTGCAGCCCGACCGCGACCCCGTCCCGGGTGACCGCCGGCACGTCGCGGAGGGACCGGTACTGCTCCTGGCGCCGGGCGCGCAGGCGTGCCTTCTCGGCATAGGCGGCCTCGATCTCGGGCCCGGGCCGGATCTGGATCTCGCCCGTGCCGCCGTCGACGATGATGGCGTCGCCGGTCTCGACCAGAGCCGTGGCGTTCGCCACCTCGCCTACCGCCGGGATGCCGAGCGCACGGGCCACGATGGCGATGTGGCTCGTCGGACCGCCCTCCTCCAGCACCACGCCGCGCAGGCGGGCGCGGTCGTAGTCGAGGAGCGCCGCCGGACCCATCGAGCGGGCCACCAGGATGGCGTTCTCCGGCATCGCGTCGGGCCCGACCGTCGGGTGGCCGACGAGCTGTCGCAGCAGCCGGTTGGCGAGGTCGTCGAGGTCGTGCAGGCGCTCGCGCAGGTAGGGATCGCTCTGGCGCAGCATCCGGGCGCGGTTGTCCGACTGCACCCGCTCCACCGCCGCCTCGGCAGTGAGGCCCGACAGCACCGCCTCGCGCATCCGCCGGAGCCAGCCCTGGTCGTGGGCGAACATCCTCACGGTCTCGAGCACCTCGCGGTGCTCGCCGGCCCCCGCGACGTCGCCGCGCTCGACGAGGTCGTCGATGGCGGCGCGCACCTCCGCGATGGCGGTGTCGAGGCGCGAGGCCTCGCGCTCGACATTCTCGGCGATCAGGTTGCGGACCACGATGCGCGGCTCGTGCAGCACGACGTGGCCGAGGCCGACGCCGTCGGCGAGCGCCACGCCGCACTGGCTGAGCGCCCGGCGCGAGGCGCTGACGGTGCCGGGCGACAGGGCCTGCAGCTCGCCCGAGGCGATCATCTCCGCCAGCACCATGGCGGTGGTCTGGAGCGCCTCGATCTCCTCCTCGGAATAGACCCGGTAGGTGCGGTTCTGCACCACCAGCACGCCGAGTGTGTTGCCGGCCCGCAGGAGCGGCACGCCGAGGAACGCGTGGTAGACCTCCTCGCCGGTCTCCGGCCGGTACGAGAAGGCGGGATGCGACTGGGCGTCGGAGAGCGAGAGCGGCTCGGCGGTGGCGGCGATCAGGCCGACCAGGCCCTCGCCGGCCCGCATGGTGGTGAGGTGCACCGCCTCGCGGTTGAGACCTTCGGTGGCGAAGAGTTCGAGGTTGCCGTCGTCGCGCAGGACGTAGACCGAGCAGACCTCCGCGACCATGTTGGACGCGATCAGGACCACGATGCGGTCGAGGCGCGCCTGCGGGCCGACGGGCTCCGCCATGGCCTCGCGAAGGCGGCGCAGTAGCAGGCGCGGGCCTCCAGGCGCTGCGGGCATCGTGTCGTGTTCCACCCTTTAGCGAGCCGGACCCGGCGCAGTGCAACCCTGAGGCCGATCCTGCGCGGGCCTGACGCATCGGCCCCGTCATCGCCGTATAGCGAGTCCGGCGCCCGGCGGGCAAGCGACCTTTCCGGGGGACGGGGCCGATCCCCCGCTCCCTGCAGGAACGCCCCGCTCGCGAGTCGTCGCGGACGGGGCGTTGGGGATCGATTCGTCGGGTCCCGGATCTCGTCCGGGCCGAAAGGGTCAGGCCTTGTCGAGGCCGTAGAGCGAGTGCAGCGTGCGCACCGCGAGTTCGGTATAGGCGGCGTCGATCAGCACCGAGAACTTGATCTCCGAGGTGGTGATCGCCCGGATGTTGATGCCCTTCTCGGCCAGGGCCCGGAACGCCTTGGCGGCGACGCCGGCATGGCTGCGCATGCCGACGCCGATCGCCGAGACCTTGACCACGTCGGTGGCGCCCTCGATCCGCTCGAACTCGACCGCGCCGCGTTGCGCGTCGAGGATCGTGCGGGCGCGCTCGTAATCCGCCGCCGGCACCGTGAAGGTCATGTCGGTGGCCGCCCCGTCGCCCGACACGACCTGGATGATCATGTCGACGTTGATGTTGGCGTCTGCCAGCGGGCCGAAGATGGCGGCGGCGATGCCGGGCTTGTCCTTCACCCGGCGAAGCGTGATCTGGGCCTCGTCCTTCGAGAAGGCGATGCCCGTGATGATCTGCTGTTCCACGATATCGTCCTCGTCGCAGATGAGGGTGCCGGGGCGGGCGTCGTCGGGGTCGTCGAAGGAGGAGCGCACGGTGGTCGGCACCCGGTGCACCATGGCGAGCTCGACCGAGCGCACCTGGAGCACCTTGGCCCCGAGCGAGGCCATCTCGAGCATCTCCTCGAAGGCCACCTTTTCGAGGCGCTGGGCCTTCGGCACCACCCGCGGGTCGGTGGTGTAGACGCCGTCGACGTCGGTGTAGATGTCGCAGCGCTCGGCGCCGATCGCCGCCGCGACCGCGACCGCGCTGGTGTCCGAGCCGCCGCGCCCGAGGGTCGTCAAGCGGCCGGTCTCGGCATGGATGCCCTGGAAGCCGGCGATCACCGCGACCTCGCCGCGCTTGAAGGCGGCATCGAGGCGGGCGCCGTCGATGTTCTGGATCCGGGCCGAGCCGTGCTGGTCGGAGGTCTCGATCGGGATCTGCCAGCCCTGCCAGGAGCGGGCCTTGAGGCCCATCTCGTTGAGCACGATGGCGAGCAAGCCGGAGGTGACCTGCTCGCCCGAGGCGACGACCGCGTCGTACTCGGACTGGGCGTAAAGGGCCGAGGCGTCCTTGCACCAGGCCACGAGCTCGTTGGTCTTGCCGGACATCGCCGAGACGACGACCGCCACCTCGTAGCCGGCCCGCACCTCGCGGGCAACGTGGCGGGCGACGTTGCGGATGCGGTCGACCGTGGCGACGGAGGTGCCGCCGAATTTCATCACCAGGCGGGGCATGGGGATCCGATCGAACAAACTTGTCTCATGCCGCAGCGCGAAGCCGCGGGCGTCCGGCGGGTACAAGCGGGCCGGGGCGGTGTCAATGTCGCGGCCGGCAAGTCGGTCCGTCAGCCGTCCTTGCACCCGTCCTTGCGCATGACGTCTCAGGGCGGTTGGCCCGGGACGGCGGCTGCGCTACCTCGGCGGTCGAGACGAGACCTCCATCCCCACAGGAAGGCTTGTCGCTACAGGAAGGCTTGGCGCCGATGAGCGAACCGACCGGACCCTCGATCGACCGCGACGAGGTCGCCCGCTTCGATCGCCTGGCCGCGACCTGGTGGGACGAAGCCGGGCCGATGCGGGTGCTGCACCGCTTCAACCCGGTGCGCCTCACCTATATCCGCGATACGGTCTGCCGGCATTTCGGCCGCGACCCGCTGGCGCCGGCGCCGCTCTCGGGCCTCACCCTCGTCGATGTCGGCTGCGGCGGCGGCGTTCTGTCGGAGCCCCTGGCGCGCCTGGGCGCCGAGGTGACCGGCCTCGACCCTGCGGTCACCAACGTGAAGATCGCACAGGCCCATGCCGACGAGGCCGGCGTCCCGGTGCGCTACCGCGCCGAGACGATCGAGGCCGTGGTGGCTTCGGGCGAGCGCTTCGACGTGGTCTGCGCCATGGAGGTGGTCGAGCACGTCACCGACATGCCGGCCTTCGTGCGCACCGCCTGCACGGCGGTGAAGCCCGGCGGCCTATTCTTCGCCGCCACGATCAACCGGACGATGCGCTCCTTCGCGCTGGCCATCGTGGGGGCGGAATACGTCCTCAACTGGCTGCCGAAGGGCACCCACGACTGGGACAAGTTCGTCACCCCGGACGAACTGCGCGACTCCGTCGAGGCCGGCGGCCTTGAGCTCACCGACACGACCGGCGTCGTCTTCAACCCGCTCACCAACCGCTGGAGCGCCGCCCGCGACACGGCGGTCAACTACATGATCGCGGC